>NZ_LR134372.1:1002930-1337240 GCF_900637395.1 Campylobacter upsaliensis | reverse complement strand
TCCTGCTACGGATTTAATTAAAAAAGCAGCAGGGATTAGTAAAGGTGCGGACAATCCTCTTAAAAATAAGGTTGGTAAGCTAACTCGTGCGCAAGTTTTGGAAATTGTTGATAAGAAACTTGCAGATTTAAACACTAAAGATAGGGACCAAGCGGCAAAAATTATAGCAGGTTCGGCTCGTTCTATGGGTGTTGAAATCGTAGATTGATGAATCCTTACCGCTAGGATTGAAGCGGTAGCACTTTAAAATGCGGAGAAAATAAATGGCAAAAATTACAAAAAGATTACAAGAATTAACAAAAAAGATTGATTCTGAAAAAAATTATGTTTTAAATGAAGCTGTTGATGTGGTGAAAACTCTTGCTTCGGCTAAATTTGATGAAACGGTTGAAATTGCTTTAAAGCTTAATGTTGATCCAAGACACGCCGATCAAATGGTGCGCGGTTCTGTTGTTTTACCTGCTGGGACAGGTAAAAAAGTGCGTGTGGCTGTCATTGCAAAAGACGCTAAAGCCGATGAAGCACAAGCAGCTGGAGCGGATATAGTAGGAAGTGATGATTTGGTCGAGGAAATTCAAAAAGGCAATATGAATTTTGATGTTTTAATTGCTACACCAAATTTAATGGGTCTTGTTGGTAAAGTTGGTAGAATTTTAGGACCTAAGGGCTTAATGCCAAATCCTAAAACAGGCACAGTAACTATGGATGTCGCACAAGCTGTGCATAATGCAAAAAGCGGACAAGTTAATTTCCGTGTTGATAAGCAAGGAAATATCCACGCAGGACTTGGAAAAGTTAGCTTTACAAAAGAGAAGCTTTTGGAAAATATCAGCACTTTTGTTAAGGCGATTAATAAGCATAAACCAGCTGCTGCAAAGGGAAGATATATTAAAAATGCGGCACTTTCTTTAACGATGAGTCCATCTGTAAAGCTTGAAGTTCAAGAGCTTTTAGATATGAAATAAGAGTTGTGAAAACAACTCTTATAAATAAACATTTGAGAGAAAGATTTTCTTTGAAATGTTTATTTTAGATTGAAGATAGCCGAGGTCTTAGGACTTAAATGAGAAATCGCTCTGCTTGAAATCTCAATCGGAAAGGAGAAGATGTGACTAGAAGTGAAAAAGTGGAAGTTATCGCTAAGCTTGAGGAGAGTTTTAAGGCTAGTGAGGCTATTGTGGTGTGTAATTACAAGGGTCTTAGCACAAAAAAGCTTGAAGAGCTTAGAAATAACGCAAGAGAAAATGGTGTTGAAGTAAAGATTATTAAAAACACTTTGGCTAACATTGCTCTTAATAATTCCGGTAAAACAGGTTTAGTTCTTAAAGATACAAATATTTATCTTTGGGGCGAAGATCAACTAAGTGTTACTAAAGTCGCGGCGAAATTTGAAGAAAATAACGATTTATTTCAAATTAAAACCGCCTTTATTGATGGTGAAGTTGCGGATATTGCTAAGGTTAAAGCCTTGGCTAAAATGCCTTCACGCAATGAGTTGCTTGCTATGCTTTTGCAAGTTTGGAACGCACCGATTACAAATTTTACTATCGGTTTAAATGCGCTTAAAAATAAAAAAGAAACAGAAAATTAAAAAAGGATAAAAAATGGCAATTTCTAAAGAAGATGTATTAGAGTATATTTCAAATTTAAGTGTTCTTGAATTATCAGAACTTGTAAAAGAATTTGAAGAAAAATTTGGCGTTTCTGCTGCTCCTGTTATGGTAGCTGGCGGTGCTGCTGCTGGTGGCGGTGCTGCTGCAGCTGAGGAAAAGACTGAATTTGACATCGTTTTAACTGATAGCGGTGCGAAGAAAATCGAAGTTATTAAAATCGTTCGTGCTCTTACAGGTCTTGGTCTTAAGGAGGCTAAAGATGCAGTAGAGCAAACTCCTTCAACCTTAAAAGAAGGTGTTGCTAAAGCAGATGCCGAAGAAGCTAAAAAACAACTCGAAGAAGCTGGTGCTAAAGTTGAGTTAAAATAAACTTTGAAGTTTAAGGGAATTGTAAAATTCCCTTTTTTTACCTAAATTTTTTTAGGTCTTCTTTTTAAATTTACAAATTTACCAATGAGGTATAGATATATGTTAAATAATAAATTAGGAAATCGTTTTAGGGTAGATTTCTCCAATATTTCTAAACAAATTGAAATTCCAAATCTTCTTCAATTACAAAAAGCAAGTTTTGATTATTTTTTAAATCTTAGTGATACAAAAAGCGAAAGTGGTATAGAAAAGGTTTTTAAATCCATTTTTCCTATCCACGATCCACAAAATAGACTTTCGTTAGAATATGTAAGCAGTGAAATAGGTAAGCCAAAATACACCATAAGAGAGTGTATGGAAAGAGGACTAACTTATTCGGTAAATTTGAAAATGAAAATTCGTCTCACTCTTCACGAAAAAGATGAAAAAACGGGTGAGAAGGTAGGTATTAAGGATATTAAAGAACAAGAAATTTTTATACGCGAAATTCCTTTAATGACAGATAGAGTTTCCTTTATCATTAATGGTGTAGAAAGAGTTGTGGTTAATCAGCTTCATAGAAGTCCGGGTGTGATTTTTAAAGAAGAGGAAAGCTCCACTGTGGCAAATAAGCTTGTTTATACTGCTCAAATCATACCAGATCGTGGTTCGTGGCTTTATTTTGAATATGATGCTAAAGATGTGCTTTATGTTAGAATCAATAAACGCAGAAAAGTCCCTATAACTATGCTTTTTAGAGCTTTAGGCTATAAAAAACAAGATATTATAAAATTATTTTATCCTATTCAAACTATTCATGTGAAAAAAGACAAATTTTTGACAGAATTTAATCCTAATGACTTTGTTGATAGGGTCGAATATGATATAAAAGATGAAAAAGGTAAGATCGTCCATCCAGCAGGTAAAAGACTGACAAAGAAGAAAATTGAACAACTGATTAAAGATGGCTTAAAGTGGGTGGAATATCCTTTGGAAGTCCTTATCAATAGATACTTAGCAAGTCCTATTGTTGATAAGCAGAGCGGAGAAGTGCTTTTTGACTCTCTTACTCTTATTGATGAGGGAAAACTTGCTAAAATTAAAGAGCAAAAAAGCTTTAATATAGCTAATGATTTGGCAAATGGCGTTGATGCGGCGATTATTAATTCTTTCATACAGGATAATGAAACTTTAAAATTATTAAAACAAAGTGAAAATTTGGAAGATGAAAATGATTTAGCAGCAATTAGAATTTATAAGGTTATGCGTCCGGGAGAGCCTGTCGTAAAAGACGCAGCTAAAGCCTTTGTAAATGATTTATTTTTCAATCCTGAGCGTTATGATTTGACTAAGGTAGGTCGTATGAAAATGAATCATAAATTAGCCCTTGATGTGCCTGAATACACCACAGTTTTAACAAATGAAGATATTATCAAGACTGCAAAATATCTCATAAAGGTTAAAAATGGTAAGGGTTATATCGATGATAGAGATCATTTAGGTAATCGCCGTATCCGCTCCATAGGTGAGCTTTTAGCAAATGAGCTTCACTTAGGGCTTACAAAAATGCAAAAGGCGATTAGAGATAAATTTAGCTCTTTAAATGCGGATTTAGATAAGGTGATGCCTTATGATTTGATTAATCCTAAGATGATTACGACAACAATTTTGGAATTTTTTACAGGTGGGCAATTATCGCAATTTATGGACCAAACAAACCCTTTAAGTGAGGTAACTCACAAACGCCGTTTATCTGCATTAGGCGAGGGTGGTTTAGTGAAAGAAAGGGCAGGTTTTGAGGTGCGTGATGTGCATGCGACTCATTATGGCAGAATTTGTCCTGTTGAAACTCCAGAAGGTCAAAATATCGGTCTTATTAATACCCTTTCTACCTATGCTAAGGTTAATGAGCTTGGCTTTGTCGAAGCACCTTATAGAAAGGTGGAAAATGGTAAAGTGAGTGATGAGGTCGTTTATCTTACTGCTACTCAAGAAGAGGGGCTTTTCATCGCTCCAGCTTCGACAAAAATCGATGCTAAGGGTAATATTATCGAGGAATTTGTAGAGGCAAGGCAAGATGGCGAAACGATTCTTGCAAGAAGAGAGGAAGTCCAACTCATCGACCTTTGTTCGGGTATGGTTGTGGGCGTGGCAGCGTCTTTGATACCATTTTTAGAACATGATGATGCTAACAGAGCCTTAATGGGTTCAAATATGCAACGCCAAGCCGTGCCACTTTTAACTTCTTCTGCGCCTATTGTCGGTACAGGTATGGAGAGAATTATAGCTCGCGATGCGTGGGAGGCTGTTAAAGCTAGACGAGGTGGAGTGATAGAAAAAGTCGATAATAAAAGCATATTTATTTTAGGTGAAGATGAAAAGGGTCCTTTTATCGACCATTATAGCTTAGAAAAGAATTTAAGAACAAATCAAAATACAAATTATGTCCAACATCCTATCGTTAAAAAGGGCGATGTTGTTAAGGCTGGACAAATTATAGCCGATGGTCCTAGTATGGATCAAGGTGAGTTAGCCATAGGTAAAAATGCTCTCATCGCCTTTATGCCTTGGAATGGTTACAATTATGAAGATGCTATCGTTGTGAGTGAGAGAATTATCCGTGAGGATACTTTCACAAGTGTGCATATTTATGAAAAAGAAATTGAAGCAAGAGAATTAAAGGACGGCGTTGAGGAAATTACTAAAGATATTCCAAATGTCAAAGAAGATGATGTGGCACACCTCGATGAAAGCGGAATCGCAAAAATAGGCACACACATTAAGCCAGGTATGATTTTAGTTGGTAAAGTTTCTCCAAAAGGAGAGGTCAAGCCTACCCCAGAAGAAAGGCTTTTGAGGGCTATTTTTGGCGAAAAAGCAGGACATGTTGTCAATAAGTCCTTATACGCTACCGCTTCTTTAGAGGGTGTTGTGGTTGATGTGAAAATTTTCACTAAGAAAGGCTATGAAAAAGATGATAGGGCTTTAAAATCTTACGATAAAGAAAAAATAGTCTTAGAAAAAGAATATCACGACAGACTTTTAATGATGGATAGAGAGGAAATGTTAAGAGTCTATGCGCTTTTAGCTAAAGCCCCTTTAAATAGCGAACAAAAAGTAGGCTCAAAGACCTATAAAAAGGGACAAAAAGTTTCTAAGGAAGATTTAGAAAAGGTTAATCGTTTTATTTTAACAAGCCTCATTAAAGCTTATTCTAAAGAAGTGCAAAAACAATATGAAGATCTGAAAAATCATTTCCAAAATGAAAAGAAAAAATTTAAAGCCGAACACGATGAAAAGCTTGAAATTTTAGAAAAAGATGACATTTTACCAAGTGGAGTTGTTAAGCTTGTAAAAATTTATATTGCGACAAAAAGAAAGCTTAAGGTCGGCGATAAAATGGCAGGAAGACACGGAAATAAGGGCATAGTTTCGACCATAGTGCCTGAGGTGGATATGCCTTATCTTCCAAATGGAAAGAGCGTTGATATAGCCTTAAATCCACTCGGTGTGCCTAGTCGTATGAATATAGGGCAAATTTTAGAAAGCCATTTAGGGCTTGTAGGCTTGAAATTGGGCGAACAAATTCAAGAACTTTTTGACAAAAAGCAAAAAGATTTCATTAAAAGCTTACGCAAAAAAATGCTTGAAATTTGCTCTATCCCACGCCTTGCAAACGAAAAAGCCTTTGTGGAGAGCTTAAGCGATGAAGAGCTTTTAAATTATGCAAGAGATTGGAGTAAAGGTGTGAAATTTGCAACTCCTGTTTTTGAAGGGGTTAATATAGAGGAATTTGCCGAGCTTTTCAAAATGGCAAAGGTTGATATGGACGGCAAAACAGAGCTTTATGATGGACGCACGGGAGAAAAGATCGCAGAGCGTGTGCATGTAGGATGTATGTATATGCTAAAATTACACCATTTAGTTGATGAAAAAGTGCATGCAAGAAGCACAGGACCTTACTCTTTAGTCACACAACAACCAGTTGGCGGTAAAGCCCTCTTTGGAGGACAAAGATTTGGAGAAATGGAAGTTTGGGCTTTGGAAGCTTACGGAGCGGCACATACTTTGCGTGAAATGCTTACTATAAAATCTGACGATGTTGAAGGTCGTTTTAGTGCCTATAAGGCTTTAACTAAGGGCGAAAATGTCCCAGCCACAGGCATACCTGAAACCTTTTTTGTTTTAACAAATGAGCTAAAGTCTTTAGCCTTAGATGTTGAGATTTTTGATAAGGACGAGGAAAATGAGTAAATTTAAAGTAATAGAAATTAAAGAAGAAAATCGACCAAGAGACTTTGAAGCTTTTCAATTAAGACTAGCTAGTCCT
Source organism: Campylobacter upsaliensis (assembly GCF_900637395.1). Lineage (NCBI taxonomy): Bacteria > Pseudomonadati > Campylobacterota > Epsilonproteobacteria > Campylobacterales > Campylobacteraceae > Campylobacter > Campylobacter upsaliensis. The sequence goes on along the minus strand of NZ_LR134372.1, from coordinate 1,330,949 downwards.
GAAAGAATTAAATCTTGGTCTTATGGCGAGGTTAAAAAACCTGAAACGATTAATTACCGCACCTTAAAACCTGAAAGAGATGGGCTTTTTTGTGCGAAAATTTTTGGACCGATTAGAGATTATGAGTGTCTTTGTGGTAAATATAAAAAAATGCGTTTTAAGGGCGTAAAATGCGAAAAATGTGGCGTTGAAGTCGCAAATTCTAAGGTTCGCCGCTCCAGAATGGGACATATAGAGCTTGTAACACCTGTGGCACATATTTGGTATGTCAATTCTTTGCCAAGTCGTATAGGAACTTTGCTTGGTGTTAAGATGAAGGATTTGGAGCGTGTGTTATATTATGAAGCTTACATTGTAGAGAATCCGGGCGAGGCTTATTATGATAATGAAAATTCCAAAAAAGTCGAATTTTGTGATGTTTTAAATGAAGAGCAGTATCAAAGCTTAATGCAACGCTATGAAAATACCGATTTTAAAGCTAGAATGGGCGGAGAGGTCGTGCGTGATTTGCTTGCAAATTTAGATTTAGTTGCTTTATTAAATCAACTCAAAGAGCAAATGCAAGCGACAAATTCCGAAGCGAAGAAAAAGACTATCATTAAGCGTTTGAAAGTGGTAGAAAATTTCTTAAATTCTAATCTTAATGCAAATATTGACAGCGAAGACGCAGTGCCAAATCGCCCTGAGTGGATGATGATTACAAATTTACCCGTTTTGCCACCTGATTTACGCCCTCTTGTTGCTTTAGATGGAGGTAAATTTGCGGTTAGTGATGTTAATGACTTGTATCGTCGCGTGATTAATAGAAACACAAGGCTTAAAAAACTCATCGAGCTTGACGCGCCTGAAATTATCATTAGAAATGAAAAAAGAATGTTACAAGAAGCCGTAGATGCTTTATTTGATAATGGTCGCCGTGCAAATGCCGTCAAGGGAGCAAACAAAAGACCGCTTAAGTCTTTGAGTGAGATTATTAAGGGTAAGCAAGGGCGTTTTAGACAGAATTTGCTAGGTAAAAGGGTGGATTTCTCTGGTCGTAGTGTTATCGTTGTAGGACCTAAGCTTAGAATGGACCAGTGCGGTTTGCCTAAAAAAATGGCTTTAGAGCTTTTTAAACCACACCTTTTAGCCAAGCTTGAAGAAAAGGGTTATGCTACTACGGTTAAACAAGCTAAAAAAATGATAGAAAATAAAACAAATGAAGTTTGGGAGTGCCTTGAAGAGGTTGTTGAAGGACACCCTGTAATGCTTAACCGTGCCCCAACTTTACATAAGCTTTCTATCCAAGCTTTTCACCCTGTTTTAGTCGAGGGTAAGGCTATTCAGCTACACCCCTTAGTGTGTGCGGCGTTTAATGCGGACTTTGACGGCGATCAAATGGCTGTGCATGTGCCACTTTCTCAAGAAGCTATTGCTGAATGTAAGGTCTTAATGCTTTCTTCTATGAATATCCTCTTACCAGCGAGCGGAAAATCCGTAACCGTGCCTTCTCAAGATATGGTTTTAGGAATTTATTATCTTTCTTTAGAAAAAGTGGGTGCAAAAGGAGCGCATAAAATTTGCACAGGCATTGATGAGGTTGTAATGGCGATGGAGTCAAATTGCCTTGATATTCATGCAAATATCCAAACCATTATCGATGGGCGTAAATGTGCGACTACGGCTGGGCGTTTGATTATTAAGTCTATTTTGCCTGATTTTGTCCCTGAAAATATGTGGAATAAGGTGCTAAAGAAAAAAGACATTGCCGCTTTGGTGGATTATGTTTATAAGCAAGGTGGCTTAAAGATCACTGCAAACTTTTTGGATAAGCTTAAAAATTTAGGTTTTGAATATGCGACTAAGGCAGGCGTTTCTATCTCCATAGCTGATATTATCGTGCCAAATGAAAAACAAAAGGCGATTGATGCAGCTAAAAAGCAAGTAAGAGAAATTCAAAATTCTTATAACCTAGGCTTAATCACTTCAGGCGAAAGATATAATAAAATCATAGATATTTGGAAAAGCACGAATAATATTTTGTCAAAAGAGATGATGGAGCTTGTGCAAAAGGACAAAGAGGGTTTTAATTCTATTTATATGATGGCAGATAGTGGTGCAAGAGGTAGTGCAGCACAAATTTCACAGCTTGCCGCTATGAGAGGCTTGATGACTAAGCCTGATGGTAGCATTATTGAAACGCCTATTATTTCAAATTTCCGTGAAGGACTTAATGTGCTTGAGTATTTTATCTCAACTCACGGTGCGAGAAAGGGACTTGCCGATACCGCTCTTAAAACAGCAAATGCAGGGTATTTGACAAGAAAACTTATCGATGTGGCACAAAATGTTAAAATTACAACTTATGATTGTGGCACTCATGAGGGCATTGAGATTAACGAAATCACCGCTGATAGCTCCATAGTAGAAACTTTAGAAGAGCGTATTTTGGGTAGGGTTTTAGCTGAAGATGTGATTGACCCTATTACAAATTTTGTTCTTTTTGCTGAGGGAGCTTTGATTGACGAAGAGAAGGCTAGAGTGCTTACTGAAAGTGGAATTAAGAGTGTAAATATCCGCACTCCTATCACTTGTAAGGCTAAAAAGGGTATTTGTGCGAAATGCTATGGTGTGAATTTGGGTGAAGGTAAGCTTGTCAAGCCGGGCGAGGCTGTGGGCATTATCTCGGCACAATCTATTGGTGAGCCGGGGACTCAGCTTACGCTTAGAACCTTCCACAGCGGTGGAACGGCTAGCACGGATTTACAAGATAGACAAGTGAGCGCACAAAAAGAGGGCTTTATAAGATTTTATAATCTTAAAACATACAAAAATAAAGAGGGTAAAAATATAGTCGCAAATCGTAGAAATGCGGCGATTTTGCTTGTAGAGCCTAAAATTAAAGCTCCATTTAAGGGAACTATCAGCATAGAAAGCATTCACGAAGATGTGATTGTTTCTATTAAGGATAAGAAAAAAGAAGCTAAATTTATTTTAAGAAAATATGATCTTGCCAAGCCAAACGAGTTAGCTGGTGTGAGTGGAAATATAGACGGAAAGCTTTATTTACCATATCAAAATGGTGCTTTGGTTAATGAAAATGAAAGTATAGTCGAGGCGATTAAGGAGGGGTGGAATGTGCCTAATCGTATCCCTTATGCGAGTGAAATTCTAGTCAATGACGGCGACCCTGTCGTGCAGGACATTAAGGCTGGCGAGACAGGAACTTTGAAATTTTACATCCTTAAAGGCGATGGGCTTGATAGAGTGCGTAAGGTTAAAAAGGGCGATATAGTCAAAGAAAAAGGCTTTTTTGTTGTGATTGCCGATGAAAATGACAGAGAGGCAAAAAGGCATTATATCCCTAGAGAGTCTAAAATAGAATTTGATGATAGTGCGGTGATAAATGATGTTAATGCCATTATTGCAAGTGCGGCGAAAAAAGATAAAAGCGTCATAGCCGAGTGGGATGCGTATAATAATGCTATTATAGCGGAGATTGACGGCGTGGTAAGTTTTGAGGACATTGAGGCTGGTTATAGTGCAGATGAGCAGCTTGATGAGGCGACTGGTAAGCGTTCTTTGGTGATTAATGAATATTTGCCAAGTGGAGTGCGTCCTACCCTACTCATAGCTGGAAAAGATGATAAGGTTGTGCGTTATCAGCTTGAGCCAAAGACGGTTATATTTATCCACGATGGCGATAAGGTTTCACAAGCGGACATTTTAGCCAAAACTCCTAAAGCAGTAGCAAAGTCAAAAGACATTACGGGTGGTTTGCCGCGTGTTAGTGAGCTTTTTGAAGCGAGAAAGCCTAAAAATGCCGCCGTGATAGCGGAGATTGATGGCGTAGTGCGTTTTGACAAACCTTTACGCTCAAAAGAAAGAATTATCATCGAGGCTGAAGACGGCTCAAGTGCTGAATATCTTATTGATAAATCCAAGCATATCCAAGTAAGAGATGGCGAATTTATCCACGCAGGCGAAAAGCTTACAGACGGCTTAATCTCAAGCCACGATGTGCTTAAAATCTTAGGCGAAAAAGCTTTGCATTATTATCTTATAAGCGAAATTCAGCAAGTGTATCGCGGACAGGGTGTTGTGATCTCTGATAAACATATTGAAGTTATCGTTTCTCAAATGTTAAGGCAGGTTAGGGTGGTCGATAGCGGACATACTAAATTTATCGAGGGAGATTTAGTCTCACGCCGTAAATTCCGTGAGGAAAATGAAAAAATCGTCAAAATGGGCGGCGAACCAGCCATAGCAGAGCCTGTGCTTTTAGGGGTAACTAGGGCAGCCATAGGAAGTGATAGTGTCATCTCAGCAGCCTCTTTCCAAGAAACGACTAAGGTGCTAACAGAAGCAAGTATAGCGGGTAAATTTGACTATTTAGAGGACTTGAAGGAAAATGTCATTTTGGGTCGTATTATCCCTGTTGGAACGGGACTTTATGGTGAGCAAAATTTAAAACTTAAAGAACAAGAATAATAGCCCTTTTTTGGGCTATTTTAATAAATAGCATCTAAATCCGGAAAACTAAAGCTAAGCTCTTTTTCTATCTTATTTTTTTCTTCTTGTAAAATTTTTTTATTTGTTTCTCTAAATTTTTCATTAGAATAATAAAGCAAATATGAAATGCTAATGGCGGCTATAATCTTGCCTTTATGCTCTATCCCTATAGCCATACATTCAATTTGCGGATTCATTTCGCCACTTTCTAAGGCGATTTTATTTTTTTTGATGCTTTTTAATTCTTGATATAATTCCTCGATGTTATTGAGTGTTTTTGTTGTGATTTTTTGAAAAGCTTGTGGGTAAAGTTTTTTTAATTCATTTTTATTTTTATTTGCTAGTAAAGCCTTGCCTAAAGAGGTCGCATAAGCTGGGTAAGAAGTGCCTATGAAGGATTTGAGTTGGACTTGATTATTAGCGTCTATTTTTTCCAAATACAGCACATTGCCTTCTTTTAAAATTCCCATTTGACAGGTTTGTTGCGTTAAATCTCTTATGGTTTTCATATGCTTTTTAATCAGTTCAAGGACTTTATTTTCGCTTTTGATGTGATTTGATAAAGCAAGAATTTGAAAGTCTAAATGATAAGTTTTATGCTTTAAATCACACTGGACATATTGTTTTTCTTGTAGGGTTTGTAAAATAGGATAAATGGTGCTTGTGGGAATGTTTAGCTTTTTGGCTATGGTGCTTAAAGTAAGTCTTTCTTGTGAGTTAGCAAGAAGTTCTAAAATTTTTAATACTCTTAAAGTGGGTTGATGTAAGCTCAAAATACTCCTTTTTTTGCTGTTAATTTTAGCATATTTTACTTTTAGTAACATTATTTCACAAAAATTTATTTTTTTACTATTTTAATCAAGTGCTTATTTTAGGCACATTGAATTTAAAAATAATAAAAAATACTTGATTGATTTCATTTGTATTTTTTAAAAAAAATTGTTATATTTTTTGTATATAAATATATTTTTGTATATACAAAAGGAGAATACAAAATGGGAATTTTAAAAGGAACTTTACCAGCCTTACTAACACCTTATAAAAATGACAAAAGCATTAATGAAAAAGAATTTATGCGTTATTGCGAATTTGGAATTTCTAAGGGTTTAGATGGCTTGTTTTGTAATGGTAGCGTTGGCGATTCTCAAGCTTTAGGATTAGAAGAACAAGTAAAGCTGATGGAGCTAACTAAAAAAGTTGCTAAAAATGATAAGCCCATCATTACAGGTATAGCTTCGCCTGTGTATCAAAATACGCTTATTTTAGCTCAAAAAGCTTATGAGTTAGGACTTGATGCTTTATTGCTTGCTATGCCCTATTATTACAAACTCAATGAAGAAACGCTTTTTGAATATGTGAAAAATTTAACACAAAGCATTAAACTCCCCCTTTATATCTATAATATCCCTTTGTTTGCTCCAGCACTGAGCTTAAATTTGATCGAAAAAGTATCAAAGCTTGATGGAGTTGTTGGGATTAAAGATAGTAGCGGAGATGCACTGCTTTTAAATCATATCTTGGATGTCGTTCCTACAAATTTTGATGTATTTGTGGGGAGGGAGGAATTTTATGCCGGAGCTTTATTAGCTGGCGCTAAAGGCTCTATGACGAGTATGGGTGGGATTTTCCCTGAATTGATGAGTGAAATTTATCGTGCTATGGATACAAAAAATTACGAAAGAGCCTTATTAGTGCAAAAAAGCTTACTAAAGGCTATAAGATTTGCTATGAGCTTGACTTTTCCTATGGGCTTTGCTCTGCTTTTAAAGGCAAGAGGTTTTGACTTTGCAAATACTAGTGTCCATCCTTTATCGCCTAGCACAAAAGAGGCGTTAAATTTGCGTTTAGATGAGGCTAAAGCTCTTATTAAAAGCATAGAAAAAGAAACGGGTGTAGCATTATGAAAGCTTATATTATTATCAATGAAAAGGATAATGTCGCCACTGCTTTACGCAATTTACAAAAAGGAGAAATCCTAGAAAACATAAAACTTTTAAACGATATAGCAAGCGGACATAAATTTGCTTTAAGCGATATTAAAGAAAATGAAGAGGTCATTAAATACGCTCAAGCAATAGCAAGCGCAAATTGTGATATTAAAGCGGGGGAATGGGTGCATATCCATAATACCAGTGGCATTAGAGGTCGAGGAGATAAAAATGAAAAAAATAATGGGTTATAGAAGAGAAGATGACAAATTTGGACTAAGAAATAAAGTCATCATCATACCTAGCGTGCATTGTGCGAATAAGGTCTGCGAAAATATCGCTAAAAAATGCGATGGTGCTGTATATATCAATCACCAGCACGGCTGCTCCCAGCTTGAATTTGACGCTTTACAAACAAGAGATGTTTTAATAGGTCATGGCACAAATGCTAATGTTTTTGGCGTTTTAATCGTAGGTCTTGGCTGTGAAGTCATACAAGCTGAAGTGCTTGCTTTAAAAATCAAAGAAGCCACGCCCTATAAAAAGGTCGAATTTTTAGTCATACAAGAAGAAGGCGGCTCCCAAAAAAGCATAGAAAAAGGAGTAAAAATAATCAATGCTATGCTAAAAGAAGCGGCGAATTTTCAAAAAAGCGAGGGCGATTTTAGCGATTTGATTTTAGGCACGGAGTGCGGCGGAAGTGATAGTTATAGCGGACTTAGTGCTAATCCCGCTTTGGGGAGTTTGAGTGATTTTATCATCGATGAAGGCGGAGCAGTTATCTTAGCAGAAACTACGGAACTTATAGGCTGTGAAGCCTTACTTGCTAAAAGAGCAAAAAATGATAAAGTGGCGAAAAAAGTTTATGATACGATTTTAAATTATGAGAATTTAGTTAAATCTTTTCACGCTGATATAAGAGGAGCAAATCCAAGCCCAGGAAATATAGCAGGAGGGCTAAGTAGCATAGAGGAGAAATCTTTAGGCTGTGTTTATAAGGCTGGGACAAGAACCTTAATGGATGTGATTGATTATGCTAAGCCTGTGCTTTCTAAGGGGCTTACTTTTATGAATACTCCAGGTAATGACATAGAGCAGCTTAGTGCTATGGTCGCTGGCGGGGCTAATATTTGCGTTTTTACCACAGGTCGAGGCACACCAACAGGATCAGCCATAGTGCCTACGATTAAGATGAGTTCAAATAGCTTTTGTTATCAAAATATGAACGATTGTATTGACATTAATGCAGGAGAAATTTTAGACGGAGCGAAAACTAAAGAAGATATAAGAGATGAACTCATAGAGCTTATTGTCAAAATAGGCGATGGACATTTAGTTAAAGCAGAGCTTAACGAGCAAAATGACTTTTCCGTGTGGCGACTTGCTACAACTTGCTAATTAAAGGAGGATATATGGACTTAAAGATTAAAGATAAAATTTGTATCATTAGCGGTGGTGCTAAGGGCATAGGATTTGGTATAGCTAGACTTTGGGCGAAAGAAGGAGGAATCCCTGTGATTTTATCACGCTCATCTATAGATAAGGATGTGGAATTTGAATTAAGGGATTTATGTGAGAATTTCGGATTCTATCAAATCGATTTAAAAGAATATGAAAAAATCGAAAGTCTCATCAAAGAAATTCATCAAAAATACGGCTCAATCTACGCCCTTGTAAATAATGCCGGAGCAAATGATAATCTCCACATAGAAAATACAAGCACTAAGGATTTAATCAAATCTTATGAAAACAATCTCTTTCATTACTACACCTTAGCAAAAGAATGCTTACCCTATATCAAAAAAGAAAAAGGTAGCATCTTAAACATAGTCAGCAAAACAGCACTCACAGGACAGGGCAGAACTAGCGCCTATGCTTCAGCAAAAGCCGCTCAAATAGGCTTTACAAGAGAGTGGGCTTGTGCTTTTGCTAAAGATGAAGTGCGTGTCAATGCCCTAGCACCCGCTGAAGTGATGACACCACTTTATGAAAAATGGCTTCAAAATTTCCCTAATCCTAAAGAGCAATATGAAAAAATAGCTAAAACCATACCGCTAGGACAGCGTTTTACTAACATAGAGGAAATAGCAAATACCGCAGTTTTCACGCTAAGTCCCCTAGCTTCGCACACCACTGGGCAAATTCTTTTTGTTGATGGGGGCTATGTGCATTTAGATAGGGCTTTAAATTTCAACTAAAGGAGAAAAGATGACAACACAATCAAAAAATATCAAAATCGCTATTATCTTAGTCACTTCGCTTTTCTTTTTATGGGGAGTGAGTTATGGACTAATCGATGTGATGAATAAGAATTTTCAAAATCACCTTCACATCACCCAGCACGAAAGTGGCTTTTTACAGCTTGCTTATTTTGGGGCTTATTTTGTTATCGCCCTACCAGCAGGTTATATTGCTTCTAAATTTTCTTACAAAATAGGCATTATTTTCGGTTTAGCCCTTTATGCTTTAGGGGCTTTACTCATTATACCAGCGACCAATTTAGCAAGTTTTCATTTGTTTTTATTTGCATTTTTTGTTCTAGCTTGTGGCATAGGCTCTTTAGAAACAAGTGCAAATCCTTATATGGTAAAGCTTGGCGATGAAAAAAATGCCAGCTTTAGAATCAATGCCGCGCAAAGTTTTAACGGCTTAGGGCAGTTTGTAGGACCTTTAATCGGCGGTGCTTTATTTTTATCCATCACTAAGCAAGAAGAAGGTGCTAGTAAGGAAATGATAGAACAAGCCTTAGTCGCAAATATGGGTAATGTCCAGCTTGTTTATGTTGGTATTGCGATCATTGTGCTTTTAATCCTTGCGCTTTTTGCTTTTAATAAAATTCCAGAAGGTGCTGCGGTGAGTGATGAATATGCTTTAAAAGATGATTCTAAGCCTTTGGGTGTGTTTAAGCATAGTCATTTTAATAAAGGACTCTTAGCACAATTTTTATACATTGCTAATCAAGTCGCCGCAGGAGCATTTTTTATCAATTATGCTACCGAGCATTATGAGGGCTTAAGTGATGAAAAGGCGGCTTATTATTTTTCTCTTGCTTTGGTTGCTTTTATGGTTGGTAGGATAGTTTCTACGCCTTTGATGAAAAAGATTAAAGGAGAGTATATTTTAGGGCTTTATTCTTTAATCAATGTTTTCATTTGCGTGGGGCTTTATTTTTCAAGTGGAATTTCAAGTGTTATTTTGCTCATAGCTTTATTTTTCTTTATGAGTATTTCTTTTCCTACTATTTTTGCTGTGGCAACCAAAAATCTTCCCTTCAATCAAGTCAAATTAGCCGGCTCACTTTTAGTGATGAGTATAGTTGGTGGGGCGATTATGCCTATTATTGTGGGAGCGATTAATGATAGTTTTGGCACAAGTATGGGGTATTTATCTTTAGCACCTTTATTTTTATATGTGGCTTGGTATGGCTTTTTTGGCTCTAAAATAAGGACCTAAGATGCAAAAGATTTTCGATGCACATTTGCATCTTTGGGACTTAAACGAAGTTCCCATTTCTTGGCTAAAAGATGATGAAAGGCTCAATCAAAATTATGATTTTTCAAGGATGAAAAAAGAATATGAAAATTACGAGTTTTTAGGTGCTTTATATGTGGAGTGTAATGGCGATAATGTAGATAAGGAAAGCCTTTACGCTCTTTCTTTAAAGCAAACTCATAGCCTTTTACTTTGCTTGGCGGATTTAAGATACAAAGAAAATCTTAGCTCATTTAGAGAGGTTTTACATACCAGTCAAAAGGGTGCTAAAAGGCTATTTGAAGCAGATTTTAAAAAGAAAATAGAAATTTTAAAAAACTTTCAAATTCCTTTTGAAGCCTGTATGAAAAATGACGAGCTCGATCATTTAGAAGCCTTTTTGAGAGAAAATAAAAGCTTAAAAGTCATTCTAAATCATCTAGGAAACCCTAAAATCAATCATCTTAACGAGCATAAAAAAACCTTAAGTCTTTTAAAAAATTTCCCAAATTTATACATTAAGCTTTCAGCTCCTGATGATTTTTGCGAACAAACTTCAAGGAAATTTATTTTCGATCTTTTTGCTTGTGTAAAAGAAAATTTCAGTGAGGAAAGATTGCTTTTCGGGAGTAATTATCCAGTATCTAAACTAAGCCCTAGTTTATGGGCTAGTTTTATCATACAAAGCGGGATTTTTGAAAATTTAGATAAGATTTTTTACAAAAATGCTTTATCACTTTACAAGGAGGATAGGTGCAAAGATACGGTCAAATCATAAAAATCAAAAAGGAAAAAATAGCAGAATATAAAGCCCTTCACGCAAAACCTTATGAGGGCGTTTGTGAGATGATTAAGGCGTGTAATATCCAAAACTACTCCATTTATTTATTTGGAGAATATTTATTTGCGTATTTTGAGTATGTAGGTGCTGATTTTGAAGCAGATATGGCTAAAATGGCAAGAGATGAAAACACACAAAAATGGTGGAAAATAACCGATCCTTGCCAAATCTCTTTAGGTTATGCTGGTCAAAAATGGCTTAATATGGAAGAAGTGTTTCATTTAGATTAAAGGAGAGAAAATGACAACTTATTATAATTTTATTGATGGGGAATTTGTGCCACATAAGGGTGAATTTATCGAGGTGTTAAATCCTGCTACAAAGGAGCTTATCTCAAGGGTAGCTAGTGCTTCTTTAGAAGATACACAAAGGGCTATTGACGCGGCTAAAAAAGCACAAAAAGCTTGGGAGGCAAAGCCTGCCATTGAGAGGGCAAATCATCTAAGAGAAATTGCAAATTTGATACGCAAAAATGCTGATTTTTTGACAAATGTTTTAATGCAAGAGCAGGGGAAAACTAGGGCTTTGGCTAGTGTGGAGATTCATTTTAGTGCTGATTATATGGATTATACAGCTGAATGGGCTAGGAGATATGAGGGTGAAATTATACAAAGTGATAGGGCTAATGAGCATATTTATTTGTATAAAAGTGCCATAGGCGTAATAGGTGGAATTTTGCCTTGGAATTTTCCTTTCTTTTTGATAGTTAGGAAATTAGCTCCAGCTCTACTAACGGGTAATACCATAGTCATCAAGCCAAGTAGTGAAACTCCAAACAACGCCTTTGAATTTGCAAAACTTGTCTCACAAAGCTCCTTGCCAAAAGGCGTGTTTAATTTGGTCGCAGGTAAGGGTAGTGTAGTAGGACAAGAACTATCAAGTAATGAAAATATAGGAATGGTAAGCCTTACGGGAAGTGTTGAGGCGGGAGTGAGGGTTATGGAAGCTGCCGCAAAAAATATCATCAAAGTTTCTTTAGAGCTTGGAGGAAAAGCCCCTGCCATAGTGTGTAAGGATGCGGATATTAATTTAGCTGTGGAAGCAATTAAGGCGAGTCGAATTTGTAATAATGGTCAAGTTTGTAATTGCGCTGAAAGGGCTTATGTGCATAGCAGCGTTTATGATGAATTTGTTGATAAATTTGTCAAGGCTATGAGTAAGGTAAGTGTTGGAAATACGCTAAAAGGAAATTTTGATATGGGTCCGCTTGTCAATCAAGCAGGAGTCGATAATGCTCTAGCTATACTTGAAAGAGCTAAAGCTAAAGGAGCTGTGGTAGAGTGTGGTGGAAAAATTACAGATGAGAGTGGTTATTATTTTCCTGCAAGTGTTCTTACAAATGTCAAACACGAAGATGAGATTATGCAAAAAGAAATTTTTGCACCGATTTTGCCTATTGCTAAATTTGACACGCTTGATGAGGCTATTGATATGGCAAATGATTGCGAATATGGTCTCACAAGCTCTATTTATACGCAAAATTTAGATGTGGCGATGAGAGCTAGTCGGGAAATTAAATTTGGTGAAACCTATATTAACCGCGAAAATTTTGAAGCTATGCAAGGATTTCACGCTGGTTGGCGTAAAAGTGGCATAGGTGGAGCTGACGGTAAGCACGGACTTGAGGAATACTTAGCCACTCATATGGTTTATGTGCAGTATAATACCAACAAGCAATAATCTTTAATCCTATCTAAATTTAGATAGGATTTTATCCAAATATACCAAAACTTATTGCAAATTCATCATAGTTTATATTTTTGTAAGAAAATTTTAGCTAGAATCGCAAGTTTTATTACATTTTAAGAAAGGAATGATTGTGCCTACCATAAATCAGTTGGTTCGTAAAGAGCGTAAAAAGGTCTTAGAAAAGTCTAAGTCTCCAGCGCTTAAAAATTGTCCGCAAAGAAGAGGCGTTTGCACTAGGGTTTATACTACAACCCCTAAAAAACCAAACTCCGCTTTAAGAAAAGTTGCCAAAGTAAGACTTACTAGTGGCTTTGAAGTGATAAGCTATATCGGCGGTGAGGGTCATAACCTCCAAGAGCATAGCATCGTTTTAGTGCGTGGCGGTAGGGTGAAAGACTTACCGGGTGTGAAGTATCACATCGTGCGTGGTGCTTTAGATACTGCTGGCGTGGCTAAGAGAACGGTTTCTCGTTCTAAATATGGTGCGAAGCGTCCAAAAGCTGCCGCGAAATAATTGTTAAAACAGGCAAATCCGTTTGATTTGATTTTGTTTGAGTAAAATTTTAAATTTGAAGGAAAAAAATGAGAAGAAGAAAAGCTCCCGTAAGGGAAATCTTACCCGACCCAATTTATGGTAATAAAATCATCACAAAATTTATTAATTCTTTAATGTATGATGGTAAAAAAAGCACCGCTACAGCTATACTTTATGGTGCTTTAGAGGCTATTGATAAAAAAGGTGGCGAGAAAAAGGGCATTGATATTTTTAACGATGCTATTGAAAACATTAAACCTTTACTTGAAGTTAAATCACGCCGTGTGGGTGGTGCGACTTACCAAGTGCCTGTTGAGGTGCGTCCTGCTAGGCAACAAGCCTTGGCGATTCGCTGGATTATTTCTTTTGCTAGAAAAAGAAGCGAAAGAACGATGATAGAAAAGCTAGCTGGCGAATTAATGGACGCGGCAAATTCTAAGGGTGCATCTTTCAAAAAGAAAGAGGACACTTATAAAATGGCTGAAGCAAATAAAGCTTTTGCACATTATCGCTGGTAGGAGGCTAAGATGTCAAGAACGACCCCTTTAAAAAAGGTTAGAAATATAGGCATAGCCGCTCACATTGACGCGGGAAAAACAACAACAAGTGAGAGAATACTCTTTTTCACAGGTATGAGTCATAAAATAGGCGAAGTGCATGATGGTGCCGCGACTATGGACTGGATGGAGCAAGAGAAAGAAAGAGGCATTACGATAACTTCCGCAGCGACAACTTGTTTTTGGAAAGATTATCAAATCAATCTTATAGACACTCCAGGACATGTGGATTTCACCATTGAAGTGGAGCGTTCTATGCGTGTTTTAGACGGCGCTGTGGCAGTATTTTGCTCAGTAGGTGGCGTTCAACCGCAAAGCGAAACCGTATGGAGACAAGCAAATAAATATGGCGTTCCAAGAATCGTTTTTGTCAATAAAATGGATAGAATAGGTGCTAATTTTTACAATGTCGAGGAGCAAATTCGTAACCGCCTTAAGGCAAATCCCGTCCCTCTTCAAATTCCTATCGGTGCGGAGGATAATTTCAAAGGTGTGATTGACCTTGTTACGATGAAAGCTTTAGTTTGGGAAGATGAAAGTAAGCCAACTGACTATGTAGAGAAAGAAATTCCAGCCGAGCTTAAGGAAAAGGCTGAAGAATACCGCGTTAAAATGATAGAAGCAGTAAGCGAGACGAGCGATGAGCTTATGGAGAAGTATTTAGGGGGCGAGGATTTAAGCCTTGAGGAGATTAAAGCAGGGATAAAAGCCGGCTGTTTGAGCCTTTCTATGGTGCCTATGCTTTGTGGAACAGCCTTTAAAAATAAAGGCGTTCAACCCCTACTTGACGCAGTCATAGCCTATTTACCAGCACCTGATGAGGTGGCTAACATTAAAGGCGAGTATGAAGACGGAAGCGAAGTTTCAGTAACTTCTACTGATGATGGCGAATTTGCAGGACTCGCTTTTAAAATAATGACCGATCCTTTTGTGGGACAGCTAACTTTCGTGCGTGTATATCGTGGAAGCCTTGAAAGTGGCTCTTACGCTTATAATTCGACTAAGGATAAAAAAGAGCGTATAGGCAGACTTTTAAAAATGCACTCTAATAAAAGAGAAGAGATAAAGGTGCTTTACGCAGGGGAAATCGGTGCTGTTGTGGGGCTTAAAGATACGCTCACAGGAGATACCTTAGCAAGTGAGAAAGATAAGGTTATTTTAGAGAGAATGGACTTCCCAGACCCGGTTATCTCCGTAGCAGTCGAGCCTAAGACTAAGGCAGATCAAGAAAAAATGTCCATAGCGCTTAATAAACTAGCTCAAGAAGACCCAAGCTTTAGGGTTTCAACAGATGAAGAAAGTGGGCAAACGATCATTTCTGGTATGGGTGAATTGCACCTTGAAATTATCGTAGATAGAATGCTTAGAGAATTTAAAGTCGAAGCCGAAGTAGGACAGCCACAAGTGGCTTACCGCGAAACGATAAGAAAAGCCGTAGAGCAAGAATACAAATACGCCAAGCAATCGGGCGGTCGCGGTCAATACGGACATGTATTTTTACGCCTTGAGCCTTTGGAGCCGGGAAGTGGCTATGAATTTGTAAATGACATTAAAGGCGGTGTTATCCCTAAAGAATATATCCCAGCCGTTGATAAGGGTGTGCAAGAAGCCCTACAAAATGGCGTTTTAGCGGGCTATCCTGTGGAAGATGTGAAAGTAACCGTTTATGATGGATCTTATCACGAGGTGGATTCTTCCGAAATGGCATTTAAACTTGCTGCTTCTATGGGCTTTAAAGAGGGTGCTAGAAAAGCTGGAGCGGTGATTTTAGAGCCTATGATGAAAGTGGAGGTTGAAACTCCTGAAGATTATATGGGCGATGTAATTGGCGATTTAAACAAAAGACGCGGTCAGGTCAATTCTATGGACGAGCGTGGCGGAAATAAGGTCATCACAGCCTTTTGTCCTTTGGCTGAGATGTTTGGCTATTCTACCGATTTGCGTTCTCAAACTCAAGGTAGGGCGACTTATTCTATGGAATTTGACCATTATGATGAAGTGCCTAAAAATGTTTCCGAAGAGATTGTTAAGAAAAGAAATGGCTAACACCCCTCTTCATCTTAACCCTCCCCCTTTTTTGTAAGCATTACAATGAGGGGCTTTTCTCTATTTGTCCTCGTAGCTCAGCTGGATAGAGCGCAAAATTCCTAATTTTGAGGTCGTGAGTTCGAATCTCGCCGTGGACACCACTTTCCATTACTTTCAAACTCCTATTTTCTAGGCTTTTACAAAAAAAAAAAAAAACGATTTTTCAAATTTCTCTTTACTTTTTGTTAATTTTATTTTATAATTGAGGGTAATTTTTATCTCATTTATGAAAGGTTTAATATGCAAAAATTTCAACCAAACTCTCACACACGGGGGGGGGGGGGGGGGTAACTCATATGAGTTCTAAAAAGCCCCTTTTGTCTTTAGTCTGCATTCTTGCTTTAACTTGTGCTTCTCAAGCCAATGATAAAGTTACAGCAAAATGGGAAAGAAATAATAATATAAAGCAAGAAGCCCGGTTTAATCCAGCCAATGGAGATTTAAATCTTAACCGACAACCAAACAATCCATATAAAACAGTCGAGTTTATTTTTGGAAGTAATGTTTCTGGAACTCTTGGTGTAAGTGTATATGGCGGTATGAATATGGGAGATATGACCATAACTTCCAAAAAAACAAGCGGTGATGCAACGACAAATTTGAGTTTAGATAATGCGAGCATGAAAACGCTTACTGTGGGTGAAAAAAATACTATTAATATTACAATACGAAATGCTAGTGATAAAATTGAAACCATAGACAACAAAGGAACGATGACTATAAATAACAAAGGTCAAACCATCACTACCCTAACCAACACAGGAGGCACTATCAACAACACTTCAGGCTCCATCGCTACCCTTACCAATAATAAAGGCGGCAGTGTAACTATGGGTCAAGGCACCATCAACACCCTCACTAGCAATCAAGGCGGTAACATCACCAACGCAGGAACTATCACTTCCCTAACCTACAAAGCAGCCCCTACTACAAAAGCTATCCAAACAAAGGCTAGCACAGATAGTATTACTAACACAGGCATTATTACCACCCTTACAAATGATGGAGGTCATATCACTAATAGTGGAAATGGAAACATTACTAATCTTACTAATAATAATGGCAATGTTAATAATAGTGCTAATATTCAAACCCTACAAAGCACTAATGGTAACATAAACAATATGAAAGGCACCATCTCTACTCTTACTAATAATAATGGTGGCTCCCTAAACAATTACCAAGGCACTATTGAAAATCTTAAAATTACTTCAGGTGATTTTGAACTAAATAATATGCAGCAAGGTAGAATTGCTAATATAGAAATAGGTGGAAATGGTAATATTAATATTAATGATAATATGAATATAGGCTATAATAATGGAATTTCTACCTTTAGAATAGCAAGTGGTGCTACTCCTACTCTAAATTTTGGTGAAGTAAGAACAGCCACCACAGCACAAGAAACCTATGCAACTGTTAAGCTTGTAGATAGCACAAATAATGCTAATGCCACTCAAGCAAGAGTAGCCATAGATAAACTTACCATAGCCTTAGTGAGTGAGGATACACAAATTGGTAAAAGTGTTTCTTTAGCTAATTCAGTATCAGGTGCTGCTAATACTGGAGTTGGAAATGTTTATGTTAAAAGTGCAGACTTTTCACAAGATCTTAAACAAAGTGGCTTTTATGGAAAATTTAATGCACAAACTCAAACCATAGACACCCGTTTTAATGCTAATCTTGGTGCGGCAGGTTTATTCTCTCAAGCCTTTATCAATCAATTAGGGCGTCGTTCTTTATTATTTGATTCTTTCTTAAATGAAGCAAGTCGTGCTTCTTTAAGATATAAAAGAACCCAACCTGATACAAATTTTGATATCTTTGTGCGTCCTTATTATTCTAAGATTAAAACAGATTTAGCAGATATACCAGAAAAAGCAGATGGAACAAGCTCTGGTATCTTAGCAGGAGGACATACATATTTTGATAATAGCTTATTAATGCTTTATGGAGCAGTAGAGAAAAATAAGACTCATTTAGCTGATGATGTCTTTAATTTTGATAGTGATACTTTCTTACTTGGTTCAAAATATAGCATAGAACTAGCTCAAAGTCATATAGGACAACTTTTTGGTGGAGTGGATATAAGAGGCTCTTATACTAAAGCAGATCTTGAAAGGGAACCAGTAAGTGGTTTTAAATCTCAAGGAGATGCAAAAAACTATGCTTATGATGCTAGAGTATTTTTAGCTTCTATTATTTATTATAACTTACAAGATCATAGCCAATATCTTACTCCTCAAATAGGCATAGGTCATACAGGAGCTAAGTTAAAAGGCTTTGATATGAAAGGGAATAAATTAGCCTATAAAGAAAGCTTAGATGATATGACTTATGGTATCACTTATGCAACAGCAAGTTTGAATTGGTTTAAAAGAAAAGATAATGTTGCTATTCAGCTTGATGGAGGTGTAAGGGTCAATCTTAATAATGAAATAGATACCCAAACTAAAATCAATAATCAAAACTTTACCAATCATTTTGAAACATCAAAATACTATTCACAATTAGGGGGAGCTTTTATGTGGATAAATCCTTATGGAGTAGATGTAAGCTTAGGCTATAAATTCCTCTTTGGAGAAAGTGCAACATCACATACTGCTAGTTTAAGACTGCATAAGACTTTTTAAGACTTTTTAAAGGATATAAGCTAAGGCTTGTGTCCTTTTATCTTTTTTAGTACATATTCTTATTTTATTATTGATTTAAATTTTTAATTTTCACACTAAAACAAAATGACATTTTTGAGCTTTCTATATAAATATTAAGATTTTTATTTTACGCCAACTTTATTATGCTAGAATTTAAGAATTTCTTACAAGGAGTGAAAATGGAATATAGAATCGAACACGATACTATGGGTGAGATTAAAGTGCCAAATGATAAGCACTGGGGCGCACAAACGCAAAGAAGTTTTGAGAATTTTAAAATAGGCTGCGAAAAAATGCCTAAGGTTTTAATTTATGCTTTTGCAAATCTCAAAAAATCTCTTGCTATCGTTAATCATAAGCTAGGCAAACTTGATGAAGCTAAAAAAAATGCCATTATTAAAGCTTGTGATGAAATCATAGCTGGTAAATTTGACGATAATTTCCCTCTAGCTATCTGGCAAACAGGCTCTGGCACACAAAGCAATATGAATATGAACGAAGTCATTGCAAATAGAGCGACAGAGCTTATGGGTGGGGATTTTCGTAAAGAAAAATTAGTGCATCCTAATGATCATGTTAATATGAGTCAAAGCTCAAACGATACTTTCCCAACGGCTATGAGTATAGTGGCTGTGGAGCAAGTGGAGAAAAAGCTTATCCCAGCTCTTGATGGTTTGATTGCGACTTTCGAAAAGAAAGTGAAGGAATTTGATGGCATTATCAAAATAGGCAGAACGCACCTTCAAGACGCTACTCCACTCACTTTAGCACAGGAATTTAGCGGCTATTTGTCTATGCTTTTACACTCAAAAGAGCAAATCATCGCTTCTTTGCCTACTTTAAGAGAACTTGCTATCGGTGGGACGGCTGTTGGCACAGGGCTTAATGCACATCCTGAGCTTAGTGAAAAAGTGAGCGAAGAGCTAACAAAACTTGTAGGCACGAAATTCGTCTCAAGTCCTAATAAATTCCACGCTCTCACAAGCCACGATGCGATTAATTTCACACACGGAGCGATGAAGGGTCTAGCGGCGAATTTGATGAAAATCGCTAATGATGTAAGATGGCTTTCAAGTGGTCCTAGATGTGGTTTAGGCGAGATTTTAATCCCAGAAAATGAGCCGGGAAGCTCTATTATGCCGGGAAAAGTTAATCCTACCCAGTGTGAAGCTCTTACTATGGTCGCTGTGCAAGTAATGGGAAATGACGCTACGATAGGCTTTGCTGCTTCGCAAGGGAATTTTGAGCTAAATGTCTTTAAGCCTGTGATTATTTATAATTTCTTGCAAAGTCTTGATTTATTAGCCGATTCTATGCATTCGTTTAATATCCATTGTGCTGTGGGTATAGAGCCAAATCGCGAAAGGATCGATCATAATTTGCATAATTCCTTAATGCTAGTTACCGCACTTAATCCTCACATAGGCTATGAAAATGCCGCTAAAGTCGCTAAAAACGCACATAAAAAGGGTATTTCTCTTAAAGAAAGTGCTATGGAATTAGGGCTTGTGAGTGAACAAGATTTTAATCAATTTGTCGATCCTAGCAAGATGATAGGACCTAAGGCTTAGTTTTATAAAGCCCCTTTTTTGGGGCTTATTCTACCGTTACACTTTTTGCAAGATTACGCGGCATATCCACATCATTACCCAAGCGGATAGAAATTTCCATAGCTAAAAGTTGCGTGATAAGCATCATTTCGAAAAATTCACACATATAGTGGCTTTGCTGTTTTGTTTTGATAAAATCATCACTTAAGTCAAAATCAAGAGGTGAGATACAAAGTAGAGTGGAATCTCTAGCGATGAGTTCTTCGACATTAGATTTTGTTTTTTCATAGAGTAAATTTTCAGGCATTAATGCTATGGTGTAGAGTTTAGAATCTGCTAAGGCTATGGGTCCGTGCTTCATCTCTCCAGCTGGATAGCCCTCTGCGTGAAGATAGGAAAGCTCTTTAAGCTTTAAAGCACCCTCAAGTGCTAAAGGGTAGAAAACATCACGCCCGATGAAGAAAAAGCCGTGTCCGTCTAAATAGCGTTTAGAAAGGCGATGAATTCTTTCGTGTAAATTTTGCTTCACAAGCACACAATTTGGCGTATGCAAAAGAGCTTTAATATCCTCTTGTATCGGTAAATTTTTCTTTTGTGCGATGAAAATGGCTAACATCCAAAGCGTTAAAACCTGTGTCGCAAAAGCCTTAGTGGAAGCTACGCCCTTTTCTATGCCAGCACGCGTAAGTAGGCTTAAATTTGCTAAACGCACGATGTTGGAATTATCTACATTACAAATAGCAAGGCTTTTAACTCCCGCATTTTTGGCGATTTTAAGGGCTTCTAGGGTGTCGGCTGTTTCGCCGCTTTGTGAGATGACGATGAAAAGGGAGTTAGGGTCGATTAAAGCTTCGCGGTAGCGAAATTCACTTGCTATCTCTACCTTTGTGCGAATTTTAGCCACTCTTTCTAAAAGATAGCTTCCTACCAAAGCGGCGTGATAGCTTGTCCCACAAGCACAAAGAGTGATTTCGCTAAAGTGTGTTAAATCCTCTTTTTCAAGTTCATCAAAAACGACCTTATCGCCCTCAATGCGTCCCATTAAAACTTCGCTTAAAACGCGACTTTGTTCATAAATTTCCTTCTCCATAAAAAAGCGAAAGCCGTCTTTTTTCGCATAAGCTTTATCGCCTGAAAGTTTGACAAAGCTAGGTTTTAGCGATTTGTCATTTTCAAAAATGACAAGTTCATTTTCCCCCGCATAGCCATAGCTTAAATCCTCTAAATAAATCACTTCATCAACATTGCCTATTAATGGAGCGTCCCCACTAGCAAAATAAAGTTCATTTTGAGCGTTTTTACCTATGATAAGCGGGGCGGCATTTTTGGCAAAGAAGATAGTATTTGGCTCTTTTTTGCTAATTAGCAAGGTCGCAAAAGCTCCTTTTAAACGCGAAATGGTTTTTTTAAAGGCTTCTTTTGCTTCTAAATGGTGTGCGTAAAATTCGAAAAGCTGCACGATGACTTCGGTATCTGTTTGACTTAAAAACTGCACTCCCTCTTTTTCAAGCTCGTCTTTAAGCTCTTTGTAGTTTTCAATAATGCCATTGTGTATCACGCAAGAATACTGCCCTAAATGTGGGTGAGCGTTGATTTCTGTGGGTTTTCCGTGTGTCGCCCATCTTGTGTGTCCTATGGCAAAGCCAAAGCCCTCGCTATGAAATTCTTTGCATTTATCTGCCAAATTTTCAAGCTTACCAACCGCTTTAAAAAAGCTAAGCTCACCCTCACTCATCACAGCGATACCCGCACTATCATAGCCTCTATATTCTAGCTCTTTAAGTCCGTTTAGTATGATTTGCTTTTTTTCATTTTTACCGATGTAGCCAACTATCCCACACATTTTCACTCGCTTATTAAAGAATTTATTATTTTGTCTTGATTTTGCAAAATAGCTTCGTTTTTTTCAAAAATGAAGCTATTGCGTGTCCTTTGGCGTATGGTTTGAATTTTAGCCGTGCTTAAATGCAAGCCATAGGCACGAAAAATATTCATTATAAATGCCATTAAACCTTGTTGGTCTTTAGTATTAAGATTTAATTTCGCATAAGTTTTAGAATAATTTAAATCCAATTTTACTTCATCTTTTTTAATGATTGGCTTTTTCATCTTTCTTTTGTGATTTAAATTTAAATTTGCATTTAAAAGCGTTAAAAGTCTTTCTTTTTGCGTTTGATTGATGATATTTTCATATTCAAATTTAAGATAAATTTTATCACCGAAAAGCTCATAAAAGCTCATAAAAATGAGGTTAAATTCGCTCAAAGCATATAAAAAATGCTCGATTTTAAAGTCTTTTTGACAAATGATTTCAAGGCTTAAATTACTTTCTGTATTAAGCCAGAATTTAAAATTTTGATGAAGGGCGATTTGAGCGATTTTGATAATATCTTCAAAAGGGTTTTTGATGATGAAAAGATTGGATTTAATATGTGTGATTTTATCTTGCAAAAGAGGATTTAAGTCTAAAAAAGCCTTAGTTCTTCTAAGGGTTTGCTCTTTTTTAACCCTTCTTGTGCTTTCTTCTAGTAAATTAGCATCTTCAAAGCCGTATTTGGCATTGATTAAAAGCTTATCTAAGGCTTTGTAAAAAAAGGGCGAGGCATTTGAAATTTGTGCTTTTGTTTTGGTTAAAAGGGCTAAAAGCTCTAAGGTTTTAAGATTTTCTAGCTTAGAAAGTAGGGCGGATAAAATGAGAGGATTATAAATATCTTCTTTTTCGACCAGCTCTTTTAAGGCGCCAAAATTTTTATAAAGTTTAAGTCCTAATTCTAATGCTTTATTTTCCAATTTCAATTTCGCACCAAACGCCCTAAAAACCCCGCCCATAGAAAGTTCGTTTTCTTCTTTAACGCTGCTAAAAAGTATGACGAGTTTTAAAAGAGCATTTTCTTTAAGTGCTAAATCCCTTTTTTCAAATTCTTCTAGCACCAAAAAAGCCTCCACATCGAAGCAATAATCACTTTCTTCGTTACTTAAAAACCTTACCATAGGCTTAAAAAGCTCTTTTAATTTCCCACTATCAAGCAAAATTTTTAAGATGAAAAAGCTATGTTTTCTTTCAAAAAAGCCTTTAAAAAGCTCTAGAATTTTTTCATTTTCTTCCTTTAAAAAAGGTGTTTCTTTGAGTGCGAAAATTAAATTGATATTTAAATGATGCGGTTCATCTTTAAGTGAGCTTAAAAATTCCATAGCCTTTAAAAAGCTAGAAAAATGATACTTTTGACTTGTTTCTCCAACGAATTCATTTTGAATTTGTTGCGTTAAAAAGGCGTTGTAAAGGCTTATGGTGTGCATAGAATTTAAGATTTTTTGCACTAAATTATCTTTGGCTTTTAAATTTTTCTTTTCTCTTTTATACATTAAATTTGCTAAATCTTGAGCGTGATTAAGGGAAAATTCATTATTATCTTTTTGACTTTGAAGATTAATGGCGGATTTAAAAGAGAGTAAAAACTCACTTGCTAGCCGTAGTTCACTAAGATTTTTTTCATTGATGAAAGCAAGTGCGTAATTAGAACTATCTTTTTTAAAAAGCGTGAGTAGGTTATCTAAATTTCTTAAATCCTGCAATCCTCCGTCCTCTTTTTGGATATTAAAATCCTGCTTTAAAAAGGCTAATTTGCAAGGTTTAAAAAGATTTGAGGCAAGGGCGTTTAAGTGCTTTTTAAGCGTCAAATGAACCCTTGCTTTACTTTCTTTAAATAAAAGCTTTGAGCCACCTATAAAACGCATTTGTATGAGAGAATTTAAAAGCTCTTTTTCGCTAATATATCCTAAGCCTTCATTTTCTAAAATCATATAATCAAGCCTTAAACCTACATCATTTAAAAGTTCAATCAAGGCTTTAATGAGGGGCTTTAAATGATAAATTTTTAAATTTTTATACACAAAAAGTAAGGGTATAGGCTCATCAAAACATAAATGATTTTTCGCATAATAATCCCTCGCCACTATGCAAAAAGGCACAAACTCCTTAGTCGGCAAAAAATCTTCAAAAAATTCCTCCAAAACAATCATAAAAGCTCGGTTGATAAAATCATCTATGTGCTTACTATGATGCATACTAAAAAAACCTTGCTTTAAAAAAAGCTTATGGCAGGAGCTTTTGTAATGCTTAATCTCGTCTTTTAATTTTTGTCTTGGCAAATTGTTCCTTTTTCAAATTTGAAATTATTTTAGCAAAATTCTTTTTATGAACTTTTATTAAGAAGAAAAATTTATAATAAGGCTTTTAAAAAAATAAAAGTGAAAACAATGCGTGATTTAATACAAAAATTAGAAAGCAAAGAAAGACTTAGCGAAGAAGATGCTTATAGGCTTTATGATTTAGACTTATTTACCCTAGCAAAATTCGCTCATCAAAAACGCACCGCCCTACACGGCAAAAAGGTGTATTTTAATCTTAATCGTCATATTAACCCAACAAATATTTGTGCGGATACTTGTAAATTTTGTGCCTTTTCAGCCCATAGGAAAAATCCTAATCCTTATCTAATGAGCCACGAAGAAATTTTAAACATCGTTGCTGACACACAAAAACGCGGCACAAAGGAAGTGCATATCGTCTCAGCACACAATAAGGACACAACTTGGCAGTGGTATTTAGAAATTTTTCAAAAAATCAAACAAAATTACCCACAAATTCACATCAAAGCTCTAACAGCAGCAGAAATTGACTTTATCCATCGTAGGTGGGGACTTAGTTATGAAGAAGTGGTCGAGAAAATGCTAGAATACGGCGTAGATTCTATGCCTGGAGGAGGAGCTGAAATTTTTGACGAAGAAATACGCGCTAAAATTTGCAAAGGTAAAGTAAGTAGTGAAAATTGGCTTAAAATTCACGCTTTATGGCATAAAAAAGGCAGGCAAAGTAACGCCACTATGCTTTATGGGCATATAGAAAAAAGAAAACATAGAATCGATCATATGCTAAGGCTTAGAGCCTTGCAAGATGAAACGGGTGGTTTTAACGCCTTTATCCCACTTGTATGGCAAAAGGATAATAGCTTTTTAGATGTTAAAGAACAGCTTGATAGCGAAGAGATTCTTAAAACCATAGCCATTTCGCGTCTAGTGCTTGATAATATCAAAAATATTAAGGCTTACTGGGCGACTATGAGTTTAAATTTAGCTATGGTAGCACAGGAATTTGGAGCAAATGATCTAGACGGCACGATAGAAAAAGAAAGCATACAGAGTGCGGGTGGGGCTAAGAGTGCTAAAGGGACAAAGCTTGAGACTTTCATTGAGCTGATTAAAACCTCAAATTTAATCCCTGTGGAAAGGGATAGCCTTTATAACGAGCTTAAAATTTATTAAAACATAAGGACATAATGAAATAATGAAAAAAAGTATTTTTTTATCTTTTGTAACAATTCTAAATCTTCACGCTCTTAGCGATCAAGAGCTTATCGGCTCAAAAGAGGCTTATGAGCTAACGATTACCGGAGATGGAATTAATGTTGGGGTTATAGACTCGGCGATCAATGGGGAGCATCCTAGCTTAAAAGATAAGGTTTTAGGACAGGCTTTTTCAACTATCAATGGTAAAGCTTATACGCCTGATTACTCCGTAGATACGCACGGAAGCCATGTCGCAGGCATTATAGGGGCTAAGTATATTGATGAGAATAATCCTCACGGCGTAGCTTATAATGCTAAACTTTATGGGGTGCAAATTTTTGGGAATAATAAGGGTAGTGGAAGCTTTAATGCCCCTAATGTTTATGATTATTTTAAAGATAAAGATGTTAAAATCATCAATAATAGCTGGAATTCAACCAATTATCCTGTTGTAAGTATGACTCAAACGGGACTTTATCTTGACGCTTATAAAAGCAAGTCTTCTAATGAACTTTTTGAACAAATTCAGCAAAACTCTACAGCCAAGCAACTCAATCAACTCGCAAAAGAAAATAAAACTCTCGTTGTCTTTGCGGCGGGTAATGAGGGTATTATAAGTCCTGGCATTATGGCTTTAAGCCCTCTTTATAATGAAGAATTGCGTTCTTTTTTGGCGGTGGGTTCTGTGGATTCTTCGCAAATTACGAGAAATCAAGATGGCAAACTTGTGATTAATGGTAGAGGTTTGTCTGGTTTTAGTAATGGACTTTTGGGAGCGGAAAATTTTAGCTTGGTAGCACCCGGTTCTAATATTAGCAATGTTAATGCTGCTTATATGCAAAAACCTAGTTTTGGGCGTGTAGATAAAAATTTATACCGCACACAAAGTGGGACTTCAATGGCAGCTCCTATGGTAAGTGGAGGAGCGGCTTTGGTGGCACAACGCTTTCCTTTTTTAAATGGCAAACAAATTGCCGATGTGCTTTTAAGCACGGCTAATAAGGACTATATAGCTCCTAAACTCACGGTAAAAGAGACAAAATTAAAGGTTGTAGAATATCTTGGTAGAAAACCTATACTTATGGAAAAAACTTTTCATACTATTTTTTACATTGATACAGAAATTCCTAAAAAAGCAGACGGCAGTATCGATAAAGATCAAGTCAAAAGAGACCTTTCTCAAGCTGGTTATTCTAGCTATTATACTCCCATCACAGAATATCACGGAGTGGGTGAAAGCGAATATGCCTCTATTCAAAAAGTCAGCAAAGAAAGTCTTTTTGGGCAGGGAATTTTAGATGTGGCTAAGGCTATGAAAGGCTTGGCGACTTTGGACGCTAATCGCCTTAATGATAGTGATGTTTCAAGTGCTTATGCGGGACAAAATGAGGTGTATTATACCCTTGATACGCAAAATCACAACGCAACTTTTAGCAATGACATTAGCCAAAAAAAGTGGGACGAAAGCTTACATAAAAAAGACGCAATCAATTTACCGACAAATTTAACAAATCTTAATGTAGGATTTATCAAAGAGGGTAGCGGCAAGCTCATCTTAACGGGGAATAATAGCTATGAGGGGGCGACCATTATTAAAAATGGTAGCCTAGCTTTAAATAATAAAAGCGAAAAGGAAAAAGCTAGAATAGCAGGTGATGTGAAAGTTTTAGAGGGGGGCTTATTTAGCGGTAATGGCGAAGTAGGTAAAAACCTTGAAAATAAAGGCATAGTAAGACCGGGAAATGAAGATTTGAGTGATTTGACTATCAAGGGAAAATACACGCAAGAGGGGCAAAATTCTAAATTGCAACTTGATTTTGGCAATGATAAAAATTCCAAACTCATAGCAAATTCTTATGAGATTAAAGGCGGAAAATTAGAATATATCCCTTTGCCGAAATTTTTTACAAGTGGGCATTATGTTAGCATTGATTTGGGTGGATTGAATACGCATTTAGATCAATTTAGTGGCGTTTCTGTGATGGGTAATAATGCTGTGGATTTTGTAGCTGTTTTAGATAGTGATAAAACAAGCATTAATAAAGATAAAATGCCCCAACCGGCTCCACAACCCCAGCCAACTCCACAACCAGACATTACAAACCCTCAGCCTCCAGTAACCCAGCCAAGCCCAATTACACCACCGCCAACAACTACTCCACCAACGACCACGCCACCACCTAATCATATCATTGTTAAGCCAGTTATTAAAAAAGACGCATATGAGAGTGCGAATAGCACTATGGGGCGATCCTTAAGAAGCATTCGCTCTATTCATAATTTACAAGATAGATATAAGGACTATTTTGCCTTTTTGGACAATACAGATACGAAAACTATGGAGAAAACTTTAGAAAGTTTGGAGGCTAATGACTATATGCAAAGTGCTTCCGGACTTCATTATCAGCAGCACATTTTTGCACAAAGAAATATGATGAGCGCTCTTAATCCAAGCTTTACTTCCGGGAATTTAATGGCAAGTTTAGAAAAAAATCCTTTATTAACAGCTAGTATTGAGAGTGATGTTTTTATGGATTTGGGCTTATTAGATAAAATGGATAAGCGTTATATTTGGAATCTTAGCCCTAATTACAAAAAAATTAACGGCGATAATTTTGACGGGCGAAGCACAGGATTAAATCTTACCATAGGCGGGGCAGTTAATGAAAATTCCCTATTAAGCTTTGGGTTAGATGTGAGTGATACTAGACTAGATTTTGAAAATGCCAATTTGAAAAATAAATATTTTAATTTTTCATTTAATCACATTTTAAATTTGCAAAATTTTAAAATTCTAAGCGGTGCGAGTTTAGCAAGAGCAAGTAATGATATGACAAGAACAATTATGGGACAAAATGGCTCTTTAAACTCAAATTATGACAATCTACTTAGCTCCTTACAATTAGGACTAGCTAAGGACTTTCAAGCTCTTAATAATTTGACTTTGACGCCTTTGGCGTATTTTAATTATAATTTTATCAAGCAAGATGCTTTTAGTGAAAATGGCAATCTTGTCTTTGCTAAATCTTACGATGCGATCAATCATCATACCACTTCTTTGGCTGGTGGATTGAATTTATCCTATCTTTTTGACCGAGAAGCGATGCAAACAAAGCTTGGAAGTTTTTTTATTTATGAATATAAATTAAGCGGAAAAACGATTGAAAATAATGTGCGTTTCAAAGACTTTCCTAATCAAGATTTCGTGCAGTATCATCGTCTTAACTCTAATCTTATCACTTGGGGGCTAACTTCGCATTTTATTTATCCTAATTCGTTTTTTTATGGATTTAATGTAGTTAATGAATTTGTTAGCGATCAATATAATATTAATGTTTTGGGTCAATTTGGTTTTTATTTTTAAGTCTTTTGATGTCAAAATTGATGTGTAGTTTATGTAAGGATTACCAATGAGTATTTTTAAGCTTAAGGAAAATGGGACAAATATAAAAACAGAGCTTTTAGCAGGTATTACGACCTTTTTGACGATGATTTATATTGTCCCCGTTAATTCTCACATTGTGAGTAACACAGGTATGCCTTTGGAGGCTTTGATTACCGCTACTGCTTTAATCACTATCATTGCAAGCACATTTAACGGACTTTTTGCAAACACCCCTGTGGCGATGAGTGTGGGTATGGGAATGAACGCTTATTTCACTTTTTCAGTCTGTATAGCACAGCAAATTCCTTGGCAGAGTGCTTTGGGGGCGGTGTTTTTATCAGGCTTTATTTTTTTAATTCTTTCTTTTACAAATTTTCGTCTTTGGATCATACGCAATATCCCTAAAGATTTACGCCTTGCTATTTGTGCTGGTATAGGATGCTTTATAGCATTTTTGGGACTTCAAAAGATGGGCATTATTGTTAAAAATGATGCAACTTTAGTGGGTGTGGGAAATTTTAAGGATCCTAGTGTGCTTTTTGGAATTTTTTCTTTAATTTTAGTCATATTTTTTTGGGCGTTAAAACTTAGAGCGGCTTTTATTTTGGGTGTTTTACTAAGCTCTTTAGCACTTTGGAGCGTGGCATTTTATTTAATGCAAAATTACGGAGTAAAATTAAATATCGAAGGGGCAATTTTTCCTAATGAAATTTTTTCTTTACCAAATTTTAGCCGAGAAAATGGACTTGGCGCTATCGCTTTTGAGCTTGATATTAAAAGTGCTTTAAGCGTGGCAATGATCCCTGTGATTTTAACTTTTTTTATTACGCAGCTTTTTGATAGTATAGGCACGATTACAGGTGTTGGGGCAAGGGGAAAAATTTTTGATAAGCCTGTAGAGGGAGAAAAAAAGCTTGGTAAAACTTTAATGGCTGATGCGGCAAGCTCGGTTTTGGGGGCTGGTGTTGGCACTTCGACTGTTACGGCTTTTGTGGAAAGCACAACGGGGGTTGAGAGTGGAGGTAGGACAGGGCTTGTTGCTATTGTCGTGGCTTGTTGTTTTGCGCTTACGCTTTTTTTACTGCCACTTTTTAAGGCTATACCGCCTAATGCCATTTACCCTGTGCTTGTAATGGTTGGCATTTTGATGTTTATGGAAGTGAAAAATATCGATTTTGGTGATAGTGCTATTGCTGTTGGCACTTTTTTTACTATCATTATGATGCCACTGACTTATTCGATAACTTCGGGCTTTGCTTTTGGTTTTATTAGCTTTTTGCTAGTGAGAATTTTTAAAAGAGAGTGGGATAAGATTAATGTAGGGATTGTCGTTTTGAGCTTGATTTCTTTAGGAAACTTCTTACTAATTGCTTTAAATTAAGGAAAAATGATGTTTTACGCTTATGAAGATTTCGAAAAAGATGTGAAATTCTTAGCAAAAAAAGTGAAAGAGGAATTTGCACCAGATGCCTTAGTCGCCATAGCTAGAGGAGGACTTAGTCTTGGACATTCTTTAGCGGTAGCACTAAAGACTAGAAATTTATTTGCTTTAAATAGTATCCATTATGATGATACAAGAAAGCTTGATAGTGTTGAGGTTTTTAATATCCCAAATTTAAGTGCTTATAAGAGAGTTTTATTGATCGATGATATTGTCGATAGTGGGGAAAGTTTGAGTGAAATTAAGAGAATTTTAAAGGCGAAATTTCCACATATAGAGCTTAAAATCGCAACGATTTTTTACAAAAAAACTGCTCTTTTACAACCTGAATTTAGCGTTAAGGAGGCTAGTGAATGGGTGGAGTTTTATTGGGATATTGAACTTTAAGGAAAAGTGTGAAAAAGATATTATTTTTATTATTATTTTGTGGTTTTGTTAGCGTTAGTGTGGCTGAGAAATTGGAAGATTTTGAAAAAGAGTATCAACAATATGAAGTTAGCGACCCTCTTTTTGGTTATAATAAAATGATAACAGAATTTAATGTCGGACTTTATACTTATGTAATGCGTCCTGCGTTAAAGGGTTATAATGCTATAATACCCAGTTTCGTGCGCTCTGGTGCGAGGAATTTTTTTGATAATTTACTAGCACCTTTTCGTGTAGTGGGAAATGTTTTGCAACTTAAATTTGATAATGCTGGTGATGAGCTTAAGCGTTTTATCGCAAATTCTATTATGGGCTTTGGTGGGCTTAGGGATATCGCTAGTGAAATGGGGATAGAAAAGCATCCTGCAGATTTAGGACTTGTTTTGGCACATTGGGGAGTGGGTGAGGGCTTTCATATCGTTTTACCTATTTTAGGACCGAGTAATTTAAGAGATACTTTAAGCTTACCAGCACTTTGGTATGCTACGCCTACGGCTTATATTGAGCCTGATTATGCCAGTTTTTTGGTGGGGGCTTACGGCTTTGCCAATGAGCTATCCTTTCATCTTGATGAAATTGATGAAATTTATTATAATACGCCAAATTTATATCCGTTTTTGCGTGATGCTTACGAGCAAAGGCGTAAAGAACTTAGCAAATAGGAAGAAAAATGCGAAAAATTTTATTATTACTTACGATAGCGTTGAGTGCTTTTGCACTTAATTTAAATGAAATTGAAAGTTTTATGCAAAACAATATCAATGAGAGTTTAAAAATCTTACAAAACACAAAAGGCGATAAAAAAGTCGCCGCACAGGATATTTTTAAGCTTTTTGACGAAGTTTTTGATTATAAATTAATGGCAAAATTGTCTTTATCTAAATATTATCAAAAATTAAGTCAAGATGAAGTGGCGGAATTTAACAAGGCTTTTGAGGCAAGTCTTAAAAAAAGCTTTACTGATAAGCTCGAGCTTTATAAGGATCAAATTTTAAAAGTTGAAGGCGGAGAGCAGAAAAATGAAAAGCGTTATTTTCTCACAAGTTCTATGCTAGTCGATGGAGAAAAAAAATTCATTATTTTTAAATTCTATAAAGAAAATGATGATTGGCTGATTTACGATGTCGATGTTTTGGGCGTTAGCATTATACAAACCTATCGTTCGCAATTTGGCGATATTTTAGAAAATGGCACTTTTAAAGATTTATTAAACAAGCTTAATGATATCATCATCAAATAATGGCTTTTTTCTTAAAATTTCTCATTAATCATCCCAAAAGCACCTTTTTGCTTACCTTGCTTTTTTGTGTGTTTTTAAGCTTTTTCGCTTTTAAACTGCATATTGATGCGAGTGCTGAAAGTTTGCTTTTAGAAGATGACAAAGACTTAAAGACTTTTAGAGAGCTTTCTAAGCATTATAAGAGTGATAATTTTTTAATGTTAGTTTTTAAGCCAAGTGATGAAAATCCTTTTAGTCAAACAAGTTTAAAAAAGTTAGAAAATTTACATAAGGAACTTGAGAGTGTCAGGGGCGTGGAGAGGGTTTTTAGCATCATTAATGCTCCCTTGCTTTTAAGTAGTGAAAATAAAGACTTAAAAGAATTAATGCAAAATATCCCAAATATCACAAGCAAGGACATTAATCAAAGCAGGGCAAAAGATGAAATTCTCACCAGCCCCTTTTATCAAAATAACATCATCGCAAAAGACGGAAAAACCACAGCTTTAATTATCTATCTTAAGCCCGATTTGACCTATATCGATTTAATCGAAGCAAGAGATGGGGCAAAAGATGAAAATGAAAAAGAGCGTTTAAGAACGCAAATTAAAACGCACCAAGAAACGCAAAATGCTTTTAATAAAGCACTTTTAACACAAATTCGCACCATAATGAGCGGCTATGAAAAAGATGGAGCAAGGCTTTATCTTGGTGGCGTGAATATGATAAGCGATGATATGATAAGCTACATTAAGGACGATTTAAAGCTTTATGGAATTTCTTTAGTGTTTTTGCTAGGATTTGCACTTTGGTATTTTTTCCGTTCCTTTTCTTTGATGATTTTATCGCTTTTTATTTGCTTTATCTCTTTAAGCTCGGCTAGTGGGCTTTTTGCTCTGCTTGATTTTCCTGTAACTGTTATTTCGTCTAATTATGCCCCACTAATGCTCATCATCACGCTTTCTGTTGTTGTGCATTTGATAACGCATTTTATAGAAATTTCACGCCTTTACCCAAATACTACGCAAAAAAGACTTGTTTTACAGACCTTACTTGCTAAGGCAAAACCTAGTTTTTTTGCCATTTTTACGACTATGATAGGCTTTTTTTCTTTGATTTTTTCGCATATTGAGCCTATTATTAAGCTTGGGATTATGATGAGTCTTGGCATAGGCTTGGGACTTATCTTATCTTATCTTTTTTTATCTAGTGCTTTAATGCTTTTAAAAAAGCAAAATTTCACGCAAAAAGAATTTAAACTTTCCTTTTTGCTTTGGTGTGCTAATGTCAGCATAAAACGCAAGAAATTCATTTATGCTTTAGCTTTTATCGCACTTATTTTAGCCTTTATAGAAATTCCTAAGTTGAAGGTGGAAAATTCTTTTGTGAATTATTTTAAAGATGGCAGTGCCATTAAGGAGGGCTTACTTGTCATCGATAAAGATTTGGGTGGGACCCTGCCACTTGATATTATTATCCGTTTTAAAGAGCAGCAAAAAAGTCAAATGAAAGATGGCGAAAATTTAGATAGTTTTGAAGATGAATTTGAAAGTCTTGCTTTAAAAGATACTTACTGGTTTGATTCTAAAAAAACGCGTATTGCTAAAAAGGTGCATCATTTTTTAGAAAATAAGGAATTTGTAGGCTCTGTTTTGAGCCTTAATAGTCTTTTAAGTTTAGGCAAAAGTATTAATAATGGTAAAGATTTGGACGATTTTGCTCTGGCGTTTTTAAATGAAAATTTACCACCGAATTTTAAGCAAGACTTGCTTTCTCCTTTTGTAAATATCAAGCAAAATGAGCTTAGATTTAGCATACGCGTCATTGATTCTAATCCCAATTTAAAACGCGATACCTTTTTAAAGAATTTGGAAAATGAGCTTAATGAGCTTTTAAAAAATGAAGGTGTAGAGGTGCAAATCACTGGCATAATGCTCCTTTATAATAATATGCTTCAAAGTCTTTTTTCCTCGCAGTTTGATACTTTAGCCTTTGTGGTTTTGGCGATTTTTACGCTTTTTGTGCTTATTTTTAGAAGTTTTAAAATAGCTACCATAGCCATAATTTGTAATCTTATCCCACTAAGCTTAGTCTTTGCTTTTATGGGCTTTTTAGATATCCCTCTTGATTTAATGAGCATTACCATAGCTGCCATTGCCATAGGCATAGGGGTTGATGATATTTTGCATTATATTTACCGCTTTAAAGAAGAGCTTAAGCATAATAGTGTGAAAAAAGCCATTGTCAATTCACATCTTTTCATAGGGACGGCACTTTATTATACGAGTATTAGCATTGTTTTGGGCTTTAGCGTGATGATGAGTAGTAATTTTATCCCGACCATTTATTTTGGGATTTTAACGACTTTGGTGATGATTTTGCTTTTGTTTGGCAGTTTATTTTTGCTACCTAGTCTTTTAATTAGCTTTTATGCTAAGAGAAATAATAAGCCAAAAGTGCTAAAATAATATAAGCAACGGTGGCTATACTAAGATATTTTAAAAAAGTTAGCATTGATAAGCCTTTTTGAGTGTTTTTAAGAAAATTTTAGCAAGTTCTAGGGCTTTAAAGCGGTGGGAAATGGCATTTTTTTCCAAGCTACTTAGCTGAGCTAAGGTTTTATCATAATTTGCAGGGATAAAAAGACTATCATAACCAAAGCCATTTTCACCCCTTTCGTCAGTGATAACCCTACCATACATTTTAGCACTTAGACTAAAAGTGCCAAATTTAGAACTAAGACTTAAAGCACAAACATAATACGCAAGACTTTCTTTAAGGCTTAATTTTTCTAATTCTTCAATGAGCTTTAAGCGGTTATTTTTATCATCGGCTTTTAAAGAATAGCGTGCCGAGTAAATTCCGGGTGCACTATTTAAAGCCTTAACGCAAATTCCACTATCATCGCTTAAAACTATGCTTTTTTCTTGTTCCTTTGAGCTTAATTTTTCAAAAACTGCTTTTGATTTGATGTTGGCATTTTCCTTAAAGCTTTTGCCATTTTCTTCTATATCAAAAGGCTTAATAAAAGCATTAAGGCTGTGAATTTCGTATCCATTTAAAAGCTCTTTGAATTCTTTTAATTTATGTGCGTTGGAACTTGCTAAAATAATTTTCATCATTTATCCTTATTTTATTAAGGCTTAATCTTACTTTTTTAAACTTAATAAAGCGTTAAAGCTTTTTAAGTAAAATAAGCCCTTTTCAATCAAGGATAAGCAATGCGTAGTATTTTAGTTCTTTCTTTCATTGTTGCGAGTCGATTTTTTGGGCTTTTTATCGTTTTGCCTGTGCTGAGTTTATACGCCTTAAAACTTGAAAATGCAAACGATTTTTTGGTCGGTTTGCTTGTGGGTGTTTATGCCTTAATGCAAGTCATATTTCAAGTGCCTTTTGGGATGCTTAGTGATAAAATAGGGCGTAAAAAAACGATGCTTTTAGGTTTAGTGCTTTTTATCATCGGTTCTTTAATTTGTTCTTTGGCAAATGACATTTATACTATGCTCTTAGGACGCATTTTGCAAGGCTCTGGTGCGATAGGTGCTGTGGCAAGTGCGATGATAAGCGATTTTGTAAGCGAAGAGCAAAGAGGCAAGGCTATGGCGATGATGGGAGGTTTTATAGGTATAGCTTTTGCTTTATCTATGGTTTTAGCACCTATAATGAGTGCTAAATTTGGGCTTTCAAGCTTGTTTGATTTAAGTGCCGCCTTATCTCTTCTTTGCATTATTTTGCTTTATACTGCTGTGCCAAAAGAGCCTAAAATCACACACGAAAATAGCAAAACTCCACTTTTAGCTTTGCTTAAAGAAAAAAATTTAGCCCTAATGAATGCGACAAATTTTATGCAAAAAATGCTTATGTCCATAGCCTTTTTGCTTATCCCTATTATTTTGGTTGAGCGTTTTCATTATGATAAATTATGGCTTGTTTATACTGCCTCTATGCTTGTAGGCTTCGTGGCTATGGGCTTTGCTGGGGCTTTGGGAGAGAAAAGGGGTTTGGCAAAGCACATTTTATTAGCTGGTGTTGTTTTTTTTATCTTTTCTTACATACTTTTTGCCTTTTTTGACCATTTAGCAATTTTTATCGCTGCTGTGGCGATTTTCTTTCTAGGTTTTAATTTGCACGAGCCTATTATGCAATCTTGTGCTTCTAAATTTTGCAAGGTCAATGAAAAAGGCAAAGCACTTGGTGCATTTAATGCCTTTGGTTATGCGGGAAGTTTTAGCGGCGGCGTAATAGGTGGGATATTTTTACATTTTGATGCGTTGAAAATTTTAGCTTTGATTATGATTATTTTGGCGTTTTTTTGGCTTTTTTCTTTATTTTTCTTAAAAAATCCATTTGACCTTAAAAATCTTTATTTGCCCCTTGATACCAAGCTCGATATAAATGCTGTTTCAAAGCTAAAGGGCGTTTTGGAAGTGTATAAAAATCACCATCATTTAGTGGTAAAATTTGATAAAGCACAAATTTCTCAAAAAGAATTAGAGGGGCTAATGGGCAAGGTCATTGCTCATTAGCTAATTTGATGATACTTGCCACAATAGCAGAATCCTCTAGGGTAGAAATATCTTGTTTTAATTCTTCTTTTCTTGCTATGGTGCGTAAAATTCTTCGCATAATCTTACCGCTTCTTGTTTTTGGTAAGCCCGGCGTGTAAAGAATTTGCTCTATTTTAGCGATAGGTCCTATCTCTGCTCTTAAAATGTCATTGAGTTCTTTTAAGGTTTCAAGCTCACTTCCTAAATCGCAACTTGCATTAGAATTTAAAACAACAAAGGCGAATAAACTTTCACCCTTAATACTATCCAAAACGCTCACAACAGCAGATTCTGCTACATCTTTATGTTTGGCAAGTGCTGACTCAACCTCTGCTGTGCCTATACGGTGTCCAGCGACATTAACCACATCATCCGTGCGTCCTGTAATGGTAATGTAGCCTCTTTCATCATAAAAAGCCCCATCCCCGCTAAAATACACAGGCTTTCCATCTTTTTTAGCTTGAGAAAAATAGCTTTCCTTATAACGCTCCTCATCCTTCCAAATTCCTCTTATCATAGAAGGCCAAGGCTTGGTAATGCAAAGCAAACCATCCTCACCTATGCTCTTTTTATTTCCTTCCTCATCGATGATTTCAGCAAAAATTCCCGGTAAAGGTAGAGTCGCACAACTAGGCTTTAAAGGCGTAGCACCGGGCAAAGGCGTGATCATATGTCCTCCAGTTTCTGTTTGCCACCAAGTATCTACAATGGCACATTTTGAATTTCCAATTTCTTCATAAAACCAGCTCCAAGCACTAGGATTTATCGGCTCTCCCACAGTCCCTAAAACTTCAAGAGTGCCTAAATCGTAATTTTTAGGCTCATCTGGTGCATCTGCGTAAAGCATTCTAATGGCAGTGGGTGATGTGTAAAATTTACTCACTTGATATTCCTCTATCATTCTCCACCATCTACCAGAATTTGGATAAGTCGGCGTTCCCTCATACATAATCGTAGTCGCTCCACAAGCTAGAGGTCCATAAACGACATAAGTATGCCCTGTAATCCAGCCTATATCCGCACTGCACCAATAATTATCATAATCTTTTATATCAAAAACCCACTCCATAGTCATTTGAGCCCATAAAATATAGCCAGCACTTGCGTGCATTACGCCCTTAGGCTTACCTGTCGAGCCTGAAGTGTAAAGTAAAAATAGCAGATCCTCACTATCCATAATTTCAGGCTCACATTTATATGACTCGTTTTTAACCAACTCATTATAAACATAATCACGCCCTTTAACATAGTTAATAGGCTCATTGTTGCGTATGACAACAAGCACTTTTTCCACGCACTCACACCCCTCACTTAAAGCCTTATCCACGGCAGGTTTTAGCATATAAGGCTTACCGCGTCTAAAAGCTCCATCTGCTGTGATGACAAGTTTTGCGCCCGCATCGATAATCCTATCTCTCAAAGCTTCTGGAGAAAAACCGCCAAACACAACACTATGAATAGCCCCTATCCTCGCACAAGCTAGCATTAAAATCGCACTTTCTGGTATCATAGGCATATAAAGCACGACTCTATCGCCCTTTTTGACATCAAAACGCTTTAGTAAATTTGCTGCCTTACACACTTCGTGAAAAAGCCTTCTATAAGTATAAACTTCATAATCGCCCATCTCTCCTTCAAATACTATGGCAGCTTTATTACGCCTTGTTTTCATATGACGATCAAGACATTGATAGCTTACATTTAGAGTCCCCCCTTCAAACCACTTATAAAATGGAGGATTATCCCCATTTAAAACTCTAGAAAAAGGACTAAACCAGTCGATTTTCTCCAAAGCCATTTTCCCCCAAAAATTTTCAAAATTTTCACTAGCCTCTTCGTAAAGTTCATAGTATTCACAGATATTTTTAATGCGTGCCTTTTTTGCAAATTCTTTATTGGGCTTGATGAGTTGTGTGTCGTTTTGATACATTATCCACTCCTAAAAAATTTATTTTATATAGAATTAAAATTAATTGTATGAAAGTTTAATGGATTTATTGAGTATTTTTAGACTTATTTAAGAAAAAATTTATCTTTATGTTAATTTTGGTAACAAATTATAAAAAGCAAAGTGCGTCTTCATTGAAGCCCAGATTTAAATTTTGATAAAGATTTAAATCTGCTTTTTTAAACGCTTCGTTTTCAAGGGCAAATTCTAAAATTTTATCCCCTGAAATAATTCTAATGAAAACATCATTTTGACGCGTTCTTAAGGCTATGATTTTAGCATTTTTAATGCAGTATTTTTGTCCTGAAAAAAGGCTGATTTTGTAAGGATTAAGGGCTATTTTGTCAGCTATTTTGTCAAATTTAATTGGATTTTCAAAATGTAAAATTTGATGATTTAATTCAAAAATATTTGTATTTTCAAATTCTAAAATCACTCCATCACTAAGATAGAGTTTCACTTCAGCTAAAGAATCTAAAAATTCTTTATCGTGGCTTGTAATTAAAAAACCGCAATTTAGACCTTTTTTAAGATGTAAGATAGCGTTTTTAAGTAAAAAAGAGGTCTTTTTATCCAAAAAAGCACTCGGCTCATCAAGTAAATAATAACGCGCCCTAGCCGCCATAGCCATAGCAAAGGCTATTTTTTGTCTTTGCCCTGAGGAGAGTTCTCCGGGATATTTTTTAAGTAAGCTTTTATCAAGCTCCAAAAGTGTGTAAATTTCACTTAAAAAGCCCTTTAAATCGCCCTTTATTTGGTAGGTTTTTTGGATAAATTTAAGATTATTTTCGACACTTCTATTTAGCAAACAAGCTTCTGCAAAAAGTAAATAAAGCCATCTTTTTTCCTCACGGCGTAAAATATTTTTCTTAAAATAGCTAATATTTTGATGAAAATCGCCTTCTAAAAAATTAAGAATCCTTAAAAAAGTTGATTTCCCACTCCCATTTGCACCCATTAAAATGCTTATTTTGCTAGTGTCAAGGTTTAGATTAAGATTTTTCAAAATGCCTTTTGTCCCATAAGAAAAGCTAAGATTTTTAATTTCTATCATCGATTTTTCTTTAAGCTGTGGATAAGAAAATTTAGCACAAAGGCTATGCTGATTAAAACTAAGGCTAAGGCTATGCCGCGTTCAAATTCGCCTTTATTTGTTTCAAGGGAAATGGCTGTTGTTATTGTTCTGGTGTGGTATTTGATATTCCCCCCTACTATCATCGCTACGCCCACTTCAGCGACTATCCTGCCATAAGCTAGAGCTATAATGCTAATGAGTGCAAAGCGTAATTCATAAATGATGGTTAAAACAAGCTTAAATGCGCTTAAATGAAAGGATTTTATGAGTAAAAAATGTTTTTTGTCCATATTTTCTATTAAATTTGAAAAGAGGGCGATGACAATGGGTAGGGCTAAAACAAACTGCCCCAAAATGAGAGCTTTTATAGTAAAAAGTAAGCCAAATTCCCCCAAAGGTCCCCTACTGGAAATAAAGGCATAAATGATAAGCCCAACAGCCACAGTAGGAAAGGAGAGGCTGGTATTGACAAGTAGTTTTAAGCTTGATTTAAGTCTAAAATTAAAAAATCCTAAACAAAAGCCAAGTGGAAAGCCTACCATAAGAGCTAAAATGATAGAAACGCTTGAGCTTAAAAGCGTTGTTTTAATGGCTGAAATGACGCTTTCATCGGCATTGAAAAGTAAATTTAAAGCTTCTTTAAATGCGTTAAATATATAATCCAAAATGTATCCTTAATGGGCGTGATTTTAGCATAATTATGCTAAAATTGCATTTTATTTTAAACAGAAAGGAAAAGCGATGAAAAAAATTATTCTATCCGCTTTAGTAGCACTAAGCCTTAGTGCAGCAGAATTAAAGATGGCGACAACAACAAGCACTGATAATACAGGTCTTTTAGACGCCTTAAAGCCTCTTTATGAAAAAGAGAGCGGTAATACCTTAAAATGGGTCGCTGTTGGCACGGGAGCAGCTTTAAAACTAGGAGAGGATTGCAATGCTGATGTGCTTTTTGTGCATTCTCCTAAGGTAGAAAAAGAATTTGTAAGTAAGGGTTTTGGTGTAGATAGAACTCCTGTGATGTATAATGACTTTATTATCGTGGCGGATAAGAGCTTGGCGGATAAATTCAAAGGAAAGAGCCTTAAAGAAAGTTTAGAGCTTATTAGGGCTGAAAAAATGCCTTTTGTTTCAAGAGGAGATAAATCAGGCACGGATAATAAAGAAAAAGGTTTGTGGAAAAATGTAGGCGGTGTGCCTGAAAAAGAGAGCTGGTATATACAAAGCGGACAGGGAATGTTAGCTAGCATTAAGATCGCTGAGGAGAAAAAAGGTGTGCTTTTAACAGATCGTGGCACTTATATCAAGTATGAAGCAGACGCAAAAGCTAATCCAAATTTAGTTATTGTGAGTGAGGGTGATGATAGCTTAAAGAATTTTTACTCCGTCATAGCAGTAAGTCCTAAGCATTGCCAAAATGTCAATTATGAAGAAGCGAGCAAATTTATAAAATGGCTTGTGAGTGATGGCACTTTAAAGACGATTGAAGACTTTAAACTACTCAATAAGCCTTTATTTATCGTTGATGCAAAGAGCAGAAAAGAATAATTTGCGGTAGGGCTTAAGCCTTACCCTTTTTTCCCATAAAATAAATCGCCACAATAGCCAAAGCACCGCCCACTAAGGTCAGTGTAGTCGGCACTTCATTTAAAATTAAAAAGCTAGTTAATAAAGCACTTGCTGGTGTGATGAGTATAAAAGAATTTGCTCTTACACTTCCTAAAATGTGAATTCCATAATAATAAATGCTCGTTCCCACCACAGTGGATAAAAATGCCACGATAAACATATTAAGCCAGAATTTCATATCTGCTTCTAAAATGAAAAAGCTTTCATCATTTAAAAAAAGTGGAGTAAAAAGCAAAAAGGAAATAAAATTAACATAAAAATTCACACTCAAAGGATGCTCACCTTTAGTTTTATGTGTGCAAAGACTCATCAAAGCCCAGATAAAAGCACAAAGTAAAAATAGCACATTAAAGCGTCCAAAAAGCTCTTCAAGGGAATTTAAATTGAGCAAAAAAAGCCCTGAAATAATGCCTATGAAAAGTCCAAAAATTTCATATTTGCTTAGTTTATAGCTTTTTTTTAAACCTAAAAATAAAAAAAGATAGGAAAAAATAGGCACCATAGTCGTAACCAAAACTCCGCCTTTACCAGCCGTGCCATAACGCAAGGCTAGAAAAAAGATAAAAGCATAAAGGGCATTTAAGCCTCCTGCTATGAAAAGCCATTTGAGTGTCTTTTTAGAAATTTTTAAGGAAATTTTTAAAAACAATAAGATAGGCAAAGATCCCACAAGCACAAAGAAGAATCGCCACAAAACAACAAATTCCACATTAGCATAAGAGCTTAAAATTTTAGAAGTGGGCCAAGACATACCCCATAAAAACATAGCGATGATGAGAGAGAGGTAAAGATAGCTTTGTTTCATTAAGAAGCGATGTTAAGCCCTAAGGAATCTTCGCTTAAATCATAAGCTTTTTGAATCTGCTCTTTAAAGCCTTTTTTTTCACTTTCTTCTTGTCTTTTTTCTTCTTCTTTGTTTTTTTCTTTTGCTTCTTCGGCTTTTAGTTTAGTCGCTTCAGCTCTTGCCTCAATTTCCATTCTTGTCGCATTAGCTGCGACTTTATAATCTTGAGGGCTAGGATCAGCTGGCGCCATAGCAGCAGCTACGACTTGACGAGCTATGGCTATGGTTTCTTCGGGCGTATTGCCCTTTTGCATTCTTATTGGCACTTCACCGGCTGTGGCATACATTTGATTATCTGGTCCTTTGGTATAGCTAAAGCTAGCCGCTCCAGCCAAGCCCCCACCCGCTGCTTGATGTGCCGCTTCGTGGGCTTTGACATTTCTATCTATACTTTGAAGCTCTCTTACAAGCTGCACTTCCTTCATTGTAAGTTCTACGCCATTTATCATTTGTGTTTGTTCTTGTTTATTTTCGGCGGAGTTTTGATCTTTTTCATCAAAATCTTTTTCGTTTGAATTTTTGGTGTTAAATTGTGAAGAATTTGCATCTTTTTCATAGCTTTGAGGCTTGTAATAATTATAGTTTGAATAATTTGAACTAATAATCACCTTTACCTCCTTTATTTTTTATATTTTACATCAAATTATTTAAATTACTATAAAATATACAAAAAGGAGAAATAATGCTTTATGAAAATGCGTTAATTTATATAGAAAAAGAAGAGTCGCAAGTGCCTTGGATTAAAGTTTTTACAAAAGAAAATTACAAAGAATTAAGCCATTGTCCTACGCCCCTACAAAAAGAGCTTTTTGATACGATTTTGCTTTGCGAAAAAGCGATGTTGGAATTTTATCAGCCTGAAAAGATTAATATCGCCTCTTTTGGAAACTATGTCCCAAGAGTCCATTTTCACATTATGGCGCGTTTTAAAGAGGACGCTTTTTTCCCTGAGTGTATGTGGGGAAAGCAGCAAAGGGAATTTAGAGATCTTAATCTGCCTTCGTTTGAGGAATTTGAGGAATTTTTAAAAGCAAGGTTAAAAAATTAACATTTGTTATTTAAAATAGATTAAAATTTCTATAATTTAATTTATAAAGGAGAAAAAATGAAAAAAATGTTGTTTAGTTCGCTCTTGGTAGCCTCTTTGCTAAGTCCTGCTCTTATGGCTAAGGATTATGTGCTTGATAAGACTCATACTGATGTTGGCTTTAAGATTAAGCATTTGCAAATTAGTAATGTTAAGGGAAATTTTAAGGATTATGATGCGGTGATTGACTTTGACCCTGCGACTTATGAATTTAAAAAATTTGAAGCAAAAGTTAAGGTCGCTTCTGTGGATACAGATAATAAAACAAGAGATAATCACCTCTTGCAAGACGATTTTTTCAAAGCTAAAAGCCACCCTGAAATGAGTTTTGTGATGAAAAAATATGAAAAAACAAGTGATAGCGAAGGTAAGATGAGTGGCACTTTAACCATAGCTGGCGTTTCTAAGGATATCGTTTTTGACGCTGAAATAGGTGGCATAGCTAAGGGTAAAGATGGTAAAGAGAAAGTTGGCTTTACTTTGGAAAGTGAGATTAAAAGAAGCGATTTTAAATTCGCTCCAAGCACTTCAAATCTTACTTTAGGCGATGAAGTGAAAATTAGCGTTGAGGTAGAAGCTAACGAAAAATAAGCCTTTAAGCCTTAAGGAGTTTGTCCTTGAGGCTTTGTAAATTCTGCCAAAGACCCCCTTCATTTTTCTGCCAAACAAGCTTAAATTCAAGCTTAAAATTTTCATTTTCTAAATTTAAATTTGTATTTTTGAGTAAAGACTCTAAATAGCCCAAATGCCTTAACGCACTTTCTTCATCTTTAAAAATCAAAATAAAATCTTTATCAATAAAAAAAATTTGAGCCTTAAGACGCCTTAAAATTTTAGCAATTTGCTTTAAGATGAGAGACTGATAACTCTCTTTTGCCTTGCTAAGTTCGTCAAAATGAAGTAAGGCTATAAAATACTCTTCTTTATTTTTAAGGTAAAGGGAGAGTTTTTTTTCATTCCCAAATTTAGTAAGACTATCGAAAAAAAGCATTTTATAAGCGTTAAAAAGCAAGATAAAGCAAAAAATAAAACTTGCGAATTCAAAATATTTAAAGCTCCAAAACTCTTTGATTAAAAAGCTTACATAAGCACCAAAAAGCGTTAAAAGCGGAGTAAAATCTAAATTTTTAAGTCCTTTTAGCCCTAAAAATAATAAGGCTAAGAGAAAAAATACAAAACCAAGCTCATTAAGCGGAGTGTAAAAACTCATAAGCTCGTAATTTAAATTTGTCGCATTAAAATGTGTGTTTTGCGGTAGGATAAGAGCTAAAACTCCTACTAAAATGAGGAGTAAAAAGGCTTGGATATTTTGCCTAGAAAAGATGAATTTGGAAAAATTCTTAAGATAAAAAAGTAAAAAAATAAGTGGTAAAAACAAACTTAAAAACAAATGTGCCTGAAACACAGGGCTAAAAAGATAAGCTACTCTTAAAACAAGCAAACTAAGACTTAAAAAGAAAATTCTTACATCGTGAAAATAAAATGCCAAAAATAAAGCAAGAAATTCAAAAAATAAACTAAAAATGAAAAGAAAATCCAAAACATACCTTTAATTTTTGCTAATTTTAACAGCATTTTTTAAATGAAGATGTGAAAGGCTAGGATAAAGCCTAGCCAAATTAAAGCACTTTTCTCTTTTCTAAAGTTTCTCTTAAAGGCACTATGGCTCTTTTTATCACGCCATTTTGCATAAAGATAAGATTATAAATTTCATCAACCCACGCCTCATTAGCATAAATCCACGCTACAAGCTTATTTTGTCTATCGGAGTCGTTTTTTACCGAGCTTAGATAAAGTGGGGAGAGCAAACTTTCGCTATGAAAGGTGCTAGGACCTAGAATTTCACTAAGATAGTAATATCTTTTTTGTCCTATTTTGTTTTTAAAGGTTTCGATATTTTGACAAATGCTTTCAAGGGAGTGCTTTTGTGTGTTGCCCTGTGTGATTGTCTTGATTTGATTAGAGAGTCTTTTGCACTCTTTACCTAAATTTTCACTCGACTTTATAAAGCTTTTGAGCTTTTTATAGCTTTGAAGCATAAGTTCATTTTGCTTATTTCTTGGAAGAGCTTTTGGCTTAGGAAGAGGTTTTTTAATGTCCTTTGTTAATAAGGTTTCGCAAAGCTCCTTAAAGGGCTTTTCTATCGCCCCCTCTATCCTCGCACCGCCTTCTGTGGCGTTAT
This sequence comes from Campylobacter upsaliensis, assembly GCF_900637395.1. NCBI lineage: Bacteria > Pseudomonadati > Campylobacterota > Epsilonproteobacteria > Campylobacterales > Campylobacteraceae > Campylobacter > Campylobacter upsaliensis. Next base: position 1,286,016 of record NZ_LR134372.1, on the reverse strand, counting down.
AAGTTTTGCAAGAATTTTTTGAAAGATAGATAAGTTGTTCGTAAAAATCCCTAAAAAGACTCCAAATTTTCGTGCTTTTAACCTTACCCTTACCTCCGTAAGCCTTAAGTTCGGTTTGCATTAAAGCACCGATTTCTCTTTTAGCTGTTTCTAAACCTCTTGGATAGTCTTTTGAGTGCGTGGTTCCGTCTTTGGCAAAGGCTAAATCCTGTCCTATTAAGATAATATTTTTATGTTCTAAAGCCCACGCTAAAGAATAAGCCATATGTGCGACACTCCAGCCATTTGCAAAGCCAAATTCTTTTAGTTTGAGCTCTTGTGCTAGGGGGAGAAGCCTTGGCACTAGCATATATTCCCTGCGGTTTTTTTCTATGAAACTAAGCGTTTTTTGGTGCGTAAGTGTGGGAAGGATAAAAAGCACATCTTTGTCAAATTCCTTAAAATCATTATCAAAAAATTTACTCGTAGCCTCCACTCTTTCAAGGCTTAACACATAATCAGGCTTAATGTTTTCTTTTGCTAAAATTGCATAACTTGCATCAAGACAAAAGATACTCGCCCTTTTGGCATATTTTTTAAGTAAGGGAAGTTGTTTGGTTAAACTTGGTCCAGTGGCGACTATGATGGCGGTTTCAGCCTTATTTTGTCTTTTGTCAAGTAGGTTGTGTAGGGTAGGGTGCGTTAGCATTTTAGGGAGGTGCTGGATAAATTGATTAATGCCTTGAGTGGCGTCTTGAGGATCGTTGCCATTTCTTAAAGAGAGATCTATGATAGCGTTTTTGTTGATACGATTAAGTTCTAAAATATCCTTTCTTTGTTTTTCGTAATAAATGCTATGAATTTCTAAAAAATAAGAGCGGTAAAGTAAAGATGACATATGGTATTGAAAGAGTTGGAAAGCTCTTAAAGGATTCGTGCTCATTTCTTTATTTTGGATAAAAATGAGCCTATTATTTGCTAAATCCTCGCTAAAATCAGAAAGATTTAAGGCTAGAAAAAGTAGCTCTAAATCCTTTTCAAAAACGATAATTTTTTGATGTGTTTTATTTTGCAACAGAGCTTTATATAAAAAGCCATTTCCCACTCCGTAAAAAAATAAAACAGGATTAAGCGACCTTTTTTCATCGATAAATTTTAGCTTTTCTTCTAATTCTTTAAGAGGATTTTCATAAATTTTTTCTCTCGTTTTAAGCTCTATGATGTTTAGGTCAAGTGGATCTTTATTGAAAATGAGATCAAATTTTTTAGTTCCCTTTATCTTATTGAGTTTTTTGCTAAGCTCTACATCGACAGCTTTTAAGGCTTTGATATTTTTGTCAAAAAATTCACTCTTTAGCATTGTTAATCCTTAAATTTAGTTTTTAATTTTTCTACTCTTTTTTCTAAGCCTCTATTTTTAAGCTCATTTTCAAGTTTTAAAATGGCGGCTTGAAGCTCTTTTTCCTCATCTTTGACATATTTTGCAATGAGTTCAAAATAATACAAATGCTCCTTAATCCAAAAAAGATTTTTTTGTAAATTTGTCTCATTATCCTTTACAACTATGCTAACTAAACGCCCTAAATTTAGGTCAAATTGTGCCTTTAGAGGCTGGATTAGCTCTATAATCTCAAGTCCTACGCCTTGTATTTCTTCTCTTATTTGCATAATTTGTTCGATACTTTGTTGCATAATACTACCCCCCCCCCCCCCCCGTGCAATAAGCTAGGATTGATTTGATTTGCGTAAGGTTTTAGACGCTCATTAAGCTCATCTAAATTTTCATTTAAAAATGTTCTAAATTTTAAGCAATTTTTTTTAGCTTGATAAAGTTTATATAAGCTTTTAAGAAGTAATTCATTTTGCTTTTGTTGATTTAGGCTCTCTAACTTTTCTAAATCGCCCTTTTCTTCTGTGAAAAATTCTTCACAGCATTCCTTAAAAGGCTTTTCTATCGTCCCTTGCACCCTAACGCCCCCTTCGGTGGCGTTAAAAAATATATATTTTTTAACGCCCCCTTCGGTGGCGTTAAAAAATATATATTTTTTCGCCAACTCACTAATATGTTTTTCTAAAAAATGTTTAAACATATACCATAAAAAGTGCGTTTTTACTTTCCCTCCGCCATAGCCCTCTACTTCAAATTCATCTTCATAATATCCGCTTTCAAAATTTTCTCCATTTTGATAATTTTTAGCGTGAGAGCTTCCATCTTTAGCAAAGGCTAAATCCTGCCCTATGAAAACAATATTTCTAAAATCCAAAGAACTCGCCACACTTAAAGCCATATGTGCGACACTTATGGTTTCGTTGATATAGCCCCACTGCTTTAGCGCGGTAAAGGCGTGAAAGGCTAGCAGTCTTTCAAGTAGCATATAATTTTTCCCTCGTGCTTCCAAGTAGCTTATAGCGTTTGGATGCACGAGGGAGGCGAGTAAAAAGGTCGTTTTATCATCTTTATTTCCAAAATCGTGCTTAAAAAACTCCGCTGTAAAATCCGTGCGCTCCACCATACACACATAATCAGGCACAATGTCATTTTGCATTAAGATAGGATAAGCCGAGTCCGCTGCAAATATCACAACCCTATCTTGCACCTCTTTTAAAAGCGGGAGCTGTTTAGTAAGGCTAGGTCCCGTGCTAACTATGACGCAGGATTTAAATTTACCTTTTCTTTTTGCGTGCAATTCTTGTATGGTGGGGTGGCTTATCATTTCGACTAAATTAAAGCTATGTTGCTTGATGCCAAGCAAAGCATCATAAGGATCATCGCCATAAGCACTGATAGTATTTTTAATGGTAAGAGTGAGGATTTCATTTGTTTGTTTGACATTTTCTTTAAATTTTTCATAATATTTTGAGTGTAGTTCTAAAAAATACACCCTAGAAGAGTAAAAAGCGGGCATAAATTCGCCCAATAAAGCTTGTGCTTCTAAATTAATATCATTTTTTGGGTTTAAAAATATCAATTTACCTTTTTCTAGCTCTTTAGTAAAATCGACAAGATGAAAAATGTGATAAATGATTTCTAGCTCACTTTCAAAAATGACAAATAAAAGATGATTTTCATTTTGTGCTAAAACCTTATACAAAAGCCCATTACCAAAGCCGTAAAAATAAAGCACAGGATAAAGCGGATAAGTTTCATTATAAAGCTTTATAGCCTCGTTTAATTCTTGCATAGGGTTTTGATAGAGCAAAGAATTATCCCTTAAATCCTGTAAATTTATATCCAAAGAATCGCTTCCCGTGATAAGCTTAAAATGCTTTGGTGCTTTTATCTTGCTTAAAGCTTCTTTTAAGGCGATGTTTCTAAGTGCCTTTAAATTTTTTTCATATAAGCTCATTTTACTCCTTTAAAAGTGCATTTTGCTTCTTTAAAAGTTTTAAAAGCTTGGCAAAATAGCCTTTTTGTGTTTTTAAATTTGTTAAAATATCGGCATTTTCTGCCCTTAACTTTAATCTTTCGCTTTCTAAATCAAAAAGCAAGGCTAAGAATAAATCCGTGCAAATTTCTTGCTTTTTAAATTCCTCGCTTAATTTTTCTAAATTATGCAAAAAGTATTCCAAATTTTGTTCTTTACTTAGAGCTTGTTCTAAATCACACAAAATTGTTTCAAGTTTAGCTTCAAATTTTTCTCCTTTTTCAAGTAAGTTTTTAAGGCTTAAAAAAGCGTTTGTAGTGGATATTTTTACGCTTTTTATGGGGAGTTTTTTCTTTTTTATTTGAAGTAAATTTTCACAACACCAAGCAAAGTTTTTTTCTATACAACCCTCTATCCTCGCACCGCCTTCTGTGGCGTTGTAGGTGTTGATATTTAGCTTTTTAGCATTTAGTATGTCTCTTTGAAGTCCTAGTCTAAAAAGAGTCCAAGCCAAAGAGCTTTGCACCAAACCCTGCCCCCCATAAGCTTCGCATAAAAATTTATCTTTATCGTTTTGAAAGTCATTTTTGTGGTAAGAAAGTAAGGTATAGCTTTTTTCGTGTGAAAGTCCCATATCATCGTAGGCTAAGTCCTGTCCTATAAAGATAATGTTTTCAAATCTAAGTGCCGCCGCACACTCATAAGCCATATTTGCCACACTAGCTCCCACACCTAAATAGCCAAATTCATCGCATTTTAGAGCCTTTTCAAAATAAAAGGGTCGCAAAACAAGGAGAAAATTTTGATTTTTAAGATATTTTAAGGTATTTGGGTGAGTCAGGGAAGTGATGATGAAAAGGACATTTTCATCAAGTTCGTTAAAGTTTTGGTTGAAAAATTCACTTGTTAATTCTAGTCTTTCTAAGGAAAAAACAAAATCCGCCCTTATGCCCTCTTTTTTTAAGATAGCATAGGCACTATCAGCTGCGAAAATCACGGCTTTTTCTTGCACTTCTTTTAAAAGCGGAAGTTGCTTACTTAGGCTTGGTCCTGTGCTAACGATAATGGCATTTTGATTTTGAAAGCGGTAAGTGTTTAAAAAGTCCTTAAATTTAGGTTTTTCAAGCATAGTTTTAAGATTGATAAGCGTATGTTTCATACCTGTGAGCGTGTCCTCGGGGTCGTTCCCCTTTTGTAAAAGCAAAAAGTCAAAATACTCTTTAAATTTAGCGTGTAACAGCTCAAATTTCTCATTTTCATAAAAGGCACAATGTGAAAAAAGCGTGTAAATTTTATAGCTTGTTTGGATTAGCTCATCCTCAAAAAGGGCGTTAAGCTCTTCTAAATTTGTGATTAAAACAAGTCTTTTATCTTGCAATTCTTCACTAAAGTCAATCAAACTAAACACAAGGCTTAAAAGCTCTAAATCGTCCTCAAAAACAACGATTTTAGTCTGTGTTTGACATAAAATTTTATAAAGCGTGCCATTACCAAAGCCGTAAAAATAGAGCAGGGGATAATATGCGTAGTTTTGCTTGATATAAATAAGCTTTTGGCTAAGTTCCTCTTTGACATTATGATACATTTTACCCTCTTTAAAGCAGAGATTTAAGCTTTCATCAAGGCTGAATTTATCTTGCTTTTGAGGTAAATTTAGGCTAGGGTTGCTCTGCTTTAGAGCTTTGATATTTTTAGTTAAATTCATTATGCTTTATAAATCCTCTTCCTTTAAAGGCGTGGCAAATTCTATATTTCTTTTTGCTTTTTTACCTAAAATTTGTGGGTAAAATTTAGGGTGTAAGCCAAAGCTAGGTCGCACGGATTTTATGTTTTCTTTAGTAAAAACTTCGCCTTTTTTAATGTCCTTACTCGCATATAAACTTCTCGCAAAACGCCTATTTTCTAAACTTTTTTCATCTAAATTTAAATCTTTTTTCCCTAAACAAAGCTCGGCATTTCTTATTATTTTAACCAAGGCTTTAAATTCGTCAAAATCAAGACTAAAGGCACTATCCTCGCTGATGACATTTTTATCTAGCATAAAATGCTTTTCTATCACCCTAGCCCCCAAAGCTACTGCTAAAGTCGCCGCCAAATGCCCCTTGCTATGATCACTTAATCCTACCTCATAGCCAAATTGCTTAAGGCTTAAAAGGGCGTTTAAATTCATATCTTTTAACTCGGCAGGGTAGGCGGAGGTGCATTTTAAAAGGCATAAATTTTCGTTTTCTTCTTCCTTAAAGATTTCGCAAATTCTTGCAATTTCACTCTCATCAATCACTCCTGTGGAGACAAAAGTGGGCTTTTTTTCTCTTGCTACTAAACGCACAAAATATTCATCATTTGCCTCAAAAGAGGCGATTTTATAAGCTGGTGGGTCAAAACGGCGTAAGAAAGTTAAATCCTCCTCGCTAAAGGGGCTTGAAAAGCATAGTAGTCCTTCATTTTGTGCGGCTTCAAAAAGCTGGGAGTGCCACTCATAAGGTGTTTGTGCCTTTTCATATAGCTCAAAAAAGCTTCTTTTGTCCCAAAGTCCTCCTTTAATGATGAAATCGTCTTTATCACTTTTTAGGGTAAGGCTGTGGGGCGTGTAGGTTTGAATTTTAATGGCATTTGCCCCCGCTTTTTTAGCTGCTTGTATAGTTTTAAGAGCTAATTCTAAACTTGCTGAGTGATTAGCTGAAAGCTCTGCGATGATGAAAACACCTTTTGTCGTGTCAAAATCCTTAATAAGCATTGAAAGTCCTTAATTTAAATACTTGCGTAAAAGTGCGATAAGCTCATTTTTGCTAATGGAGCTTAAAACCTCGCTAATGCAGTCAAATTCAGTGATTTTTTCCTGAGTAAAAAGTATGATGTGGCTTTGTGGGTTGTGATTTTTATAGATATGAAGTAAAATTTTAACTTGCTCTAAATCAAATTTAATCACATCATAATCAAGCAAAACAAGGCGGTAACTCTCTTTACTCAAGCACTCTTTAAGCTGAAATAAAGAATTTACCAAAGTATTTTGTGAGCATTGCTTTTCTATAATGCTAAAAAATAAATTCGCATCAAATTCATTTTGCTTAAATAAAAGCACATTATTTAAGACGCCTTTTTCAAACTGCTTTGGTGTTAATTTTTCGAGCCGTTTTTTAAGAAGAATTTCGAGCATTTTTTTATCAAGTGGCATAGGTAAAAAGCAAGGATAACTTAAATTTTTATCCCTCCCAAAAACGATAAAATCCTCCTCCTTTTTGACTAATTTTTGATAGATTTCATCTTTAATGAAAACGAGATGATAATCATTTCTATCAAAGCTAATTTCTTTAAAAAAAACGCTTTGTATCCCAAAATACGCCAAGATATTTTGGATAAGAAAATTTTCTAAATCATCATTATTAACGAGGGCGATTTTAGCTTCATAACGCAAAAATTTATCCTTATGTCCGCCTAAGCTTTTGTTATAGCTTATGGGGTGATTGATAGCTAGTCGAAGTGTTTCTTTTTGCTTATGTAGGGCATTTAGCAAAAGAGAGAGAGATTTTTCATCAGCCTCTATGTAATAAAGAGCGTTTTGAATATTACCTAGATGATAATAAAGCTCTTCTAGCAAAGAAAGCTTTTCTTGTTTTTCTAAATTTGCTTTTTTGATGTGGTATTTTTGCATTTCTAAGCGTTCTTTTAAGGCGTCTAAAGCCCTTTCTACGCTTTCATTTTCGCTTTTTTCAAGGAGGGAAATTTTATAAAATAGTTTTTGCAAAAAACGCTCTTTTCTAAAAAGCGTAATGCACAAAACCCCGCCCAAAAGTAAAATGCTAAGAAAAATACTAAGTTTAAGCTGTTCGTCTGTGTTAGCAAGAGCGTTAAAATCGACACTTAAAAAAAGTAAAAAAGTGCTTAAAATTAAAATCAAAAAGCTTAATATCATTACATATCCTTAATTTTTTGAGCTATTTTTGCATTTGTAAGCATTTTTAGTTCCTCATAATTTGCCTCATAAATACTCTCAAAATCTCCATAAAAAGCAAGTAGTTTTTGCAAATACCCCTCACTAATACCTAAATTTAAGAGTTTAGAGCTTTTTAAATCCTGTTTTTTCTTAGTATTTTTATGAAAAGAAAGAGCAAAGCGATGCGCTTCGTCTCTTAATTTTTGTAAAAATTGTAGCTTTTTATCATCTGTTTTAAGTAAAAATTCGCCTTTTTGCGAGTGGATTTTATCTCTAGCACTTCCTTTTGAACGCTGTGCTTTAAAGTCGATTTTTTCCTTAGCTATGGCTAAAACATCGACATTTGCACCTGTGCTTTTGATAATGTTATTTGCTAAATCAAGCAGGGCTTTACCTCCATCTATGAGCCATAAATCAGGAGGCGAAAGGCTTTCAAAGTCTTTCGTTCTTCTTATTAAAACTTCCTTCATTTGCTCATAATCGCTTTTGCCTTGAAGATGAAATTTGCGGTAATGTTTCTTTTCCCATTTGCCGTCTTTAAAACACACCATAGCACCCACTTTTGCTACGCCTTGTAGGTGAGAATTATCATAAATTTCTATGCAATGAGGCACATTTTCAAGCTCAAAATAATGCTTTAATTCCTCTATTAAGCTTAAATCATTATTTTTAAGATGGATATTGATGTTAAGTAAGGCATTTTCAAAAGCAAGATCGCAAATTTTTCTTTTTTCACCCTTTTGTGGGACTTGGATATGAATTTTTTTAGCAAATCTTTCGCTTAACAATTCCTCTAAAAGCTTTCTATCCTCAAAGTCCTCATAAACATAGATTTGATTTGAGACGAGGGGGCTGTCTTGATTAAAGCTTTCTAAAAGCACTTGTTTATAAATTTCATTTGTATTGATTTCTTTTTCTTTTAAAATGTGAATTTTTGAATGGGTGCTGATGATTTTCCCTTCTTGTATGATGAAACGCAAAGTGGAGCAAATGCCATTTTCACTAGCAAGGGCAAAAATTTCAAAATCCTCAAGCCTTGCTAAATCAATTTGAACTTTTGTTTCTAAGGCTTTTATGGCGTTAATTTCATCACGGACTTTAGCCGCTTCTTCATAATTTTCATTGTGAGCGTATTTAAACATAGCTTGTTCTAAATTTTTGATTAAAAGACTGGGATTTAAAAGGGCTTTTGTGGCATTTGTTAAAATTGCTTTATAATTTTCCTCACTCACTAAACCTTCACAAACCCCACTACACCTTGAAATTTGATGAAAAATACAAAGTTTTTTACAATTTTTCTTTTGTTTTAAAGGATAGTAAAGATAAAGGGCGTTTAAAAGCTCTTTTGCTCCCTTAAAAAAGGGTCCATAGTATTTAATTTTGGGCTTTTTGATAATTTTACGCGTCAGCTCAAAACGCGGAAATTTTTCATTTAAATCTATATAAATGTAAGGATAGGTTTTATCATCTCTTAATAAAATATTGTATTTTGGGTGAAGTTGTTTGATGAGAGAATTTTCTAAAATGAGAGCGTTAGCTTCTGTTTTAGTGCTGATAAATTTTAAATGTGCTGCCTCATTAATCATCTTTTGAATTCTTAGACTATTTTTAGAATTTGCTCTTAGAGGATTAAAGCTAAAATAGCTTTTAACGCGTTTTTTTAAATTTTTAGCCTTACCGACATAAAGGAGCTTTCCCTCTGCGTTAAAATACTGATAAACCCCCGCACTTTCTGGCAAACTCATAAGGTCTTTTTCAAGCATTTTGTATCACTTTTCTCAAGGCTTCAAATTTGTCATATAAAGCCTTATTTTCGAAAGGATTTTTAAATTTCCCTAAAGAAAGCTCGATATAGGGGCGAATTTTTTTAGGACTATTTTCTAATTTTAGCTTAGTTTTTTCATAGCGTTGGGAAAAAATTCTAAGATTTTTCACATCGATAAATTTGCTGTTTGGATTTTCTTTTGCGTAAAGCTTTATAAGAATTTTAATGTATTTTTTGCTATCATCGTGGTTTAATTCTTGGTAGCCTATGTGATTAAGCGTTATGATGTTTAGAGTGTCATTTTTAATGAAAATCTTAGCAATGTGGCGTCTGTGTTTTTCTGGCATTAAGAGTAAAAAATCTTTATAGTAAAATCGATCTTTTAGGGGAGTATAATGAGGCTGATTTGCCATTTCAACAATAACATTGGTCGCGGTTTTTATCTTTTTCATAAAGGAATTTTAGCATTTTTTTGTTTAATATTTCTAAGTGCTTGTGGATATAAAGGAGAGCCAACTTATACGACTTATGAGCAAAATGGCTCGGTAAAAAGTATTAAAAAATATGAAACTTTAAATAGGTGGTAGATGATGAATAGTTTAATTTTGGTTTTAGATTTTGGCTCACAATATACACAACTTATCGCTAGAAGATTGCGTGAATATGGCGTTTATACGGAGATTGTGCCATATTTTGAAAAGCTAGATTCTATTAAAGCGAAAAATCCTAAGGGCATAATTTTGAGTGGGGGACCTGCGAGTGTGTATGAAGAGGGAGCGTATAAGCCGGATTCTAGGGTGTTTGAGCTTGGAATCCCTGTGCTTGGAATCTGCTATGGTATGCAGTATATCGCGCATTTTTTTGGCGGAAGTGTGGTAAGAGCGAACGCACAGGAGTTTGGCAAGGCGGTTTTAGAAATTGCGGATTCTAGCGTGGATTCTAGGCTATTTAAGAGTGTGAAGCAAAATTCTATCGTGTGGATGAGCCACGCGGATAAGGTGGAGTCTGTGCCTAGTGGCTTTGTGGAGTTGGCGAAAAGTGGGAATACGCAAAATTGCGCTATCGCAGATTTTAAGCGGCATATTTATGCCTTGCAATTTCACCCAGAAGTGGTGCATAGTGAGTGTGGCGGGGAGATTTTGAAAAACTTTGCTGTGGGGATTTGCGGGGCAGATACAAGCTGGAATATGCGAAATTTTGCGGAAGTTGAGATTGCAAAGCTAAGGGAAAAGGTGCTTGGGGGAGATAAGGTGCTTTGTGCAGTGAGTGGTGGCGTGGATAGCTCCGTTGTGGCAACTTTACTTTATCGTGCCATAGGGGAAAATCTTATCCCTGTTTTTGTGGATACCGGGCTTTTAAGAAAGGGGGAGAGAGAAGCGGTAGAAGCGATGTTTAGAGAGAATCTAAAAGTGCCTTTGATTGTAGCCGATGCGAGAGAGCTATTTTTAGGGCGATTAAAGGGCGTAACTGATCCGGAAAAGAAACGCAAAATCATCGGTGAATCGTTCATAGAAGTATTTGAAGCTGAAGCCAAAAAGCACAACACAAAAGGCGAGATAAAATTCCTAGCACAAGGCACACTCTACCCTGATGTTATAGAATCTGTGAGTGTGAAGGGTCCTAGCAAAACGATAAAAAGCCACCATAATGTCGGTGGACTGCCTGAATGGATGAAATTTGAGCTAATCGAGCCTTTAAGAGAGCTGTTTAAGGACGAGGTAAGGGCGTTAGGCAGAGAATTAGGAATGCCTGAATCTATGCTTATGAGGCACCCATTCCCCGGACCCGGACTTGCCATACGCATTATGGGCGAGGTGAATGCCGCGGATTTAGAGCTATTAAAAGAGGCGGATTTTATCTTCATAGAAGAGCTGCATAAATGGGGCTTGTATGATAGCGTGTGGCAGGCATTTTGCGTGTTACTCAATGTGCGAAGTGTAGGCGTAATGGGCGATAATCGCACTTATGATAATACGATTTGTGTAAGAGCAGTAGAAGCGATGGATGGAATGACTGCAAGTTTCTCACACTTACCCCACGCATTTTTAGAATCTGTCTCAAATCGCATAATCAACGAAGTAGCAGGGATAAACCGCGTAGTCTATGACATTACCTCAAAACCCCCGGGGACTATTGAGTGGGAGTAGGGAATGACTGCGAATTTATTCTCTAATGCTATTTTAGAGCAAAGAAAAAAGGGTGATTTTATACAAAAGAATTTTAGTTTTATTGATTTATTTGCTGGGATTGGTGGCATTAGAATTGGGGTGCAAAATGCCGGTGGTAAATGTGTATTTTCAAGTGAAATCAATGAAAAAGTCGCGAAAGTGTATGAAGCAAATTTTAAAGAAAGTCCGTTAAGTGATGTTATACAAATTGAAGCTAAATCTTTGCCTGATTTTGATTTGCTTTGTGCGGGGTTTCCTTGTCAGCCTTTTAGCATTTCAGGTAAGAAAAAAGGTTTTGAAGATACAAGGGGAACGCTATTTTTTTGATATTTGTAGGATTATTGATGAGAAAAAACCAAAGGTAGTTTTGCTTGAAAATGTAAAGCATTTAATCCACCACAATAAGGGGCAAACACTTAAAATTATTTTACAAAATTTGGGTTATGAAGTAAGTTTTAAATTGCTAAATGCTAAAGATTTTGGTGTGCCGCAAAATAGGGAACGAATTATCATTATTGCCTCACAAAAAACAGCTTTTAATTTTGATTTATTGATTTTAAAAAAGCCACAAATTTCGGCTTAATGGTAAAAAGTGTTGATAAAAACTGCTAAAATATCCCTTAAATTCATCATTTAAGGGGCTTGAAAAATATGAACAAAAAAAATGTCCAAATTGCGGTAGTTTTTTAGTAGTAAAAAATGGTTTGATTAAAAGTAATTCACAAAGATATAAATGCAAAAATTGTTCTAAAATATTTGTATTTAAAAGCACAATTTCAAGCCAAAAATTATTTAATTCATACATTGCAAAAAAGAAAATCCTAAGTATTCTTGCTAAAGAAAATAATATCTGTATGAAAACGCTTCAAAATTACATAAAAAGCATAGAAACACCAAAGCTATCAAAACTAAATCTAAAAGAAATAATACTCTTAATAGATGTAACTTACTGGGGATTAAACTTTGGAGTAGTTGTATTTAAAGACGCTATATCTAAGAAGTTTATATGGTGGAATTTTATAGAGCATAAAGAAAAAATAAAAGATTATGTATTAGGCTTTTTGTGGTATTTAGAACAAGGATATGTCATTAAAGTAGTAGTAGCAGCAGATGGCTTTAAAGGACTTACTAAAATACTATATCCTATACCATTTCAAATATGCCAAATCCATATACAAAGGAACATTCAGACAAAATTAATTAAAAAGCCTAAAAGTTTAGTTTCTAAAGAGCTTTTAGAGTTAAGTAGAAAGCTTACTAAGTTAAACAAAGAAAGCTTTGTAAAAGAGCTAGAAAACTGGCAAGAAAAACATAAAGACTTTTTAAATGAAAAAAGCATAAATGATAGTGGTAGGCTTATTTATGCTCATCAAAGACTAAGATCTGCTTATTATAGCTTAAAGCGTAATTTAGCTTATCTTTATTACATTTTAGAGCATAAAATACTTACCAAACTCCAATAATGGCATAGAAGCAGAATTCACTCATTTAAAGATTAAGCTTAGAGTTCATAGTGGATTAAAGTTAGAAAATAAAAAGAAATTTATTTCTAATTATTTTAGATTAAAAAATGATGAAAGATGAGTCAAAAGTGTTGAATTTTATCAACACTTTTTACCATTAAGCCGAAATTTTAGAAATTTAAAAAAATAAAAATTCTAAAATTCGCACTTTTAAGGCTCTAAATCCTTGCTTTTATCTAGGATTTCTTGAATGCCGTTAAAGAGTGAGTTAAAGGGTATATCTAAAATTTGCGATATTTGTAAAAGGTGTGCGATATTAAAATGTGCGCCTTTTAGGCAAATTTCTCCAAAACTTACAAGGCTTACAGATTTATAGCCCATTTCAAGCGATAGGGCAAGTTGTGAAATTTTACGCTCTTTACGCGCGGCGGCTACATTTTGCCCTATTTTTTTGTAAATTTCTTGTATTTTTTCATCATCTAGCATTAAAATACCTTATTATTATAAGTTATTTTTAATTTTAAAAAATGTAAAATCTCATCGCAACTTATTATAATAAGTTAAAAATCACAAAAGGAGAAAAAATGCAAAAGGTATTTGCAAGCAAATTTTTGGAGCCTATGGACTATATTACACAACAAACGCAAAATTGGAGTTGGGAACCAGCAAATTCTGAGGCTTTACAAATTTACGCAAGTGGAGCACCTACCTCAACACAACAAACAACATACGCCAACGCCAGAGATAATCGTAGCGATTCGGATAGACCAAATGAAGGCATGGCTGTATAAATATGCTTTTAATACTAAGCGATATTTACGATACTCACGCTGATAGAGTGATTTCTAAGCTTAAATGTAAATATTTTAGACTTAATTTAGACTATGAATCTTTATTGCAAACAAAAATTACTTTTTGCGATAATGTTTGGATAATTGAGCAAAATGATATTTGTGTTAAAGGCAATAAAATCACTCATGTTTGGCTAAGGCGTGCTTATGTCGAACTTACCTTAGAACAAAAAGAAAAAAGCAATTCAAATATAGATTTTAAAATTTGGCTTAATGAATGGAATTCCACATTAACGGGATTATACACTTCATTGCTTAAATTACCGTGGTTAAATAACATCTCTGATGTTCTTAAAGGCGATAATAAATATCGCCAAATGGCTTTGGCGCAAGAAATAGGTTTTAAAATGCCCAAAACTATTGTAAGCAACAATAAAAAAGATTTATTAAATTTTGCTAAATTACATGAAGACATAATCTTAAAGCTAGCGCACCAAGATGCTTTCAAAAAAAATAATAAAGTATATGGTTTTTATACTTATAGATTAAAAACTGATGATGTTTTTGCCTTTAAAGACAATAAAGAAAATCCTATCATTTTACAAGAGTATATTGATAAAAAATATGAAGTTAGATATACGATTGTTGGTAACGAGCATTTTGCTTGTAAAATTGATTCGCAAAAATCGCAAATAGCTAATGAAGACTGGCGGAGATACGATCTAGCTAAAACGCCCCACAGCATAATAAATCCTCCATTACATATAAAATCAAAAGTAAAAAAAATGATGAAAAATTTAAATATAGAATTTGGAGCTTTGGATTTTATAATAAATTTAAAAAATGAATGGATTTTTTTAGAAATTAATTGTAGCGGGCAATGGCTATGGATAGAGGATTTAAGCGGACTTGATATAAGCGGAGCAATAGCTAGGTGGTGCAATAACGCAAAGCATTAAACGCAAGTCTTCTAAATAGTGGTCTCACATAAAATTTACCTTTTAGGCGAGTCTAGCTTTTTGTGCTGTATCAATCACTTAGCATAAGTCTTCTAGTAAGTCTTGCCATACCCAATGCCCACAAATATGCGGATAAGATTTTACCTATCCACATAGATCCCACGCAAAAGCAGGGTGGCAGAATAAGCTTTCAGCTAGAGCTATGATTTTGTGGATTTAAAATTATCTCTTGAAACGACTTAAGCTAAAATGTTTTTGAATATCCTCATTTAACTTGCTAGCATTTAAAGCCTCAAAGCCGAATTTGCCAAGTGCGGGAGCAAATTTAAAGCCATGACTTAAACCGCCGATAAAAAAGACATTTTCACTTAAAAAATCGATAATAAAGTCATTATCCGCACTCAAAGGATAGCTACAAACACTTCCCTTTTTAAAAGAGCCTATTTTGGGAAAGAAATTTTTAATATATACATCTATTTCCCTAAAATCTTCCTCATAAGCACCAAAATCTTTACGCTCTTCCCTATTATTAATAAATTGTCCGCTTTGATCACGCCCAATTTTAAGTCCATCTTTAAAATCATAAAATCCATAAAAATGGTCATCTTCAAATTCTATAATAAATGATGAAAGTTTTGAAATGGGATAATTTCCCAAGCTTTCATACCAATGCACCACCTTTCTTTTTGCCTTAACGCACACAGGAGCTAACTCAAAATCAAAGCAGTCTAAAACCTCATTGACAAAACTTCCAGCACAAATTAGAATTTGCTTTGCTTTAATTTTTTCTTTATTTTCAAAATGCAGTGTGAAAATATCTTCTTTTTTATCCACATTTTTAAGAGTGTCGATTAAAATATCTGCACCTAAATTTTGAGCTTCTAAAATCGCAAGACTTACGCT
Organism: Campylobacter upsaliensis; assembly: GCF_900637395.1. Lineage (NCBI taxonomy): Bacteria > Pseudomonadati > Campylobacterota > Epsilonproteobacteria > Campylobacterales > Campylobacteraceae > Campylobacter > Campylobacter upsaliensis. Next base: position 1,270,689 of record NZ_LR134372.1, on the reverse strand, counting down.
TAAATCGCTATAAACAAAGCCAGTATCAGGCTCTAAAATGCCAAAGCAATCCTTTGCAATTTTAATGCCGTAATTTTCATAAATTTCTTTAGCATTAAGTTGTTTTGTATTAAGTTTAAATTCCTTTATGCTTGTGAGGATATTTTGCATAAAATCATTGTCGTAACTGCCTACATTTAAAAGCCCACCACGCTCAAAAAGTTTAATTTTATGTGCTTTTTCAAATTCTCCCCAAAGTGTGTAAGCCTCTTGCAAGAGAGGGATATATTTACTCCCTTCCCCATAAGCAATGCGAAAAATTCGCGTATCGCCGTGATAAGAGCCTAGTGTATGAGGTGTTTGAAATTTATCAATCAAACATACCTTTTTGCCGGATTTTGCAGCATAATATCCCGCAAAAGCTCCCACCGTCCCACTTCCAATAATAGCTATATCATAAAGCATTTTAACCCCACCTTTCATATAAATTATGGTCAATTTCTAGTAAATCAAGCCATTTTCCAATAATAAAATTCTCCAAATCTCCTAAATTTTTTATTTTGCTATAACTTGCATAAATGGGCGGAGCTATGATAACTCCCATTAGAGAAAGTTTTGCCATATGTTCTAAATTTAGTGTAGAAAAAGGCAGCTCTCTCACGGCTAAAATGAGTTTTTTTTGCTCTTTTAAGGCTACCGCGCAAGCTCTTGTTAATAAAGTATCACAAAACCCAGCGTGAATTTTAGCTAATGTCGAGATAGAGCAGGGGGCGATGATGGTTTTATCGATACCAAAAGAGCCACTTGAAACCCCCGCACTTAAATCCTCATCATTTAAAAAAACGCATTGATTAAATTTTTTACAAATTTGACTTAAATTTTGTTTATTTTCCGCTTCAAAACTTTTTTTAGCACCCTTAGTGATAATGCAAAAAAGCTCAACCTTTTGTTCTAAATTTTCAAGTATTTTAAGCCCTAAATGCACACTACTTGAACCTGTAATCCCTAACAAAACTTTCATTGTAACAAAACCCTATTTTTCCCCACAACAATGCCTTGCATCACTCTGCCGTCCTTGCTTTTAACTCGAATTCTCTCACCCAAATTTGCACTTTGTAAAGAAACAAGCTCGATTAAAACATCTATACCTTTATCTTTTAAAACGCCTATAACTTGGTCATTTCTTTTAATAATAGCTGTGGTTTTAAACATATTTTGTCTTAAAATGGTATTTTTGCTAATATTATTTTTTGCAAGAAGATTGTTTAAGTCCTCTTTGCTTAGGGCATTGCTTGGGACTTTATCAAAGTCCATCATCACAATTTTATAATCAAATGCACCGATTCTATCTCCTCTTTTTATCGCCCTTGTGCTACGCAAAACTTCTAAATTAGCACGGATAAAATAACGAAAAAAAACATTTTTGGAGATATTTTGTGGAGTTTTAAATTCTGCCCTTACAAAACCTTGCGCTCTATTAAACTTCCCATTAGCAATACGCAAAAACTCAAATTTTTCAAAATCTTTTGGTAAAGAAGTGATTTTTAAATCAATTTGTTCGATAACGATTTGAGGAAAATTATTTTGATATTCTTTAGTTAAGGCAGCTTTGACTAGATCTAAATTTCCAGCTTCTAAAATTTGCCATAAAAACAAAAATACAAAGCAAATTTTCCTCATATTTTCCCTTAAAATAGGCTTATTACAGCACCATTATACTTTTCTTCAATGAATTTTTTAATCGCTTCGCTTTTTAGCACTTCTTTGATAACTTGTGCTTTCTCGCCATCTTTATCCTTTTCTTGCACGGCTAAAACGATAGCATATAAGCTTCCTTCATCTTCGATAAAAAGCCCATCTTTTGGATTTAATTTTGCTCCAAGTGCATAATTTGTAGGGATAAGTGCTACATCTACATCATCTAAAGCACGAGGTAATTGTGCGGCTTTAAGCTCTACAAATTGAAGCTTTTTAGGATTATCCACTATGTCAAGCGGAGTTTTTAAAGCCTTGTCATTGAGCTTGATAAGCCCAGCTCTTTCAAGTAAATCTAAAGCTCTGCTTTCATTTGTAGGGTCATTTGGGATAGCGATTTTAGCATTTTGTGGAATTAAGTCTTTGTCCTTAATTTTTTTAGAATACCCAGCCATAGGCACCAAAATGATATTATCTACCGCGACTAACTTGCTTTTTTGATTAGCATTAAACTCATCTAAAAAAGGCTTATGCTGATATAAATTTGCATCTAAATCCCCCTGTGCTAAAGCTAAATTTGGCAACACATAATCAGCAAATTCCTTCACTTCCAAATTCCAACCTTTTTCTTTAAATAAAGCTTTGCTAAATTCCAAGATTTCAGCGTGTGGAGTAGGTGTAGCACCTATAATTATGGTTTTATCATTTGCAAAAGCAAAATGAAACAATAAGCTAACAATTAAAATAATTTTTTTCATTTTTCCTCCTTAAAAACCAGGAATTAAAATATCTTTATAGTTTTCCTCGATAAAATTTCGAAGTTTTTCACTCCTTAAAACCTTATCGATAACTTTAGTTTTTGCACTTTGTGAGTCCTCTGCTCTTACGACTACAAAATTAACATAAGGGCTATCTTTATCCTCAATGAAAATGGAATCTTTTACAGGGTTCAAGTTCGCCCCTAAAGCATAGTTTGAATTAATCACAGCTACATCCACATCACTTAAAGCACGAGGTAATTGTGCGGCTTTAAGCTCTAGGAATTTAAGCTTTTTAGGATTATCCACTATGTCAAGCGGAGTTTTTAAAACCTTGTCATTGAGCTTGATTAGTCCAGCTTTTTGCAAAAGCTCCAAAGCTCTACTTTCATTTGTAGGGTCATTTGGGATAGCGATCCTAGCACCATCTTTTAACTCGCTAAGATTTTTTAGCTTTTGACTAAATGCAGCCATAGGAGCAATCACAATAGGCGTGGTAGCGACTAAATCGCTCTTGGCATTTTTATTGTATTCGTCTAAAAAAGGCTTGTGTTGGTATAAATTTGCGTCTAATTCTTTAGCGCTTAAAGCCTTATTTGGCAGGATATAATCAGAAAATTCAACAATTTTAAGTTCATAACCCTCATTTTTAAAATCCTCTCTCATATGCTCAATTAAATTTTCAAAAGGATTTGGTGTAAGTCCTATGGTGATAATTTTTTCATTAGCAGACGAAAAAGAAGAAAATAAAAAAAAAGTTAAAATTATCTTTAAGAAATTCATGGAAGTTTCCTCATTATTATGGAAAAATCCCCGATTTAGTCGGGGAAAGGATTAGAAAGCTGGTACAACAGCGCCGTCGTATTTTTCTGCGATAAATTTCTTTATCTTTTCACTTTGAAGAACTTTTGCAAGGGCTTTAATCTTAGAATCTTGTTCCTTACCTTCCTTAACAACTAAAACATTGGCATAAGGACTATCTTTATCCTCGATAAAAATAGAATCTTTTACAGGACTTAAATTTGCCAAAAGAGCATAATTTGAATTAATCACCGCAACATCAACATCGCTCAAAGCACGAGGTAATTGTGCGGCTTTAAGCTCTACAAATTGAAGCTTTTTAGGATTATCCACGATGTCAAGTGGGGTTTTTAAAGGCTTATCGTTAAAGCTTACAAGTCCTGCTTTTGCAATAATATCTAAAGCTCTACTTTCGTTAGTTGGGTCATTTGGAACGGCAATTTTAGCACCATCTTTTAATTCATCAAAGCTCTTATATTTTTTAGAATACACAGCCATAGGCTCAATGTGAACACTTGCAACTTTGACAAGTTTCGTACCCCTGCTTTTATTGAATTCTTCTAAATAAGGCGTATGCTGAAAGAAATTTGCATCGACTTCACCATTATCTGTGGCAAGATTTGGCAAGACATAATCGGTAAATTCTTTTACCACAAGAGTGTAACCCTCTTTCTTTAAATCTTCTTTAACCTGATTTAAAATCTCAGCGTGTGGAACAGGAGTCGCTGCGACAACAATTTTTTCTGCGGCATTTAAATTAAGAGTAAAGCCTAAAAGGCTTACTAAAAGTAGTGTTTTGATTTTCATTTTTTTCCTTTCTTTAAGTCATTGTGCTTGCTTATCTTACGCCCTGACTACCAGAAAGAGTTTTTAAGATAGTCAGGCTAAAACATCTGAGACATCATAGCTTATCCTTTCAAAAAATTAATTAGGTTTGATTCTAACTTAAAAATTATTAATATAATATTAATTATTTAAATTTCTCTGCTTTTTTATTTTAAAAACTAAAATTAAGCTTAAAATAATTCCCAATGAGACTTCGAGTACTACATTCTCTTGATGATAGAAATCAAATATTATCTTAGCCAAATCAATCAAAATAAGCCCCACGATAATGTAAATTTCTTTGCAATCCTTAGTCCAAGCATAAAAGAAATTACCTAAAATTTGCACCATTTGCACTAAAATTAGCAAAATAACAACAGTTTGTATCATCATCACGCTATCAAAACGCTCATAACCATAGCGAATCGCTACATCGCCAAGTCCTCCACCGCCAATTGTCCCAGCAAGAGCCGAAAAACCTATGGTAAAAATTAAAGTTAGGGTTAAGCCACCAATGATATTTGGCAGGGCTTCTACGAAAATGACCTTAAAAATGATTTGTATATCACTAGAACCATAGGATTTTGCTGCCTCTATAACACCCTTATCGACCTCTTTAAAAGCACTTTCAATCATTTTAGCCAAGTAAGGTGCTATACCTATGGAAAGAGGGGTGATAACAGCATCTGTTCCTATGCTTGTGCCAACAACGATTTTAGAAAGCGGCAAAAGCACGATGATAAGAATAAGAAAGGGGAAAGCCCTTAAAATATTTGTAATAAAATCCAAAATAGCGTAAGCAAAGGAATTCTCTCTAATACCATCACGACCCCAAATCGCAAGTAAAATCCCTGGAATAATAGCCAACAAAAAGCCCACAAAAACACTCATCAAGCTCATATAAATCGTTTCATTTAAGGCTTGTTTCAAAATCAAATCATAATTTTGAGAAAAATTTGTAACAGAAGCCACAAGCGTTTCCTTCATACCCTGCCAAGAACTTTCAGTAAAAAAACCAGTCAATCTAGTCAAAAATTCACCCATTAAACCATCTCCCATAAAACACCACTTTTTTCTATATAAGCTAAAACTTCTTCCCTATCTTTTTCATCAATATTAATGACCAAATTTCCTAAAGCCACGCCGTTGAGTTTTTCAATTTTACCCCACACGATGTTAAAATCGATATTTAATGTCCTTGCCATATGAGTTATAACGCTATTTTGAGCGACTTCCTTAGGAAAATAAAGCTTGATATTTAGTCCATTTTCTGGTAAAAAATCGCTTTCTCCCAAAAATTCTCTCATCTTAGCATTAGGCTTTAAAAATAGCTCATCAATTTTTCCGCTACCAATAATTTGTCCGTGTTCGAGCAAAATAGCTTTTTGCGCTATATCCTTGACAACTTCCATTTCGTGTGTTACTAAAACAACGCTAATGCCAAATTCTTTATTGATTTTAAGGATAAGCTCTAAAATATTTTTAGTCGTGTTAGGGTCAAGTGCCGAGGTCGCTTCATCGCTTAATAAAATTTTAGGATTAAGCGCTAAGGCTCTTGCAATAGCAACTCTTTGTTTTTGTCCTCCACTTAATTCTTTAGGATAAGAATTTTTTTTATGACTTAAACCCACAATGTCCAAAAGCTCATTAATTCTCTTTTTAATATCATTTTCACTCATGTAATCTTTTCTAAACAAACTCGCCATCATTTTACACTGGGTATAGTGCGTTCTTAATGGCATAGCAATATTTTCAAAAACATTTTTGCGATTCATTAGGGCGAAATTTTGAAAAATCATTCCCACATCTTTTCTTAAATTTTTAAGCTTTTCAGGCTCATTTTCAAGGAGGTCTTTAATTTCTAAATCAAAAACCTTAAGACTACCTTTTTGGTAGGTCTCAAGCCCATTAATGCACCTTAAGAGTGTAGATTTACCAGCTCCACTATGTCCCACTATGGCACAAATTTCACCTTTTTTAATCTCCAAAGAAACATCGTTGATAACCAGCTCTTTACCATAATATTTTTGCAAATTTTGTATTTTTATCAAATTAACCCCTTAAATTTTTAAGTTCCATCTGCACCTTTTCAAATTGCTCTTTAAGATTATTTAAGGCATTTTGATTTTGTAGGATAATGTCTTTTGGTGCTTTGGATAGGAATTTTTCATTGCTTAACATTGCGTTGATTTTAGTAAATTCTTTTTCTAGCTTTATTTTTTGATTTTCAAGCCTTGAAATAATCGCACTTAAATCTATATTGTCAAGCTTAATGTTAATTTCTAAATTTTCACTCACATCACAAATGGCGTTGTTTAATTTTTCGCTTATAAATTCTACACTTTCACATTTTGCAAGAAGAGTTATGAAATGTTGATATTTTTCTATCTCGCTTTGCATAGCAGAATTATTAAGCTTAATATAAGCCTTTTCAATCTTAGCATTACCAAGCTCGATTAAGCTTTTTGCTCGGCGTATGCTAATGATACTTTCTATTAATAAAGAAAAAATGCGTTCTATTTTTTCATCTTTGTTACCTAAATTTGGATAAGCACTTATCATAATCGAAGCACTATTTTCAAGCTCACTTCCACTTAATTTATGGTAGGCATATTCACTTATAAAAGGCATAAAAGGATGCAAGGCTTTTAAGGCTTCTTTAAAAATGCTTCCAAGCTCTTTAACGCTACTTTTTTGTGCCTTACTAAGCTCGATCCCCCAATCACAAAAATCGTCCCAAAAAAATCTGTAAAGATAATTTGCCGCATCATTAAAGCGGTAGTTTTCTAAATTTTCTCTTACTTGTTTGAGGCATTCTTGAAATTTTGCGTTAATAAATTTAGCAAGCTCACTTTGAATAGTAATGTTTTCTAAATCTTCAAATTTGTTTTCGTTTAAAAGAAGATAATTTGTCGCATTGTAAATTTTGTTTGTAAAATTCCTTACTTGCAAAAGCTTATCTTCGCTTAATTTTATATCGCGTCCTTGCACCGCTAGCAAAGCAAGAGTAAAACGCAAAATATCAGCACTATAAGTTTTAATGCTTTCATTTGGGTCAATGACATTACCAAGACTTTTGCTCATTTTGCGTCCTTGCTCATCTTTGACTAAAGCGTGTAAATAAATATGCTTAAAAGGAAGTTCTTCTAGGGCGTTTGTGCTTTGAAACATCATTCTAGCGACCCAGAAAAATAAAATGTCAAAAGCAGTAATAAGCAAGGAGTTGGGGTAAAATTCCCTCAAATCTTTTTCAAACCAAAATTGATCCTTGCCCCAGTCCTTATTACCCCAGCCAAGTGTGCTCATAGCCCAAAGACCTGAGCTAAACCAAGTATCTAAGACATCAGGGTCTTGATGAAAATTAGTACTGCCACATTTTGGGCAAGATTTGGGTGTATCTTCACTTGCCCACTCACATCCACACTCGCAGTAATAAACAGGAATTTGATGTCCCCACCAAAGCTGCCTTGAAATACACCAATCACGCAAATCTCGCATCCAAGCATTAAAGCTATTGACCCAGTGGCTAGGGTAAAATTGCGTCTTATTTAAAGCGACTTTTTCTATGCTTTTTTGAGCGATTTCTTTTTTGACAAACCATTGTTTAGAGATATAAGGCTCTACAATATTATTACAACGATAGCAATAGCCCACTTGATTATGATGCTCTTCTATCTTTTCGATAAAACCTAAATTTTCGAGTTTTTGGACTATTTTTTCTCTCGCTTCAAGTCTTTCTAAACCCATAAATTCCAAACAATGCTCATTTAAAATTCCTTTTTCGTCAAAAACGCTAAGAAATTCTAAATGGTGTCTTAAACCCACCTCATAATCATTCATATCGTGTGCTGGAGTTACCTTTACTACACCTGTTCCAAAGTCTTTTTCCACAGATTCATCAGCGATAATTTTAATAGTTTTTTTACTTAGAGGCAAAACGACCTCTTTTCCTACAAATTTAGCATATCTTTCATCATCAGGATGCACCATTACTGCCGTATCGCCGAAAAAAGTTTCAGGGCGAGTTGTAGCAACGATAAGAAATTCTTCACTATCTTTTAAAAAATATTTAATGTGATAAAGTTTGCCTTTGTTTTCTTTATATTCGACTTCTATATCGCTTAAAGCACCATCGTGAGTGCACCAATTTACCATATAATTTCCCCGCACAATGAGCTTTTCATCATAAAGCTTTACAAAGGCTTTTTTAACGGCATTTGCCAAGCCATCATCCATAGTAAAACGCAAACGACTCCACGCCGGAGTTATACCAAGTGTCCGCATTTGTTCTAAAATTTTGCCCCCACTTTGTTCTTTCCATTCCCACACTTTTTCTATAAATTTTTCTCTTCCAAGCTCTTCTTTTGTAATGCCTTGTGCCAAAAGTTGCTTTTCTACGACATTTTGTGTAGCGATACCTGCGTGGTCAAGTCCGGGCTGATAAAGCGTTTTGTAGCCATCCATTCTTTTATAACGCGTGATAATATCTTGCAGGGTAAAAGTAAGAGCATGCCCAATGTGCAAAACGCCTGTTACATTAGGTGGAGGCATCATAATGCAGAAATTTTTACCCTCTTTTTGTATGCTTTTGTTTGAATCTATCTCAAAATATCCGCGTTTTTCACAAAGCTCATAGTATTTTTTTTCTAAATTTTTATCATACATTGAGAAAAATTCCTATTTTTGAGATTTGATTTCAATGATTTCTGTAAAAGGGAAGAAAAATTGAGCTGTTTCGAGCCTTCTCTTTAAGCTTTTAATATGCTTAGCAAAATCGCTTCCCTTAAATTCCTCATCACTTTTAAATTCTATCCTTTCGATAATCTCTTCTCTTTTAACCTTTGAATTTAATTCATTAAGATTGCCAAGATGCGGGGCTAATTGTTTAATATCAATGTATCTATAAGCTTTTTTCATATGAGAAAAAATAATATCTTTGTTGTAAATGCTTATATTCATTTTATGTTTTGGTAGCATTTCTATAAAAACGGTTAAGTTATAATCTTGCGCCCTTGATTGAACAGGGATAAGCATATCTTCTAAAAGCTCGATTCTATATTGAGTCAAGGCTTTGCCGTGCATCACATAAACCTTCATCGTTTCAGAACTAAGCTTTGGCTCAAAACGGCTATCTTTACCTTTTTGCTGATATTCTTTTATGGTGCTTAGGCGAATTTGCTTTTGATTTCTTTCTTTCTTTCTTTCTTCTTTTTTTACGCTTTGCTGAGGCTCTTTTTTCTTTATATCTTTTACTTCTTTAATGGCTTGTTTTGGCTGCTCGATTGGCTTTTTGTTTTCTTCTTGTTTTGTGAGCTTAGGTTCTTCTTTTTTCTCTTCTTGTTTTACTGTGTGATTAAGATCTACCTGCGTTTGCTCTTGTATTTGTGTTGGCAAAATAGGGCTTAAGCTAGTATTTGTTTCTTGAATGAAATCTTGTTCTTTTTGTTGTGGCTCTTGTGGGAGAGTTTGTTGTTGGGTTTGAATTGTAGGAGTTTGATTGACTGCACTACTTGTATCACGCTCAAAAAGATAATAATAAGTCCCGCCAAGTGCGAAAATTAAAGCGATTAATATGGCTATTAAAATAGAAAAAACCTTAACATTCATTTCTTTTCCTTAAATTTAAATAAAATAAAATCTATATTATACAATAAGAAAGTCAAAATTTCATTTTTTAAGCAAATTTTTTTATAATTACGCCTTTTATTTTAAGGAGAAGAATGCCACTTTCTAAACTCAATGAAGAGCAATTAAAAGCTGCTAAAGCAAATTTTGGACACAATCTCATCATCGCAAGTGCTGGCACGGGTAAAACTTCTACCATAGTCGCTAGAATAGCTTTTTTATTACAGCAGGGCATTAAGCCTGAAAGAATTATGCTTTTAACCTTTACCAATAAGGCAAGTAAAGAAATGATTATGCGTCTTTCACGCTATTTTGATAAAAAAATCACAGGAAAAATTCTAGCCGGCACCTTTCATTCCACTGCCTACACTCTCCTTAAAAATGCTGATAAAACCATCATTTTAAAGCAAGCAAGTGAGTTAAAAACCCTACTTAAAAGTGTGTATGAAAAACGGCGTTTTTCGCATTTAAGCGATATAAATCCCTACGCAAGCACCTCTTTATACGAACTTTATTCTTTATTCCAAAATAAAACTCATAATGAGGAATTTCACACTTGGTTTTGTCAAAACTACCCAGAACAAAGCATTTACGCGGAAATTTATGAGGATATTTTAAAAGAATATGAAGAGGAAAAAAAGCGTTTTAATTATGTGGATTTTAACGATTTGCTTTTAAATTTAAAAGAGCTTTTAAAGACCCAAAAGCACGAATTTGATGAAATTTTAGTTGATGAGTATCAAGATACAAATTCTTTGCAAAGCTCACTTATCGAGGCATTTGAAAGTAAAAGTCTATTTTGTGTGGGGGACTATGACCAAAGTATTTATGCTTTTAATGGGGCGGATATTAACATTATAGGAGGATTTAAGGAGCGTTTTTTGGATGCACAAATTTTTTCACTCAATAAAAACTACCGCTCCTCAAAAAGCATTTTAGCCCTTGCTAATAAAGTCATTTTAAATAATGAAAGACTTTATCCAAAAGAGCTTATCGTAACGCGTCAAGATGAATTTAAGGCACCTAGTTTGCTCATTTTTGATGAATTGTTTTCTCAATATCAAAACATCGCTAAAATGATATATACAAGCGGAATTAATTTGGAGGAAATCGCTGTGATTTTTCGTAATAATTCTAGTGCTGATGGTATGGAAGTGGCTTTAAGGGAGCGAGGGATTGCAAGTGTGAGAAAGGGGAGTGGGAGCTTTTTTGAAAGTTTAGAAGTTAAAGCATTTTGCGCGATGTTGGCTCTAATTGTCAATCCCAAAGATATTATGGCTTTTATTCATCTTATACAATATACAAAAGGTGTGGGGGGAGTTTTAGCAAAAGATATTTTTGACGCACTTTTAAAGCTTGGAGATGGAAATTTGATTAAGGGTTTTTTAGAGCCTGATAAAAGTGTAAGTTTGAAAAATTATCAAAAAAGAAATTATGAACTAGGGCTTTTTGCGGATTTAGATGATTTGGCAAATGAAAAGCGTTTTCATTTTGAAAGCGAATTTGAAGCACACCCCATCTTAAAACTTTCTAAAATCAATGAGCTTTGTGCGAGAAATTTGGAAAAACTTTATTTTTTTCTTAAAGAAGTGGAGCGTAAAAGGCATTCTTTAGAAGTGTTAAATTGCATTTTTAATAATGAATTTTTTAAAGAAATTTGCGAGGAGCTTGCTACAAAAAGAGCGACAAATAAAGCAGGGCAGGTCGATTTGCTAAGAAAAAATGAAAATTTACAAAAGATAGAAGCAAAATTTGGAATTTTAAAAGAATTTGCGAAAAATTATAGCGATGTTTATAAATATTATAATTTTCTAACACTAGGCTCAAGTGAAATGAGTAGCGGAAAAGGCGTGAATTTGTTAAGTGTGCATGCAAGTAAGGGGCTTGAGTTTGATTTAGTTTTTGTGGTAGATTTAGCACAAAATCGTTTTCCCAACAAAAAACTAATGTCTAGGGGAGGAAGTTTAGAGGAAGAAAGAAGGCTTTTTTATGTCGCTGTAACAAGGGCAAAAAATATACTTTATCTTAGTTACGCAAAATACGATAAAAATAAAAAAACGCATTATAAGCCGTCTTGTTTTTTAGTCGAAGCTGGGTTATGTAAAGAGGAGTATTAACTTTTAAGTGTTAGTATAAATGAAACGATTGAAAGAGGTGTATGATGAAAAAATTGTTATTTTTAAACACCTTAATGGCTAGTTTATTAAGTGCTGAAATTTTACTTTATGGACCAGATCCAGCAGCTTTAGCTATGAGAGAGCTTGCGTTAGAATTTGAGAAAAAAAGCGGAGAAAGGGTTGTTGTGAATTCCGGTCCTTCTAAAACTTGGCTTTATAAAGCTAGACAGGATGCGGATTTATTTTATGCACCAAGTGCTAAGAGTATGGAGAGGTATATTGAATTAGTGCCAAATTTAAGTATAGATGATATTAGCATTATCCATTTGTGTCAAACAAATTTAATGGTGCGTCCTAACAATCCTCTAAAAATCACCTCCTTTAACGATCTTTTGGATAAAAAAGTTAAAATTATGGCGATGAGTGGAGGACACAATAGCTATGAATTTATAGCCCTTAAAATGGGAAATGGGGAAAATTTAACTAAGCTTAGAAAAAATATTATTGTGTATGCAAAAGGTCCAAAAGAAGCCTTAAGCTTATGGAGGCAAGATCCAAACATCGATGTTTTAATTGGCTCTTCATGTTGGAAAAAGACTTTAGAAAATGAGGCTTTGTTTGTTGAGGTGGGAAAGGAATTTGCTATGTATAAGGCTATGGAATTAGCCCCTACAAAAAAAGGTTTGCAAAATCAAAAAGTGCAAGAATTTATCAATTTCACAAAAAGCGAGGAGGGACAGAGGATTTTACAAGATACTATTTGGAGTTTAGAGGGCGATTTTAAGCGAGGTAGAGTTCATCAACCGCCGCTTTTGCCACATCATAATAGAAATCATCAATATAATACATCATATTAAAGGAGAAAAAATGTCAGTTAATTTTAAAGGAAATCCCGTTGATTTAAAGGGAAATGTGCTAGAAGTTGGAGCAAAAGCTCCTAAAGTAAGTCTTAAGGCTAAGGATTTAAGCGTTGTAGAAATCGCAAAAGAAGATAAGGTGCAAATTGTCCTTACTGTGCCGAGCCTCGACACTCCTGTTTGTGCGAGTGAAGCAAGAGAATTTAATCAAAAAATCGCTGCTTTTAAGGGTGCTGAAGTGATTGTTGTCAGTATGGATTTACCTTTTGCTATGGGAAGATTTTGCTCGACTGAAAATATTGACAATTTAGTCGTAGCAAGTGATTTTGTCGCTAAAGAATTTGGAGAAAAATACGGCGTTTTAATCGCTAATGGTGCTTTAGAAGGGCTTTTAGCTAGAGCTGTTTTTGTGATTAAAGATGGCAAAATCGCTTATAAAGAGCTTGTAAAAGAAATCACAGAAATGCCAAATTTTGAAGCTGTTGAAGAATTTTTTAAAGGTTCTGGAAGTTGTTGTGGGGGTTGCGGCTGCCACTAAAAATAAGCCTTGAAAAAGGCTTATTTCCACCCTTCGATATAATTTTTAAGTTTGCGTCCTACTTTTGGGTGCTTTAGTTTTTTAATTGCCGAACTTTCTATTTGTCTTACTCTTTCGCGTGTTACATTAAGTTCTTTTCCTATCTCTTCCAAAGTTCTATCACTTTCATCTTCAAGTAAGCCAAAACGCATACGAATTACAGCCTTTTCTCTATCATTTAGCTGATCAAGCACTTCATCGATTTGTTCTTTTAAGTCATCTTTTAAAATGTTATCCATAGGAGAAAGCGAATTTTTATCCTCTACAAAATCTCCAAATTTTCCATCATCTTCACTGCCAATAGGTGCTTCAAGAGAAATAGGCTCTTTGGTAATTTTAATGACTTGTTTTACCTTATCAACGCTCAAGCCCACTTCTTTAGCAATATCATTGACATCTGGCTCTTTGCCATTTTTTTGCAAATGCTCTCTTATGATTTTGTTGATTTGATTAATTGTTTCTATCATATGGATAGGAATACGAATTGTTCTTGCCTGATCAGCAATCGCTCTTGAAATGGCTTGTCTTATCCACCAAGTCGCATAAGTGGAAAATTTATAACCTCTCTTGTATTCAAATTTATCCACCGCTTTCATTAAGCCTATATTGCCTTCTTGTATAAGGTCCAAAAATGGCAAGCCTCTATTTGTATAACGCTTGGCTATACTGACAACAAGACGCAAATTTGACTTTGCCATTCTACCCTTAGCTTCATCGGAAATTTTTTTACCTCTTTTGATTTGTTCTAAAATTTCTTTTAAACGACTTTTTTCCAAATCAAAGCTTTTTTTACTCGCTTCTTTAGTTTGAAAGAGTTTTTTAATCTCCATATAAGTGCTTACCATAGTCGTTTCCATAGCTTTTTCGGCAATTTCATCTTTGCTTAATTTGGTAATTTCTTTTAAAATATCCGCATGCCTAGCTTTCAGCTCATCTGAAAACATAGGAAGACGGTATTCTAAACGCTTAAGTTCCTTGTCAAATTCATCATCACTCTTAAGCGCTGTTTCCATTGACTTGACAATTTCACTAATAAGCTTTGAAGTTGGTCCTAGGTCCATTAATTTTTCTTTTAAAATATTCTTTTTAAAAGCTATGCTTAATTTGTCTAAAAGCTCATCTTCTTTAGCTTTAGTTTCTTTAGAAACTTTAAGCCATTCTTTTTTTGCTTTTTCTAAGGCTTTAAATTTTTCTATCACTTTTAAGGTGCGTTCATCTTCCTTTTTGTTAGGCTTTTTGGTTTTTTTATCCTCTTCGCTTTCTTCATCATTTTCTTCTTCATCGAGCTTATCATTTTCCTTGTCTTCTTCCTCATCAAAACTTTTAAAAAGCTCTTTTACACGCCTTTCTCTATTAATCAAAGGTTCTTGATAGTCTAAAATAAAATCAATCAAATAAGGCACAGAACAAAAAGCATCGATGATAATATCTTCACCCAATTCAATTTTCTTTGAAATTTCGACTTCTTCATCTTTGTTTAAAAGTGCGATTTGCCCCATTTCTCTTAAATACATACGCACAGGAGAGTCCGAGCGACTCCACTCTAAAAGCTCATTTTCGTTTGCTAAATTAAATTCATTTTCTAGCCCAGTATCTTGGAGCTTTTGTTTCTCTTCTTCTAATCTTTTCGCATCGGCTACATTTTGCATTTGGGCAATTTGTGCCGCAGAATAAAGCTCAACTTTATATTTTTTCATCAAAGAGCGAATTTTTTTAATCGCTGTAAGATTGGGCTGCTTATTAAGATATTTAACTAATTTCTCATAGGTAATATAATCTTCTTTATTTTCCTTAAATAATTCTTCAAGCTCTAAATTTTGAGTTTTAGCGTCCATTTTTTTCCTTTTACAAAGATAAATTTGCGATTTTAGCTTATTTTTGCTTAACTTTTGTATAATCGACTTTAAGGCGTTTTTCTTAACTTTCAACGCTTGCAAATTTATTATCATTTTTTAATTAAAATTTGATAGAATCACAACTTTTAATCAAAATAAGGAAAATGCGTGGAAATCAGTTATTATGAAATTTTAGAAATAACACAAAGTGCCGATAAAGAAAGCATTAAAAAAGCTTATAGAAAACTAGCCTTAAAATATCATCCTGATAGAAATCAAGGAGATAAAGAAGCTGAAGACAAATTTAAACTTATCAACGAAGCCTATGAAGTTTTAAGTGATGATGAAAAAAGAGCTATTTATGATAGATACGGCAAAGAAGCTTTAAAGAGTAGGGCTGGTGGAAGTGCTGGTTTTGGTGATTTTGAGGATATTAGAGATATTTTTACAAGTTTTTTTGGAGAAGGTTTTGGCGGCAGGAAATCGCGACAAAAAAATAATGAAGATAAATTTAACGCCGATTTTGTTGTGGGGCTTAATCTTAGCTTTAAAGAAGCTGTTTTTGGCTGCACAAAGGAAATTGATTTTACTTATAAAAACTCGTGCAAAACTTGTAATGGCAGTGGGGCAAAAGACGGCAAAATGCAAACTTGTCCTAAGTGTCAAGGTAGAGGGCAAATCGTTATGAAGCAAAGCTTTTTGTCTTTTGCGCAAACTTGTCCCGATTGTAGTGGTAGCGGAAGCTGTGCGAGTGATAAGTGTCCGCAGTGCAAGGGGCTTGGCTATGAAGAGCTTAAAGATAAGGTTGAGCTTAAAGTGCCTGAGGGTGTGGATAGTGGAATGAATTTGAGGGTTAGCGAAAAGGGAAATATTACTAAAAATGGCATTAGGGGGGATTTATTTGTTAAAATTCACGCAGAAGAAGATGAAACTTTTATCCGTGATGATGAAGATATTTATATAGAATTTCCTGTTTTTTTCACACAAGCTATTTTGGGTCAAAGCGTGAAAGTTCCTACAATTCGCGGTGAAGCGACTTTAAATTTGCCAAAAGGTGCAAAAGATGGGCAAAGATTTGTGCTTGAAAATGAGGGCGTTAAAAATGTTCGCAGTTCACATATAGGTAGGCAAATTGTGCAAATTGCCATTAAATTTCCAAACTCACTTAATGAAGAGCAAACAAAACTTTTAGAGCAATTAAGCGAAAGTTTTGGCATCAAGGATGGTATGCATCACGAGCAAAAAGGCTTATTTGATAAAATAGCCACTTGGTTTAAGGGCTAGTTAGCCCTTTGAAGTAGTTCTAATATAGATCTTTGTGCATTATCATCGTCTATATCGACTTTAAAATAAATTTCAACTCTATTATTTGCAAGATCGCTTGGAGCGTGATTGAGTAAAGGCTCATTAAAACCATAACTTTTAATGCTAAGTTTTCCCACACTTACTCCGCCATCAATAAAATAATTCATCACAGCCTTAGCTCTTTCATAGCCTAATTCAAAACTTCTTAAAGCACTATCACTATTATCCGTAAAGCCACGAATTTCGATTTTTGCTTGTGGTGGCAAACTCAAAGAAAGTTGTGCCATACGCTTGAGATAATCTTGCACATCGGCAGAGACAATTTCCGCACTATTTTTAGCAAATTCTACGCGTGAGGGGAGATTAAGAGCGATTTGATTTTCGGATTGATCGAGGGCGGCTTTAAGTTTTCTAATTGTTTCTTGCTGACTTAAAGTCAGTCTTTTTAGCGCCTCAACTTCATCATTTGGAGTTCTTGAAGCACCTGCGTGCTTTTCAGTATTTTGACTTTCTGTTTTAACCGCTTGGGTTGTTGTATAATCGAAAATTTTTACAAATTCCGTTTTTAAAGCTTCGACCTTAGCGGGATTTGTTTCAGAAATAGCCCAAAGTGCAATAAAAAGTGCCAAAAGCAAACTTAAAAAATCCGCATAAGGCACAGCCCATTTTTCACCAGCTGGACATTCGGGGCATTTGTGTTTTTTAGCCATTTTTACCCTTTGTCAAATTGTGAAATTCTTGGGTCATCGTGGCTTAAGAAATTAAAAAGTTTTGCTTCTAAATCTCTAGGATTTGCCCCTTCTGCTATACCTTTAATCGCCTCAGTAATGACAACTTGCTCTTTGACAAAATCCATGCCGTTAGCTTTCATTTTTCTTCCCCAAGGTGCAAAAAGCGCATAAGCTCCAAAAATTCCCGTAACAGTAGCGGTAAATGCACCAGAAATTCCCGCCGCCATAGCTTGAGGATTATCCAAAAGTTTTAACGCAAGGATAAGTCCAAACACCGCTCCAACAAGTCCCATTGTAGGGCAGGTTTCTCCAAAGACTATCCAGTATTCCGCACATTCTTTATAATGTTCCTCTAATTGTTCAGTTTGAATCTCCATACTTTCGTGAATTTCTTCAAAGCTTTTGCCATCGACTAACATCATCATAGCATTTTTTAAAAATTCGTTTTCAATCTCATTTGTTCTTGATTCTAAGGCTAAAAGTCCATCTCTACGCGCGACAATAGCAAATTCTATAAGTTGTGCGATGCGTTCTGGTAAATTCACGCCAGACCCCTTAAAAACGATTTTTAGCTCTTTATAGGCGGCTTTCACAATTTTTTTATGTGTAGCCGTCATAGCACAAAAAGCTGCCGTTGGCATCACGATAAGAAATGATGAGAAGTGCAAAACATGCAGAGGATTTCCCCCCTCTAAAATATCCCCCACAGAGATACTAGTAACAGCTAGCACCATTCCAAGTATGGTCGTTAAATCCATTTTTTATTACTCCTTCACTTTAAAGCGCCCCAGTTTTTAGCGATACTTGAACTTGTTTTTAAATTAACTTTTAATTTTACTATATTTTCCATAATATCCCTAGCTCTTTTTTCAAATTTTTCACATAATTCATCTTTAACTTCGAAAATTAGCTCATCGTGAATTTGCAAAATAAGCCTTTTATCTGCATCAAGCTCCTTGTAAAGTTCTAGCATAGCAAGTTTGATAATGTCCGCAGCCGAGCCTTGAAGGATAGAATTAATACTTTCTCTCTCATACATCGCCACTTGCATAGGTTTTGCATTAGCAAAGTCAAAATAACGCTTTCTACCGCTTAATGTGCTGATAAAACCATTAATTTTTGCATCATTTTTTACTTTTTCAAAAAAGCTTTTAATACTTGTGAAATTAGCAAAATACCTTTCTATATAAGTTTTTGCTAGACTTGCTTCTATCTTTAAATTCTGGCTTAAGGTTTTATAGCCCATACCATAAATAAGTCCAAAATTAATGCTTTTAGCAATGCTTCTTGTTTCATAATTACTCTCACCGAAAATCATTATAGCCGTTCTTGCGTGTATATCTTCATCATTTTTAAAGGCTTCTAAAAGCTTTTCATCTTCGCTAAAATGTGCGAGCATTCTAAGCTCTATTTGGGAATAATCAAGACTGATAAAACTAAAGCCCTCCTGTGCGATAAAGCAAGATTTGTAGTCCTTAGCATATTGTCCGTGAGCTGGGATATTTTGCAAATTTGGCTCTTTGGAAGAGAGGCGTCCTGTGGCTGTGCCTGTTTGTAAAAAACTTGAATAAATACGCGAATTTTCATCTTTTAAAGCAAGTTTTAATAGGGGCTCACAATAGGTCGAGTAAAGCTTGGCAAGCTCTCTATAAGCTAGAATTTTACTCACGACAGGGTGCCTATCTGTCAGACTTTCTAGCACTTTTTCATCAGTAGAATAGCCCGTTTTTGTCTTTTTGGCACTAGGGAGCTTAAGCTTTTCAAAAAGCACATCGCCTACTTGCTTAGGGGAATTAAGATTAAATTTATCATCGCAAAGCGTGTAAATTTCTTCACTTAAAAGCTTGATTTCTTTTTCAAATTCTTGCATTAAATTTTGAAGCTTTTGCGTTTCTAATTTAATGCCACTTTGTTCCATTTTTCTTAAAACTTCTATAAAATTAAATTCGCTTTCAAAGCCAAGTTTTAGTAAATTTGGCTCTAAATTTTTTAAAAAATATAAGTAAAATCTTAAGGTGATATAAGCATCCTCAGCAGCGTAATTGCAAGCCTTTTCAAGTTCTACACTGGCAAAATTTTCTCCTTTTTTTACCACACTTTCAAAATGCAGGGTTTTATAATCAAAAAGTCTTAGAGCTAAATCGTCCATATTAACACGCAAAGTTGGATTATAAAGCCACGCTAAAATCATAGTGTCGGCATATTTTTTGGGAGGGGTGAGTTTAAAATTATTTTCAATTATGGCAAAATCGTATTTTAAATTATGCCCTATGATAAAATGAGAATAAATTTGCTCCAAAGCTCTTTTTGCCGCTTGCATTGAAATTTGACTAGGCACTGCTAGATAAGTGTGATTTAACGGCACATAAAAGGCTTCATTTTCACTCACACAAAAGCTAAAGCCTACGATTTTAGCTTCTCTTACATTAAGCCCTGTTGTTTCAGTATCAAAGGCGATAATGCTTTCACTCTCAAGGCTTTCAAGCTTATCAAAAAGCGTGTTCTCATCGAGGATTAAGGTCGCTTTAAAGCCTAAATTTTGATTACGATTTTGAGGATTTGCCTTTAGCTTTTTGAGTAAAGAATTTAGCTCAAAACGCTCTAAATAATCAAGCACCCTTAAAAGAGGCTCTTCTTGCGTATAGACGCTTTTTTCTATCAAATCCTCTAAATCTAAATCTTCATACAAACTAGCAAGTTTTTTGCTCAAAAAAGCATTTTCTTTGCCCTCTAAAAGCAAATTTTTACTTCTTTCATTACGCACAAAACTCAAATTTTCATAAATTTCTTCAATATTACCAAACTCATCAAGCAAATTTTTAGCACCCTTAGCACCTATGCCTTTAACGCCCGGGATATTATCTGCACTATCTCCACAAAGAGCTAAGAAATCTTTAATTTGCGAAGGTTTTACTCCGTATTTTTCCAAACAAGCCGCTTCATCATAGTCATTTTTAGAAATGGGACTATAAATGCTAACTTTTCCATCTTTAATAAGCTGATAAAGGTCCTTATCCTGCGTGATAATACGCACGAAAATGTCCTTATCATTACAGCTTTTTACCACAGAAGCGATGATGTCATCAGCTTCATAATATTCTTTAGAAATGCTTACAAAGCCCATTTTTTCTATCATCTCAATGCAAATGGGAATTTGAGCTAAAAGCTCAGGTGGGGGAGGAGTGCGATTTGTTTTATAATTAGGGTCAATCTCACTACGAAAGGTTTTGCCATTAGAATCTAGAGCGAAGATGATGTAATCACTCTTATATTCATTTTTAAGTGAGTAAATGAAATTTGCAAAGCCACTTACCATACCGCTTGGCTCACCTTTTGAATTTTTGAAATTTTTTAAAGCATAAAAAAGCCTAAAAAAAAAGCCAAAAGTATCAATAATCGTTAAAGTTTTCATTAAATGCCTTTTTTGCTTATTATAACGAATTTTTGATACTCGCGTTATAAATTAAAAATGATATTCCGCCTTAAATAATCCACTTGCACCACTTTCACCTCTAAAGGTTGTTTGAAAATTGGCATTAATTCCTAGTGTTAAAGCATTATTAATTTTATAATCTGTCATTAAATCAAGATTATAAGTTACCTTATCACCTTGTAAATCATATCCTATAAAGCGATTTGAGCCGTCAATTCCTATGCGAATTTTATCATTGCTACTATGAATAGCCTTTTTACCAGATATTCCTGCACTAAAAAATAAATTTTCATTTATATAAGCATATTCAGCACCCAAAATTCCATTTAACGCGCGGTAATCATAATCCGCAATTTTCATAATATCAAGCGTATATCCTGCCATTTGATTAACAACATACTCAAGCCCCAAAATAGGCTTAATGGCTTGATTTTCATTTAGTTCAAAGGCATATTTGTAAATCCCACTTACGCCAAAACTATAATCCGTCATCTTAGCTGTAGCCAAATCATTATATTTTTTACTTTTGCCTATAATATAATTAGCATTTACTTGCAGTTCGTGAGCATTGTGAGTTAAAGCACTATATAAGCCAAAGCCGTAATTATTTACATTATCATTATAACCACCATTATCAGCATAGCTTCTACCAAAACTTACAAAAGCACCTAAAATCATATCATTTTCATCGAAGCTAAACTGCCTATCATAGCCTATATTGGTGTTAAAATATTTTAAATACCCACTTCCCTCAAAGTATCCGCCTCCAGTGTTTATCCACATATTATTAGCCAAATAATCGTTACTCATAGGATAAACCAAAGGCACATCACTTGCAAGTGAGGCGTATAAATAAGAGCCGATTTCATTGCTTGCTCTTAGATTATTGATTTTAATAGAATTAATTCTCTTACTTGTGATTTTATTATGATGATTGATTTGCTGTAAATTTGCACTTTGACTTAGGGTTTTCGCAATATCTTTAGCATCATCATCAACCTTTTGAATTCTTGCAACAATTCTATTAATAGCACTCGTATTATTTCTGTTAAAAGCTACATCTAAAACCAATGGGTGATTTGGATTTGCGGCAATTAAGTCATTAAGTAAAAAAAGTTGATGATAATTAGCACGATTGCCGATAGTATTCATTATATCATTAGCATTGACTTGATTGTCCTTTGTAAAGCTTAGTTTTATGCCTGTGTCTGTCTTAGTAGCGAGGGCTTGAACCTTACTATTGCTATCCTGTCCTTCAAAACGCACTAAAAAATTATCTTGCGTTATAAGCTTTTTAAGCAAGAGCATATCATACTCACGCCCTATTTCAACGCTATCTTTATTTAAATCTTTAGCAAAAGAAACAAGAACTTCACCATCTTTTTCAAATTTCATTTGCATATCTTCAAGCTTAAGCGCTAAAAATTTCTTATCTCCCACACCACTACCCACATCACTTAACTTTAAAGCTTCCGTTATGTCAATGTGCTTTACATTGTTATCTTTCCAAGTAATATTATCATTTTGCTTATGGCTTAGATTCTTAGCTCTTAAGCGTGAAGTGTCATCAAACTTAGAGCCATTGAGTGAAAAAGTGGAATTAAGATTATCAAAAGCTAGGGTAGAAGCCTTTAAATTCACATTTTGAGGGATTTTTGAACCATCAGCGACATTTAGGGTTGAACTATTGACATTAATTGTTTTACCTAAATTTTTATTTTGAGTGTTTAAGGATACGGTGCTGTTTTCTATTTTTAACTCATCAATGCTAAGTTGTGATTTCTCATCGACTGAAATAGCATTGTTTGTATCTTTGATATGTAAAGATTTTGCTGTAAGTTTTGCTTCATTTTCTAGCTTCAAGCCCCTTTCTAAAAGCGTAATTTCATCATTACTAGCTGTTAAAGTAGCCTTATTTAAATCCACACTTGCGCTAAATTGCTTAATGCCTTGCGAAGTGATAGTAGAGCCTTGACTAGCCTTTAAATTTCCTTGATAAGTGATAGTATCTTTCACATCGGCGCTAAGGCTTTGACTTTGTATGCTCTGTTGTAAAGACTTACTATCGCCACTATCGATATAAAGGGTTTTGCTATTAAGAGTGAGAGTTGAGCCATTATTTAGCGTAATGTCCCCACTAACATTAGCATTTCTTTCAATGAAAAGCTTAGAGCCATTATCAAGTGTGATATTTCCCTTATATCCTCTTTGTATCCAGTCAGGCTGGTTAAAAGTTACGGTTTGATTGATAACTTTATGTCCTTGACCCATTTGATTAGCTTTGTTTCTATCATATTTATCAATATAATGTCCCACCTCACAAATACCCAAAAAGGCAGGTTGCGCACAGCCTCCCTTCCAAGTCGCGTGTGGCACAGGCTTACCTTGTAAAACAATATGCTGATTACTCCCATTTAAAGTGCCGATGTCAAATCCTCCGTCAAAGATAATTTCTCTATTTGTTGGACTCGCATTATTTTTCGCACTTAGCGTAGAATTTCCTATTTGGATATTTGTATTCCCACTAATATTTGCGTGTATAATTGTTTTATTCGAATTATTAAGATTAAGGGTAGAAATTTGATTTTTATTTTCATTTGTAATCATAGCATTTGAATTATAAGCCTTAACCCCACTCATACTCACGCTATGTCCGTTTAAATCAAGTATTCCTCCACTTTTACCAAAATTTAATTTATTATAATCAGTCGCTTTATCGTTATCAATAATCAATCTACCATCTCTATTAGCCAAATGCACTTCGCTAAAGCTATTTTCAGCCTTGAGTCTAACGACACCCTCCCCCATACGCAATTTACCATTTGTTTGCTTTGTTACTTCGAGTTCGCCCTTGCCGATTTTGTGTAAATCGCCACTAACTCCTGTGTTCCACACAACCTTAGAATTTTCTTCTACTATATCGATCCCAGCCCCAGCAAAAGAGCCACTACCACTAATTTCTAGTGTCTTATTATCCCCCCTTAAGATTATTCCCCCTATGCCTTGATTTACTGCGTCATTTATAGTTATCGTTCCACTATCGTTATATACGCTGTCTTTATTTTGTTCGTTTTGATATGTCCCACCATTTGCAACTCTTTCTTTTTCAAATTGTTTTTTAAAACTATCAAGCTGATTGGGATCAGTAATAGCCCAAAAAGTGTTTGCAACTTTTTGACCACTCGGTGTTCCGCCGTGAGTAGTCCCTACAATTTCCCATTCTTGCGTTGTTTTATTAAAGACAAAAATAGGGCTTCCGCTATCTCCTGAGTTAATAACACCCTTAAGAGGTCCATAATGATTGCCATTTGGTCTTACAACCAATTGATTGCTACCAATATCACTTGGCTTGATATAAAATAAGTTCCCTGCTCTAGCTCCTGTTCTTACCATCTCTTTAGCATTAGGGCTACCATCCCAATGCTGGAAACTCATAATCCCATCACCGCTTCTATATATAATAATGCGTTCTTCATCTTTATAATGAGTCATATAATTTGCTGCATTTTTTTTCAAATCATTAAAGCTTATAACCTTATAGCCCCCCTCTACGATAAATTTATTCACTCTTGTATATGCTGAGTCGTTTGCGTATGTTGTAACTTGCTTATCGGCATATGATGAATCGCCAAGCTTAATGTTTGAATCTAAAACTATTGGTCTGCCATTTGGATGCACGATATGTTTTGCTGAAGCCATATAAGCTCCACCAACTGAAGTCTTATTTGCACCATTAAATTTAGAAAAATCAGGAAAGGGTAAATCAGGCAAAGCGACCTTTGAGCCGTCTTTTTTGATAATGCTAAGATTAGTCGCTCCGGGAGTAAATTGCCCTAAATTCTGTCCAAAGTCTAAATAATCTCTCGTATAAAAATTATTCTTATCTACATTCATCGCATACAAACTTTGTGCCACCGCAACTGATAATAAAAATGCCCTTGTCTTCATCAATTATCCTTATCAAATATACAAAACCAAGATTGTACCAATATAAAGCAAATATGATAAGAATTAGATAAAAATTTATTTATTCTTTGTTTAAATAAAAACTAATATAGAAATATTTTAAAATATTATTACATCATCGCACAAAGCCAAAGTCCCAAAAGTCCGAAAAAAAGCACAAAAGGCACGATAAGCAAAGCTACGAGCATATATTGCAAAAAGCTAATGCTAATTCCGTAGCGTTTAAGGCTAAAAAGCCAAAGCAAAGTTGCTAGTGAGCCAATGGGAGTAAGCTTTGCCCCGACATTGCAGCCTAGTAAATGAGCAAAAATAAGTGCGTTACTAGAATCTTGCAATACTAAATCTCCTAGCAGGACCATAGGCAAATTATTTATCACACTAGAGCCAAGACTTGAAGATATACCTACGCTAAAGATTTGTGCGAACAATGGCAGGGTATCAAAACGCTTAAGCCCTTCAGCTAGTAAGCCAACAAGCCCCATATTATTTAGCCCAAATACCACGATAAATAACCCCAAGCTAAAAGTTACAATGCCTAAAGGGGCAAGTTTGAGCATTTGTGTGAGCGTAATTTTGTGCGTTAGGATTCCACACAGCGTGCTTAAAAATGCCACGCCTAGCGTGAAAACACAAAGAGCAATGCCAAATTTCTCCCCGCTAATAATGCCAAAGAGCAAAAGTAAGATTAAGGCAAAACAAAATAACGTAATACTAGGCTTTGGCAAAGCTTGTGTATGCACTTTAAACTCTAGCGTTTTTGGGAGTTTGCGTGTAAATAAAATCCAAAATAACACAAGGGTAGCAAAAATGACAAAAAGCTGTGGTAATGCCATAGTTAAAGCGAAATCGATAAATTTGATTGTAAAAAAATCTGCGGTGATGATGTTTGTGAGATTTGAAAAGATAAATGTATTTGAAGCAAAATCGCTCATAAATCCTACAAATAGTAAAAAGATGATAAGCGGAGAGCGTGAGAATTTGACATTTTTGATATGGGTTAAAAGTGCGATGATTAGAGGCGTTAGGATTAAAATCGCTCCATCATTAGAAAAAAATGTCGCTAACACACTTGTAAGCACACCTATAAAGACAAAAAATTTCCAAGTTTGTAAATGCAAGGTTTGCTTATGTGTAGAAAGCCTTAGCGTGTAATGGGCTAAAACTTCAAAAAATCCAAGCTTTTCTAAAGATAATGCAAAAATAATAAGCCCAACAAGGCTAAAGGTGCTATCCCACACTATACCCCACACAAACGCCACATCGCTCAAACTCACAACCCCAAATCCCAAGCAAAGTGCCGCCCCAAGAGAGCTATACACCCACAAAGGCAAATTAAAAGGACGGATATAAATGCAAAGTAAAGTGAGTATAAAAATGATGAAGTCTACATAACTCATAAAAATTTTCCATCATAGTCAATAAATTATTTAAAACAACAAAGAGAGTTTTATAAAATAGCAGAGAAAATATCCCATAAAAATTTGTGAGATTTGCATACATACCTCTGATTTTATTTTGAGAAGAAGTGTATTAAAATTGTATCAATAAATCAAGATTGATATAATTAATTTGAGAATTCAAAGATGTTTTTCTCATTTTAAAACATTTGTTATAATTTCAAAATGTTTGATTTGGAGTTAGAATAATATTATGGGAATTTTGACGAAATTAGAACTTGAATATGATGTCGATGAAGTGGAGAAATTTTTGGAATTTTTTCGCAAGATGTGCGATGGGTTTGAGCCTTTGATTATAAAACTTGGAAGTGATAAGATGAAATATAAAGAAGCTATAAGTGAGCTTGAAACTCTAGCACATAATACCGCTTGGGCTGCGAGGAGACTGAGCTTAGATGAGGTAACGGATCTTTGTGTGTTTTGTGAGGAGATGATGGCACAGGCAAAGCGTTTTGAGGGACCTGCGAGTGAGGAATTTATGGACTGGATGCTTTTGCTTGGCGATCAGTTTGAGAAATATTGTAGAAGTTATGAAAATGACGCCTCTGTTTTAGCTATTTTTAATCCTTTAATTGTTAATGTTCCAAATGTTATTTCTAAATAATGGGGACGACCTGGCTTCGACAGGAGTAGTTTGACTAGGATGGCATACCGCTTTGGGCAAAGCGTAAAAAGCCTAAATAAAATTAAACGCAAACAACGCGAAATTTGCTCCTGCTTACGCTAAAGTTGCGTAAGTTCAGTTGAGCCTAGAGCTTGAGCGATACTATCTAGCTTAAGTTTTAGTCATTTTTGGTAGTGTAGTTTTAAGGCTTGACGCACCTTAAAGCGAAGTTTAGTCTAGTCAAGTTCTTAAGTTTTGGAAGATGAGCGGAATTTGATGAAAGAGTCATCTTTGCTAAGTATGTAGAGGTCTTTTTTGGGCTATTTTTGGACAGGGGTTCAATTCCCCTCGTCTCCACCACCACAAGGTTACAATGCAAATTTTAAAATTCTTTCAATTTTCAAATGCTTATCGTTATAATAGTGATTCCTTACTCTTAAGTGCTTTTGTTTTAGAGGATAAATTAAATCAAAAAACACTTTTAGATGTAGGTGCTGGCTGTGGGATTATAGGGATTTTACTTAAAAGTTTTAACACAAATTTAAAGCTTTCTTTATTGGAGCTTCAAAAAGAAAATATTATGCTAATTCAAGAAAATTTAAAGCAAAATAATTTTGAAGCGGAAATTTTACATAAAGATTTTAAAGAATTTAAAAGTGAAAAGCGATTTGACTGCATCGTTTGTAACCCTCCTTTTTATAGGCAAGAAGCGCAAAAAAGCACGAATTTACATAAAAGTATGAGTAAAAGTGCTTCTTTTTTACCGCTTGAGGATTTGGTTAGGGGCGTTAATTCTTTACTTGCTCCGCGTGGAGTGTTTTATTTTTGTTACGAGGCTTTGGCTTTGAGTGAAATTTGTGTGATTTTAGAGAAATACAAGCTAAAAATGACTAAAATTCGCTTTATTCATAGCAAAAAGGGTGTTAAAGCAAGGCTTATTTTAGTAAAAGTAGCTAAAAGTGCAAAAAGTCTTTGCGAAATAAGTTCACCCTTATTTGTCTATGAGGAAGGAATTTTAAGCAAGGAAATGAGAGAGCTTAACACGAAATTTAGGATTGAAAGTTATGATTTTAAAAGAGGGCTTTAAATATAGCTTTGATGAAAGTAAATGCGAAAGTTGCGGGGGTAAATGCTGCACGGGAGAAAGTGGTAATATTTTTGTTAATCAAGAAGAAATTAGACTTTTAAGAGAGCATTTTAAGCTTGACGAATTAGAATTTAGGGAGCGTTTTTTAAGAAAGGTTGGCTTTAAATTTAGCTTAAAAGAAAAGAAATTTGAGGATGGGTTTGCTTGTATTTTTTTTGATACAAAGAGGAGAAATTGTTCCATTTATGCTTTGCGTCCTACGCAATGTAAAACCTTTCCCTTTTGGGACTATTTTAAAACACATAAAAAGGAATTGGAAAAAGAATGTATAGGAATTACTTATTTATCTTAATCGCCTGTCTTTTTTTAGGAGCTTGTGCGGGTAAGAATCATCACATTGAAGCAGAATTTAAACCTGTGATGGAAAATACGCTTGATAAGGATTTAATGAAAGCTTTTGTGTGTGAATATTATGGCGAATTTGAGTGTGCTAGAGACATTTACTTAAATTTGTATGAAAAAAATGGCGAGGCTAAATTTTTAGAGCAGGCTTTCTTTTTAAGTCTAACGCATAATTTGAGCAAAACAAAAGAACTTAATGAAAAGGCACAAAAATTTCTTCAAACAAATCCTAACATCAAGCGTTTAAGTGTGCTTTACTCTCTTTCAAATATGGACTTAGCAAGGGCACAGAAATTAACTCTTGAGCTTTTAAAAAATGATGATTATCCCGGAAATTACGAGCTTTATGGAGATATTTTACTAAGAAAAAATCAGCTCAAAGAAGCCTTAAAATATTATAAAATCGCCTATAAGCAACTACCAAATGAAGCAATGGCATTAAAAATGATAGGAATTTACACGCTTTTAAATGACATTAAAGGTATGAAGAAATTTCTTATTGATATGCGTCAAAAGCAAAGCTGCACTTTAAAAACTTGTGTATTTTTATCAAAAATTTATTTAGATGAGAGAAATTATAAAGAGCTTGAAAGTCTTTATTTAGAGCTTTATGAATTAAGCTTTAATGAGAATTTTTTACTCGCTTTGATTGAAATTTATATCAAGCAAAATCAAAGGCAAAAAGCCCTAGATTTAGCCTTTCAGTATGACTTAGACGATGAACTTAAGGTTTTTTTATTACAAAATTTAAAGCGTTTTGACAAGGCAAAAGAATTAAGCCTAAAGCTTTATGAAAAAAATGGAGATAAGGAGCATTTGCTTCGTGCGGCGGTATTTGAATTTGAAGAAGCTAGTTTTAATACAAAGCCTAGTTTAGAGGTCGCTAAAAGTGTGGCTAAAAAATTTGAAAAAGCGATGACAAAAGAGAATTCCCCTCTTTATTTAAATTATTATGGTTATTTGCTGATTGATTATGACTTAGATGTTAAAAAGGGCATGGAATTTGTGGAGCTTGCTCTTCAAAAAGAGCCGAATAATTTTTATTATTTAGACTCTTTGGCGTGGGGCTATTATAAATTAAAAGATTGCAAAAAGGCTTGGGGGCTTTTAGAAAAGACTTTTGTGGATAAAGAATTCGCAAATTCGAGTGAAAGCAAAGAGCATCAAAAAGCGATAAGGGCTTGTTTAAATGATATTAGATGAAATTTTTTTAAAAACAAAAGAAGAATTAGAAAAGCGCAAATTTACCCTACCTTACGATATGCTTGGACGCTCTTTAGCGGCTAATCCCTTTTTTCCAAAAGATGTTTGCAAGGCGTTAAAAAGAGTTGGTAATGAGATAAAAATCATCGCTGAAGTGAAAAAGGCTAGTCCTAGTAAGGGAATTTTAAGAGAAGATTTTGACCCTTTAAATATAGCCTTAAATTATGAAAAAAATTCCGCCGCCGCACTTTCTATTTTAACGGAGCCTTTTTATTTCAAAGGCTCTTTAGAATATCTTAGTCTTATACGCCGTTATACGCAAATTCCTTTGCTTAGAAAGGATTTTATTTTCGATGAGTATCAAATTTTAGAAGCTTTGGTTTATGGGGCGGATTTTGTGCTTTTAATCGCAAAAATGTTAAGCACAAAAGAGCTTAAGGCACTTTTGGAATTTAGTAGGCATTTGGGACTTGAAGCCTTAGTGGAGATTCACAATAAAGAAGATTTAACAAAAGCGATTTTAGCTGGAGCTGATATTATCGGGATTAATCATAGAAATTTGGACGATTTTACTATGGATATGAGTCTTTGCGAGAAGCTTATCCCTCAAATTCCAAATTCTAAAATCATCGTCGCAGAAAGTGGTTTAGAAGATAAGGAATTTTTGAAAGAACTTCAAAAAATAGGCGTTGATGCTTTTTTAATCGGTGAATATTTTATGAGACAAAATGATGAGGGTAAGGCTCTTAAAGCCTTATGTGAGGATTAATGGAGCATCTTTACGCACCTTGGAGAAGCGAGTATTTAAATGATAAAAGTGAGCAATGTCCCTTTTGCCTATGTGTAAGTGAACTTCAAAAAGATAAAGAGCTTGGCATACTTTTTAGGGCAAAACATTGTTTTGGCGTGATGAATCGCTATCCTTATACGCCGGGGCATTTTATGGTTATCCCTTATAAACACGAAGAACATATAGAGAATTTAAGCGAAGAAGTGTGGGTGGAAATGAGTCTTTTTGTGAGAGAGGGAGTGCAAATTTTAAAAGAACACTTAAAAGCGAGTGGGGTTAATATAGGTATGAATTTAAGCGTAGCTGCTGGTGCTGGTATAGCACCGCATTGCCATTATCATTTAGTGCCGCGTTGGATAGGAGATACGAATTTTATCACTTCCATAGGACAAACGAGGGTTTGCGGTGTGGATTTGGAAAAAATTTATCACAAACTACTTAAGGCTTTTAATGCTAGAAGAGCTTGATTATGCAGAGTTTTTAAAGCAAAAATTTGATGCTTTAATTGATGCGAGAAGTCCGCTTGAATACTCTCACTCTCATCTTAATAAAGCCTTGAATTTTTACGCCTTAAATAGCGAAGAACATCAAGAAATAGGCATTTTATATAAGCATAATCAAGCCAAAGCCAAAGCTAAGGGCGCTGAATATATTTGTGCCAATATGGCAAAACATATCCCTCTTTTTACAGACAAGTTTAGAATCGGTGCTAAGGTTGGAATTTATTGTGCTAGAGGAGGTTTGCGTTCAAAGTCTATGGCGGTGATTTTAAGTGAGCTAGGATATAGGGTTGTGCGTTTAAGGGGTGGCTTTAAGGCTTATAGAGCGTATTTAAACGACTTTTTTTCAAAACCTTTGCAATGTGAATTACTTGTGCTATGTGGTAATACAGCTTGTGGAAAAACGGAGCTTTTGGAGCTTTTAGGGCATTCCATTAATTTAGAAAAAATGGCAAATCACTTAGGCTCTTCTTTTGGAGATATTTTAGGAAAGCAGCCTAGCCAAAAGGCTTTTGATGAGGCTTTATTTTATTCTATGCAAACAAAACTTGCCTTTATAGAAAGCGAAAGTCGTAAAATAGGCTCTATAACCCTACCCCTAAAGCTTTATGAAGCGATGCAAAAAAGCTTCAAAATTCATTGTTTTGCTTCGCAAGAAAAGCGTATAGAGCGTATAGAAAAACTTTATAAAAGCAAAATGAATGAGGTAAATTTTTACAGCTCTTTAAGAAAAATTAGTCCTTATATTAGCCTTAATTTGCGTTTAGATTTAGAGGACGCTTTTAAAAAGGAACAATGGCAAAAACTCATTGCTATGCTTTTGGAGTATTATGATAAAAGCTATAAAAAAAGCTCACAAATTCACTATGAGCTTTTAACAGATGATCTTTTAAAAGCTAAAAAAGAGCTTATGGCTCTTTATGAAGAAAGGCTTAAAGTCCTAAAGCAATTTTAAAGCCCATAAATACGGCTGCTGCCATTAAGCCTGCTGCTGGTAGGGTGATAACCCACGCCAAGCCTATAGGCTTCATCATAATCCAATTTGCATTTTTAGAATAAAGCCCAATACCCAAAACCGCACCGATTAAAATGTGTGTGGAGCTTACAGGAATTCCAAGCTGAGTGGCTAAGAGTATGACTATGCTAGCACCAAGTTCTGCACTAAAGCCTGTTGTAGGGCGTATAGAGGCGAGTTTTTGACCAACTGTTGTGATAACTTCTTTTCCTAAGAACCATAAGCCTATTACCAAAGACACGCCAAACATAGCAAGAGCGGCAAAAGGCACAGGAGAGGTGGCGTTAATGGCATTAGTTTTAAGCACATCTAAAATGGCTGCAAAAGGACCTATGGCATTAGCAATGTCATTTGCTCCGTGTGAAAAGGCGAAACTTGAAGCGGTAAAAATTTGAAACCAAGAGAAAATTCTATCGGTTGTTTTGTTAAGTTCCGTTTTTTTCACTATGCTTACAACCGCAAAGGTAACGACATAACTAATTGTGCCTAAAATTCCCACGATCCAAAAATTCTGCAAAACATCTAAGGTGCTGACATTATTTAAGCCCTTAAACAAAAACATTGAAGCAATAACCATAGTCCCTAAACAAGCCATAATTGGCATATGGGTTTTTAAAATTCCATAAATATCAATGGCTTTTTCTTTTTCTTTAAATTCTTTAATTTTATTTTTATAAAAACTTTCATCATCATCTAAGGCTATGATACTAAGCTCTCTAATTTGCTCTTCATCGCTTTTTTTTCTAAGCTCATTAAAAAATTCTTCTTTAAATTGTTTTTTTGCTTTTTTAAGCTCTTTGATGTCTTCATTTAAATTTTTAGCAGGCTTTAAAATTTTTTTATCTATGTAAGAATAGATGATGTAAGCGACCAAACCGCCTAAAAGTGGCGAAGCAATCCAACTTATGGCTATTCTTAAAATTTCACTCCACTTCACCATAGCTAAGGTTTGAGTGCCATCAAATTCCAAAAGTCCCATCATAATGCTAGCTCCAACTATGCCGCCCACTATGCTATGTGTGGTTGAAACAGGTAACCCTCTTTTAGTTGCTATAAAAATCCAAAGCCCCGAGCTTAAAAGTGCAGCTAACATAATGGCGACAAAAAGCATAGGATCAAGTGAGCTTGGAAAATTGACTATACCGCTTCTTATTGTTTTAGTTACCTCTCCTCCTGCAAAAATCGCTCCACTTAGTTCAAAAACTGCGGCGATAATTAAGGCTTGTTTAATGGTAACCGTCTTAGCTCCAACGCTCGTTCCAAAGGAATTTGCTACATCATTACCACCTATATTAAATGCCATAAAAATACCAAAGATAGAGGCAAGGATAAAAAGTATAACTTGATGAGAGGCAACATAATTAAAACCCCAAATCATAAAAAAAACCGAACTAATGGCAAAAATGCTAAAGGCGAGAAAATTATCTTTTTTCAAAGCGAAACCTTTGTGCTAAAGTAAAATGACAATTGTAATATCCTAAACTAAAAAATTTAACAAAAGTGTTTTAAATATAACTTAATAAATTCTAAATTTACTTTTATTTGTTTTTATTTTTTATAATGAGAAATGATGAAAAAGACATTGATAGGGATTTTGTTGTGCCTTTTTGCACAAAATTCTTTTATTTTTGCAGATGTATTGGGTAAGGCTTTAGAGGAAAATAAAGAGGGCAATTGGACGCGTTTTAAATTTAAATATGAAAATAATACGCCAGAGGTGCAAGAAGAAAGCGTAGATTTTCAAGCAGCTTTAAATTCCGCTCTTTCAAGTGCTTTTGAAAAAAATAATGGCATTGATCAAACGGAAGGGAATTTAGATTTTCAAAATGAAAATTTTCAAATGAAAAACCTCACTTCTCTTTATGAAGGAGAAAACGACTCCTTGCTTTTTCAAAAAGAAATTTTCGTTTCTCAAGAAAGCTATAATTATTCTGGTGGCTTGATTAATCGCTATATGCACGAGAATTTTTTGTTTGGCGTTAATGGCTTTATCGATAAGCACAAAGAAGAAAATAGCGATAGCTCAAGTTGGGGTGCGGAATTTGGCTATACGGATACGCTTAAAGCTTATACAAATTATTATATGCCTCAAGATAAAAGCGTGGAGAGGAATTTGCAATTAGGTCTTAGCTTTGTTGTTCCGTCTTACGAATCCGTCATTTTTGATGTGAGTAAGGATAATGAAAAGGCAAATTATCAAATCACCTATAAGCCTTATAAGGTGCTTAATTTCAATCTTTTTCAAAGTCAAAATAAAGAAGATGAAATTCAAAATGCCGTCCGCGTAGGCTTTAATTTTAGCTTAAATAAAAGTTTTTTAAGACAATTAAAAGAAGATGAAAGCAAATTTGAGGAAATTAATCGCTACGATTTCTTTCAAAGAAATCGTTAGTTTAAAGTTTCGTTGCGAAATTTTTCAGGATGATTGATAGCGTAATTGAATTTCTCCCAGTCAATTTGCTTATCCCAAATGCCAACGATAAGTGCGGCGACACTATTTCCGCACAAATTTCCCACAGCTCTCATTTCTGACATAAATTTATCCACTCCTAGCAAAATGCTAATGGCAGCTATGGGTAAAACTTCTGCTAAAGTGCCTCCAGCTTCTTCTATTTGCATACCGCCAAGTGCGGCTAAAGTGCTTCCAAGCACGATAAAACCAGAGCCTGTAACGCCAACTGCTCCTTTTGAAGCGACCATTAAAACAAGTAAAATGCTAAGTTCGTGGCTAAGGGATAAATTCACACCAAAAGCTTGTGCTAAAAAGATGAGACACACGGATAAATAGATATTTGTGCAGTCTAAATTAAAGCTATATCCAGTCGGTAAAACAAGTCCTACTGTGGCTTTTGAAATTCCTGCTTTTTCGAGTTTTTTCATTAAAGGGGCGAGAGCGGATTCGCTTGAGCTTGTGGCAAAGACGATTAAAACCTCTGCGGCGATAAAACGCATAAATTTAAAGATATTGACCTTCGCCAAATAGCAAATAATCCCTAAAATTCCAAAGATAAACACAAGACAAGCAAAAAGCATCACTAAAAGTAAATAGCCAAGATTAAGAAGCGAGCTTAAGCCATATTGTGCGATGAGAAAAGCCATAGCACAAAAGGCGGCTATGGGACTAAAATACATTATGATTTGTAAGATTTTAAAAACGAAATTTTGCACGACTTCAAAGACTTTTTGTATGCTTTGCTTATCTTCATTTTTCATTAAAGAAATGATAAGAGCTGTAAGTATAGCAAGGACTAAAACCTGTAAGGTTTTTCCCTCCGTAAATGGGCTGATGAGATCCGTTGGGATAGCGTCTTTTAAGATTTGTATGATTTCAGAGCTTGCACTAATGTCGGCATTGCTTTTTGCAAGATACTGCTCTATACCTTTGCTATTGATTTCATTAGGATTTAAATTCATATTTGCGCCTGGTTTTAAAATATTTGTAATGAAAATTCCAACAGCCAAAGCAAGAGTGCTAACAAGCTCAAAGTAAATCACGGATTTAAGCCCTATGGAGCCAACTTTTTTAAGATTATCAAGACTGATGATGCCTAAAATAATCGTTACAAAAATAATGGGACCGATGAGAATTTTTAAAGCGTGGATAAAATAATCCACTCCAACTTTAACATTTAAAGCCAACTCCTTATGCACACAGCCTAAAATAATTCCCAAAATAATGCCTAAAATAACCCAAAAAGCAAGACTTTTGAGCATATTTTTGCATTTTTCTTTTGTGATGAAAAGAAACAAAATTTACCCTTTTGTAATAAAAATTATTTAATAATTGTAGCTAAAATTAGCTTTATAAGCGTTTTTTTTTTTTGATTTAAGGGCTGAATTTTTGGTATAATAAACAAGATTTTGTTTTAATTAATAAAAATAAAATATTTTATAAATATTTTATTATAAGGGATTAGTGGTGAAAGAGATAGTTTTAGCAGATGATACACTCATTACCTCAAAGACAGATTTAAGGGGTGATATTATTTATGCAAATGATGATTTTTTAAAATACGCAGGCTATACAATGGACGAAATTTTATATAAGCCACATAGCATAGTAAGGCACGAGGATATGCCACGCACCGTGTTTAAATGCTTATGGGATTATATTACTAAGGGACACGAAATTTTTGCTTTTGTAAAAAATAAGGCAAAAAGTGGAGATTATTATTGGGTTTTTGCAAATATTACAGCTTCTTTTGATGAAAATGGTAATATTATTAATTACTATTCCGTGCGTAGAAAGCCTAATCCTAAAGCCATTTCTATAATGGAAAGTGTTTATAAAACCTTGCTTGAAAAGGAAAAGCAAGGAGGCATTAAAGCTGGTGTGGAAACTTTAATGGAGGTTGTCAATTCTTATAAGGTTACTTACAATCAGTTAATTTTTGATTTACAAGAAAATAATTAAGAGTTTTTTAATCTCTATTAAATATAATCCGTAATTTTATCTTAGAATTTTGAGAATTATTTAAGTTAAGTTTAAAGTGAGGAAGATGATGAAAAGTATTTTTGTGTCAGCGATTATGCTAAATGTAGCTGGAATTTTGCTAAGTTTTATGCTTAATGTTTATGTTGGGTCGGTGTGTTTTGTCGCTGCGGTCGTGCTACTTATTTATGCTATGTTGTTACATAAAGATGAAAGTGAGATGATAGAAAAGCTTTTTGCGCTTTCTAATTATCTTAAAGAGGGAGATTTTGACAAAAGGGTGATTTATATTAAGAGTAAAAGCAAGAAACTCGCCCAAATCGCCGATAATTTAAATAATATGATAGATGGGCTTGAGGCTTATTTAAGAGAAATTAATACCTCCATTACCTGTTCGCAAAATAATGAATTTTATCGCAAGGCTTTGCCTGAAGGTTTAAAAGGAATTTTTGCTCACAATATAGAATTTATCAATAAGGCTTTATCTAATATAGAGGTAACGGCAAAATCAGCCTTTAAAAACGCTCTTTCTAAGACTTTGATGGACTTAAGCTTAGGCAGTCAAAATAAAGATATGTCGCGCATTACAACTTCTTTAAATGCGGATATTAACGCGATGAATAATATTTACGATGTGGTTTATTCTATCACTAAGGTCGCTACTGAAAATGGTTCGCAGGTCATATCTTTGCAAGAGTCTATGAATACCTTAATGGAAGTTGTTAATTCTAGCAAGGAAACGGTGGAAGCTTTTGTGGCAAATTCGCAAAATATCACTTCGGTGATTGAGGTTATCCGTGATATAGCAGATCAAACAAATTTGTTAGCGCTTAATGCTGCTATTGAAGCAGCAAGGGCTGGAGAACACGGACGAGGCTTTGCAGTCGTAGCAGATGAAGTAAGACAACTAGCAGAAAGAACGCAAAAATCAACGAGCGAAATTTCCATAGCTATACAAACAATGCAACAAGATTTTGACAATATACAATCAGGAAGCGAACAAGTTTTCGACATTGTTAGCAATTCAGAAGAACGCATTTCAAATTTCTCTCAAGCATTTAAGCGACTTGAAGAAAACAGCTCCGAACTTGGTGTAAATTTTACCTCCTTTGCAAAAAAACTCATTTTATCTGTCGCAAAGATTGATCATATACTCTATAAATCCAACATCTATCTCGCCCTTAATGGCACACATAATTTTGATTTAAATAGCTTTGATGCCATTTCACATCTTTGCCACGAAGAAAGAACTAAGATGATTATTAATGAGCTTGTAAGTGATGAGGATTTAGATGAGGTAAGAGCGGCAATTAAAGAAAATGCAAGCTGTGCGATAGAAGAGTCAAAAGCCGCATATATAGGACAGGAAGCTTATGACTCCATAGTGAGTAAAGTAACAGCATTAGAGGGTAAGAGTGCGGAAATTTTAGCAAAGCTTAAAATAGAGGAATAAGTATGGCGAAGGAAATTTTTTTAGAAAAAGATTGTCTTATTACCTCAAAGACGGATTTAAAGGGCAAAATTGTCTATGCAAATGATGATTTTTTAACATATGCAGGTTATAAAATGAACGAAATTTTATATAAACCGCACAATATAGTAAGACACGAGGATATGCCTCGCACCGTGTTTAAAATTTTATGGGATTATATGAAAAGGGGCGAGGAAATTTTTGCTTTTGTAAAAAATAAGACGAAAAATAATGATTATTACTGGGTTTTTGCCAATGTAACGCCATCTTTTGATGTCAATAATCAAATTATAGGCTATTATTCCGTGCGTAGAAAGCCTAATGCTAAAGCTTTGGAGCAGATTAAACCTCTTTATAATGAGCTTTTAAAATTTGAACAAATGAGTTTGGATAGAGGTGTGGAATTTTTAAGAGATTTTTGTAAAAATTCCCATAAAAGCTATAATGAGCTTATTTTTTCTTTGCAAGAAGCAAAGTGATTTTATTTGCTAAATTCTTATATAATTTCAGCCTTTAAAAAAAATAAGGCTTATAATGTATGATATTATCGTAATAGGTGGCGGACACGCCGGCATAGAGGCGAGTGCTGCTGCTGCTAAAATGGGTAAGAAAACTCTTCTTTTAACAACTCTTATTGAGCAAATTGGTGCGGCAAGTTGCAATCCTGCCATAGGGGGACTAGCTAAAGGGCATTTAGTAAAAGAGCTTGATGCTATGGGTGGCTTAATGGGAGAAATTACCGATGAGGCGGGTATTCAATTTCGCATTTTAAATGAAAGCAAGGGTGTAGCCGTGCGAGGTAGTAGGGCACAAATTGATATGGACCGCTACCGCATTATTGCTAGAAATAAGCTTTTACAACTTAAAAATTTGGAAATTTCCCAAGAGCAAGTTATAGAATTAATTTTCAAAAATGATGAAATAAAAGGCGTTAGAACAAATTTAAATCACAATTATTACGCGAAAAAAATAATTCTTACCACAGGCACTTTTTTAAATGGATTGATTCATATAGGAGAAAATCAAATTGAGGCAGGGCGTGTAGGTGAAATGGCATCTATAAAGCTTGGAAATTCCTTAAGAAAACTTGACTTAAAGATAGGTAGGCTTAAAACAGGAACTTGCCCTAGAGTGGATGCAAAAAGCATTGATTTTAGCGTTTTGGAAATTCAACACGGAGATGCAGAGCCTAAGCCTTTTAGTTTTAGAACGAAGAATTTTTCACCTACGCAACTGCCTTGCTTTATCGCAAGGACGAATTTAAATACACATCAAATCATTAAAGATAATTTTTATAGAGCTCCACTTTTTACTGGGCAAATTGAGGGCGTTGGTCCTAGGTATTGTCCGTCCATAGAAGACAAGATTAACCGCTTTAGCGATAAAGAAAGCCATCATCTTTTCATAGAGCCGCAAACTAAAGAGGCTAGCGAGTATTATATTAACGGCTTTTCGACTTCTTTACCTTACGAGGTGCAAACACAAATGTTAAAAAGCATTAAGGGTTTTGAAAATGCCAAAATAACGCGTTTTGGTTACGCTATTGAGTATGATTATATTGACCCAACCGAGCTTTATCACAGCCTAGAGCTTAAAAAGGTTAAAAATTTATATTGTGCGGGGCAGATTAATGGCACGACAGGCTATGAGGAAGCCGCCGCTCAGGGTTTTATGGCTGGGATTAATGCCGCATTAGCTTTGGAAGATAAAGAGCCTTTTGTTTTAGGGCGTGATGAGGCTTATATTGGAGTTTTGATTGATGATTTGGTAATGAAAGGCACGAAAGAACCTTATAGAATGTTTACTTCAAGGGCGGAATTTAGGCTACTTTTAAGGGAAGAAAATGCCATTATTAGACTAGGTAAATATGGCTTTAAATTTGGGCTTTTAAGCGAAAAAGAATTTCAAATGATAGAGAAAAGCCGTGAAAATATCGAGCGAGGATTAAATTTTTTGCTAACTAAAGAATTAACTCCAAGTAATGAAAATAACGCTTTTTTAAAGGAGTTAGGTGAGGAGAAAATTACTTCTATTGTAAGTCTTCAAAAAGTAGTCGCAAGAGCGAGTTTTGATGTGGGTAAATTACGCAAACTTGACTCATTTTTTGAGAATATGGACGCATATTCTTTACAAGAAA
Source organism: Campylobacter upsaliensis (assembly GCF_900637395.1). NCBI lineage: Bacteria > Pseudomonadati > Campylobacterota > Epsilonproteobacteria > Campylobacterales > Campylobacteraceae > Campylobacter > Campylobacter upsaliensis. Next base: position 1,231,087 of record NZ_LR134372.1, on the reverse strand, counting down.
TTTTAAGCGAGGCAAAATATTATCATTACATCACTATGCAAAAAGCACAAGTGGAAAAAATGAAAAACTTAAGCTCTCTTAAAATCCCAGCGGATTTTGATTTTAAAAATGTAAGCGGCTTGAGCAATGAAGTGGTCGAAAAGCTTGAAAAATTTAGACCGCCTACACTTTTTGCTGCAAGTGAGATTAGCGGGATCACCCCTGCTGCTTTAGACATTTTACACATTTATATTAAAACAAAAAATAAAAGTAAATAATTTTTAAGTTTCAAGTTAGAAATTTTAAACAAAAATAGCAAAAAAGAAAAAATTTATTTTATTTTAGATAAACTGCTAGGTTTATTAAATTAAATTTCAAGGAAAGGAAAATTATGGCTATCTCTGAAAGTAGAAGAGGCTTTATGGGCTTTGCATTTGGAGCTGTGGCTGCTGTGGGTGGTGCTTTTTCACTTGTAGCGATGAAAAAGACTTGGGACCCACTTCCTAGCGTTAAGGCGGCTGGTTTTACCACGGTGGATTTAAGCTCTATGCAAGATGGCGAACTTAGAACGATAGAGTGGCGTAAAAAGCCTATTTTTATTTTAAAAAAGGCTGCGGATATGGCAAAAGATTCAAAGCGTGATGTAGTGATAGAAAATGCTTCTTACACCGTTGTAATAGGGCTTTGCACTCATTTGGGTTGTATTCCTGCCTATGCTCCAAGCGAACAGCTTTTTAAATGTGCCTGTCATGGAGGCGAATTTGATATTAGTGGAGTTAATGTTTTTGGACCTCCTCCAAGACCGCTTGATATTCCTCCTTTTAAAATAGAGGGGACAAAACTCGTTCTAGGAGAAGAGGGTTCTGAGTATCAAAAAATGGTAGCGGAGGCTTAAGATGGCACAGATTAGAAAAGCAAATGGCATAGTGGATTGGCTTGATCAAAGACTCGCGGTTCACAAATTGCTTGATGTATTGATGAATAAATACTGGATACCAAAACAAATTAACTTTTTATGGGCTATGGGTGTGATTTTAACCACGCTTTTTACCATACTTTTTGTAACAGGGCTTTTACTTGTGATGTATTATAAGCCTGATGTGGCTTTAGCTTTTGATAGTGTTAATAAAACTATTATGCAAGAGGTTGAGTATGGTTGGCTGTGGCGTCATATGCACGGAGTGGCGGCGTCTGTTGTCTTTTTGGTCATTTATATTCATATGCTTACAGGGATTTATTATGGCTCTTATAAAAAGGGTCGTGAAATGATATGGATAAGCGGCATGCTTTTATTTGTCGTGTTTTCGGCTGAGGCTTTTAGTGGTTATATGCTTCCTTGGGGACAGATGAGTTATTGGGCGGCACAAGTTATTACAAATCTTTTTGGCGGAATTCCTTTCATAGGTGATGCTTTAGTTGTGTGGATAAGAGGCGATTATGCAGTATCTGACCCAACCTTAACGCGATTTTTTATGCTTCATGTTTGTTTGCTTCCTATTGTGATTATTATGATTATAGTGTTTCACTTTTATTCCTTAAGAATTCCACATGTCAATAATGAAATAGCTGAAGAATTAGACTTTGACCTAGAAGCGGAAAAATATATGGCAGGAGATACAAAAGGCTCTAAGGTTATACCATTTTGGCCGGGCTTTTTAAGTAAGGATTTTGTATATATTAGCTTATTTATGATTTTCTTTTTCTATTTGGTAAGTTTTAAATTTAGCTTTGCTATGGATCCTATCAATTTTGACCCAGCGGATGCTCTTAAAACCCCAGCACATATTTATCCTGAGTGGTATTTCTTGTGGAGTTATGAAGTTTTAAGAGGCTTTTTCTTTGATGTGGGTGGTATTAAGGCTTTTGATATAGGCTTGGCTGCTTTTGGTATCGCTCAAGTGATTTTCTTTTTATTTCCTTGGCTTGATAGAAGTGATGTGGTCAAACCAGCTCATGAAAGACCTCTATTTTTTATATGGTTTTGGGTTTTACTTATAGATTTAATTGTTTTAACTGTGTATGGTAAATTGCCTCCAACAGGCATCAATGCTTGGGTAGGATTTTATGCTTCTATCGTATTTTTATTGTTGCTTATTGTAGTTTTACCTATGATTACAATAATGGAAAAAAAAGGAGCTAAAAAATGAGAGAATTAAAGATATTTTTAGTTGTAGTTGCATTTACAGCCCTTACATACTGGGGCGTTGAGCCTTACGCACACTCTATAATGAAGCCTCATGTAAGCCCTGCGAATTTTAATTTTGCGGAAGAGGACTTGAGCTTTGCTAAAGGTGTAGTTGCGGACAAAGAAGCCCTTTTAGCTCAGGCACAAAAAGAAAATGATGTCTCACAGGTAGAAAGTGCGACTAAAGCCCTTGATGCAGCTAAAGAGAATTTAGCAAAAAATGAAGCACTTTGGGCTAGTGTGGAAAAAATAGATTTTGCAAAAGGTGATGCAACTAAGGGTAAGGCATTTTTTGAAGGCAATTGTTTTGCTTGCCACGGCTTAAAAGAAGATGGGATCGCTTCAAATTTTACAGATTCTTCTGCTTATGGTGTGATACCGCCTGATTTAAGCTCGGCTGCTTTGCTTTACGATGAGAAATTTTTGGCTGCTTTGATTTTAAATCCAGCTTTAGCATTGAAGGTTGATCATAAATTTGGTGATGCCTTTATTATGACAGCTTACAATAGTGAAACTTCTGGCGAGAGCGAGAAAATTGTTAATCAAAACATAGCCGATGTGATTGCTTATCTTAAAGAGATGGCTTTAAAATTTGAAGAAAAAGAAAATGCTAGAATTAAACAAGAGGTCGAAGAAAAATACGCTAAAGTTGAAGAAGGTGCTGAAAAAACTGCTTTAATGGAGAAAGAAACAATCTTTGCTAAAGAAAGAATGCTTTTTATCGAGTCTTGCGGTCGTTGCCACGATATGAGGTATGATGGCTTTTTTAGTCCTTCAGCTAAAAATGATTTAAAGGGCTATTTAGGTTCTGTTCCGCCTGATTTATCGATGATGATAAGAAGTAGAGGAGAGCAGTATCTTAACGATTTTGTCAATAATACGCAAAAACTTCTTCCAGGAACGGCTATGCCAAGGGTAGGTTTAAATGAAGCCACACAAGCGAAAGTGATTTCTTACATTGAAAAAGTAGGCGATAGTAAAAAAGAAGAAAGAGAAAGTCTTGGAATTTACATTATGATTTTCTTTGTGATTCTTAGTATTTTTGCGATTTTATGGAAGCGTTCTGTCTGGTCTAAACTACATTAATGCAAGTCGCCTTTTGGGCGACTTTTCTTTATCTAAGTAAAAACTAAACTTAAATTTTGTATAATCACGGCTTATTTCACACGCATCAGTCCTTATTTAGCTGCTTAGGTGATGAAGGGATGCGGAGGAAAAAGCTAAAATTATAAGGAGAAACTCATGGTTAGTATGAGGGATTTGTTAGAATGTGGTGTGCATTTTGGACACCAAACAAGACGCTGGAATCCAAAAATGAAAAAATACATTTTTGGTGAGAGAAAGGGTATTTATGTGATTGACTTGCAAAAGACCCTAAGATATTTTAGATACACTTATAATATCGTCCGTGATGCTGCTGCTGAGGGCAAAACTATACTTTTTGTCGGCACTAAAAAACAAGCGGGCGGAGCCATTAAAGAATACGCTGAAAAATGTGGTATGCCTTATGTGAATCATCGTTGGCTTGGTGGTATGATGACAAATTTTGGCACGATAAGGCAAAGTATTCGTAAGCTCGAAGTGATAGAAAAAATGGAAGAAGATGGAAGCATTAAGCTTTTAACTAAAAAAGAAGCTTTAATGCTAACAAGAAAAAAAGAAAAATTACTCGCTTATCTTGGTGGAATTCGTTATATGAAAAGTCAGCCCGATATGATTTTTGTAATTGATACCGTGAAAGAAAGAATTGCCGTTGCTGAAGCAAATAGACTTAAAATTCCTGTGGTAGCACCACTTGATACAAATTGCGATCCAGACTTAGTAACCTATCCTATCCCGGGAAATGATGATGCGATTCGTTCTGTGCAGCTTTTTTGTCAAGAAATGGCTGAGGCTATTAATGAGGGCAAGGCTTTAAGAGAGCAAGATGGCGTTGTAGAAAGCGAAGAAAAAGAAATCAGCGAAGAAGAAAAACAAGAAGTTTTAGAAGAAGCTATGAGTGAAGAAGATTTTGAAGAGGAGCAAGAATAATGGCTGAAATTTCTGCACAAATGGTCAAAGAGCTACGCGAAAGCACAGGTGCTGGAATGATGGATTGCAAAAACGCTTTAAAGGAGACTCAGGGCGATTTTGAAAAAGCAGTTCAGCTTTTAAGAGAGAAAGGTTTGGGTAAGGCTGCCAAAAAAGCTGATAGACTTGCAGCTGAAGGTTTAGTAAGCGTTAAGGTAAGTGATGATTTTACTAGTGCAACTGTGAGTGAGATTAATTCAGAAACAGATTTTGTCGCTAAAAATGAGCAATTTATTGCCTTAACTAAAGATACTACAGCACATATTCAAAATCATAGTCTTAAGAGCATTGAGGAGCTTCAAGTTAGCACAATTAACGGTGTTAAATTTGAAGAATATTTAAAAAGTCAAATTGCGACCATAGGTGAAAATTTGGTTGTGAGGAGATTTGCCACGCTAAAGGCAAGTGAAAAAGGCGTTGTTAATGGCTATATTCACACAAATGGACGCGTGGGAGTTATCATTGCGGCAGCTTGTGAAAGCACTGAAGTGGCAAATAAAGCTAAGGATTTTTTAAAGCAAATTTGTATGCATATAGCAGCGATGAAACCGACTTATTTAAGCTATGATGAGCTTGATATGGACTTTGTAGAGAGTGAATATAAGGCTTTGGTTGCAGAGCTTGAAAAGGAAAATGAAGAGAGAAGAAGGCTTAAAGATCCTAACAAGCCAGAGCATAAAATTCCTAAATTTGCTAGTCGTAAGCAACTTAATGAAGCTATTTTAAAGCAGGCTGAAGAGGATATTAAAGCAGAGCTTAAAGCTCAAAATAAACCTGAGAAAATTTGGGATAAAATTATCCCGGGTAAGATAGAAAGCTTTATCGCCGAGAATTCACAGCTTGATAGCAAATTAACCTTAATGGGACAATTTTATGTAATGGATGATAAAAAAACCATTGCACAAGTAATCACTGAAAAAGAAAAAGAGTTGGGAGGTTCAATTAAAATAGTCGAATTTATCCGCTTTGAAGTAGGTGAGGGCTTGGAGAAAAAGACTGAAGACTTCGCGGCAGAGGTTGCCGCACAAATAGGCTAAAATGGAACTTCTAAGAGCGGAAAATTTAAGTCATAGCTTTGATTATCCGCTCTTTGAGAATTTAAACTTATCTTTGAGAGCTAAAGATTGCATAGCCGTTCAAGGAAGTAGTGGCTGTGGTAAATCTACGCTTTTGCATATTTTATCTTCTTTTTTAAAGCCAAATTCTGGCATTGTTTTATATCAAAATCAAAATTTATATGATTTAAATGAAAATAAAAGGCTTGAAATTCGCCGTAGAGACTTTGGCATTATCTTTCAAGCACACTATCTTTTTAAAGGCTTTAGTGCTTTAGAGAATATAGAACTTGCTAGTGTTTTATCTAAGCAGGATTTAGATAAAAGGTTATTAAAAAAGTTAGGTATAGATATGCTTTTGGATCAAAAAATAGGCAAATTAAGTGGCGGACAGCAGCAAAGAGTGAGCATCGCTAGGGTGCTTTGTAAAAAACCACGCATTATTTTTGCTGATGAAGCGACAGGAAATTTGGATTTTGCTAACGCTAAAAATGTTTTACGCATTTTGATGGATTATGTGAAAGAAAATGATGCTGCTTTGTTTTTCGTAACGCACGATGACACGCTTGCAAGTCTTTGTGATAAAACCTACATTTTAAAAGCAAATGGAATTTGTTAATTATCTAGGCGATAAAAATGTAGCAACTTTTATGCTTTTGTTTGCTAGACTTAGTGGTCTTATTGTATTTTTTCCTTTCTTTTCGCATAATAGCATTCCTATGGTGGTAAAAACAACTATAGTATTTTTTCTCACGATGTTTTTATATCCTTTAGCGAAAATTGAAGTTTTGCATTTGGATAGTTTTTTTATCTTGCAGCTTTTAAGCGAGGTGCTTTTTGGTATGATAGCGGGGCTTATTATCCAATTTGTTTTTGTTATCATAATGATGGCAGGTGAGCAAATAGCTTTTACTATGGGTTTTACTATGGCAAGTGTGCTAGATCCTAGCTCGGGTATTAATATGCCTGTTACTTCACAAATTTTAAATTTACTTGCTTTGCTTTTCTTTTTGGCTTTTGATGGACATCATTTAATGCTTTTATTTTTAAGTCAAAGTTTAACTTATATTAATCTCGGTGGCTTTTATCCTAGCGAAAATTTTATGCAATATCTAAATTCTGGTATGTTGAGCGTGTTTGTGATAGGCTTTACTATGGCTTTTCCTATACTTGCCATTTCTTTGCTTGCCGATGTGATTTTTGGCATTTTGATGAAAACTATGCCACAATTTAATCTTTTAGTAATTGGCTATCCTATTAAAATCGCCCTTGCTTTTGTGGTTTTAATTGCCATTTTGCTTATTATGATGGAATATTTTAAAGAACTTATTGCGGAGGTTTTTTCAAATATGCAAACTCTTTTTTTTACCTAAGCTAATAATAAAAAAAATTATCATAAAATAAGCAATTATTTTTAAGGAAAGATGATGAAAATTTTACTTTTAAATGAAAATCCTGTTGTTTCTAAGCTTATCAATCTTAGTGCGCAAAAAATGTCTTATGAAATCAGTGAGTTGAGTGCTTACGAGGATGGAATTTATGATGTGATTATTGTAGATAGCGACACGCAAGCCGACCTTGACTTCCTAAAAGACAAATGCAAAAGGCTTATCTATCTTAATCCTCGCAATAAAGAGTGCAAACTTGATGTAGAAATTTTATCTAAGCCTTTTTTGCCGACAGATCTTTTAAATTTATTAAGCCAAGAGCCGTCAAAAGAAGCTGTGATAGAAGATGAAAATCCTTACGCAAATTTAAACCTTGATTTAGATGCTTTAAATTTGGACGATGTGCCAAATGAGAAAGAGAGCAAGGAAGAAGAGGTGGGAGAAGTGGGGCTTGAGGATTTAAGCTTAGATGAGGAACAAGAAGGTGAAAATTTGAGCGAGGAGACTCTTTCTTTAGAAGAAAATTTGGACGAACAAGAAGAGGAACGGGAAAATTTGGAGCCCGAAAAGCTAGAAGATGTAAAATTAGAGGGTGAAAATTTAGAAAATGAAGAAATTTCAAACGAAGAAAGTTTTGAAGATTTAAGTTTAGATGAAAATTTAAAAGAAGAAGTTAAAGAAGAAGATTTGGAGCTAAATTTGAGCGAGGAAGAAGAAAGGCAAGAAAGCGAACAAGAAACTTTAGAAAGTGAAAGCGAAGAGAAAAGCGAAAATTTAGAACTTGAAAATTTGGAAAATGAGCAAGAAAGTGAAAATGTAGAAGTTGAAAATTTAAAAAGCGAAGAAGATCTTTTGCCTATGGTTGAAGAGCAAGAGAGCGAGGTAAGTTTTGATGATTTACCAGAAGATGCCGAATTTTTGGGACAAGAAAAAGAGCAGAGTGTTGAAGCTGAAGAAACTTTACCTGTGGTCGAGGAAAATGAACAAGAAGAGACGCAAAATGAGCCTTTAAGCACAGAAGAGCAAATTAAAGATGAATTAGCACAACTTGATGAGCTTGATATGGATATCAATCAAGAAGATGGGGTGAAAGTTTTAGAGGAATTTAAAGATGAGCCCGTGCTAGATGATGAAGTTTTAGGCGTTAGCGATGAAGAGCTTGTCGTGCCAAATGTAGAACTAGATGAATTTGCCAACTTAAAAGAAAGGGATATCAAACAAGCTTTAGGCGAGGAAGTCAATTTTGAAGAGGAACAGACCACAAAAGAGACAGAAATACAAAATGATTTTGAAAAGCAAGAGCTTAAAATTTCACAAGATGAGCTTATGGAAGAGCTTAGTCAAGGCATTAGCAAGGCGATAAGTGCAAGCATTAAAGATGATACGCTAAAAGCCGCACTTAAGGGTATGAATATGAATATAAATATTAAGATAAGTTTTGATGAGGAAGGGCATTGAGAGGCTTTATCTTGCTCATTTCCGGTCCTAGTGGAGCTGGAAAATCAACCCTGCTTAAAAAGCTTTTTGAGGAATTTAAAGACGAGCTTTATTTTTCCATATCTTCCACAACAAGAACGCCTAGAGATGGTGAGATAAATGGGGTGCATTATCATTTCATCAGCCAAGAAGAATTTCAAAATGGCATAAAAAATGGAGATTTTTTGGAGTGGGCTAGGGTGCATGAGAATTTTTACGGCACTTCTTTAAGGCATACAAATAAGGCTTTAGATGAGGGAAAAATTGTCATTTTTGACATTGATGTGCAAGGTTTTAGGATTGCAAAAGAGAGTTTAGGAGATCAAATTGACTCTATTTTTATCACAACGAAAAACAAGGAGGAGTTAAAAAAAAGGCTTCTTAAGCGAAACACTGATACAATAGCACAGCTTGACAAAAGGCTTGAAAATGCTAGCGAAGAAATGGAAGAGCTTGAGGGGTATGATTATCTCATTATTAATGATAATTTAGAGAAAAGTTATGAGGCTTTACGCTCTATTTTTCTTTCTTTAAAATATAAAACAAAGAGGCAAGATATAGGGCAAATTCAAAATTTATGGAATAAAGGAGTATGATATGGGTATAGGAAATATAGGTGTTAGTGGTTGGATTATTATTTTAGTGATTGTAATTTTGCTTTTTGGAGCGAAGAAAATCCCAGAGCTTGCCAAAGGTGTTGGTAAAGGGATTAAGACCTTTAGAAGCGAAATGGATAATGATGATGAGCCAAAAAATGCGATGAAGATAGAAGAAAAGTCTGAGGAGAAAAAGGCTACTAGTGAAGCGAATTTAGATGAAACAAAAAAAGCTTAAGGTTTCATTTTGAAAAATATAGTTTATGAAGAAATTTATAAAATTTTAGGACGAGATTTTATCCTTGAAAATCCAAAAGATAAAGCTTTGGCACATTTTGCCACTCCACTTGCTTTTTCTTTAGCTAAAGAATTTAAAAAGGCTCCTGCTTTGATCGCTGCGGATTTGGCGTTGAAATTTGAAGATCATTTTTATTTCGAAAAAGTTGAAGCAGTAAATGGCTATTTAAATTTTAGACTTTCTAAAGCTTTTTTAGACATTCTTGCTAAAAAAGCTTTAAAGCAGCCTGATGAATTTGGTAAGGGTAAGGCAAAAAATGAAAGCTTTTTACTTGAATATGTTAGTGCAAATCCTACAGGACCGCTTCATATAGGGCATGCGAGAGGGGCTATTTTTGGTGATACTTTAGCAAGAGTGGCGAGACATTTGGGTTATAAATTTGATACGGAATATTATGTTAATGACGCGGGTAATCAAATTGATTTACTTGGACTTTCAGTTTTATTTAAGGTTAAGATACTTTGCTTAAATGAAGAGCTTGAATACCCAGAAAACGCTTATAAGGGCGAGTATATTGACGATTTGGCGCGTGAGGCTTTTGCAAATTTTGAAAAAGACTTTTTTACAATGGACAATGTGTCAAATTTAGCTTTTTGGGCTAAGGACAAAATGCTTGATTTGATTAAGAAAAATTTAGCACAGGCAAATATCATAATCGATCATTATGTAAGCGAAAGGTCTTATTATAACGCTTTGGAAGATACGATTAGGTCCTTAAAAGCACACGGCGGTGTTTATGAAAGGGATTATAAAATTTGGCTTGCTTCTTCGCTAAAGGGCGATGAAAAAGACCGCGTTATCGTGCGTGATGATGGGCGTGGGACTTATTTGGCGGCAGATATTGTTTATCATAAAGATAAGATGAGTAGGGGCTATGATAAGTGCATTAATATTTGGGGAGCGGATCATCACGGCTATATCCCAAGAATGAAGGCTGCGATTGAATTTTTAGGTTTTAATCCACAAAATTTGGAAATTATCCTTGCACAAATGGTATCTTTATTAAAAGATAATCAACCTTATAAAATGAGTAAAAGAGCGGGAAATTTCATTTTGATGAGTGAAATTTTAGATGAGATAGGAAGTGATGCTTTGCGTTTTATTTTTCTGAGTAAAAAGTGTGATACGCATTTAGAATTTGACATTGATATTCTTAAAAAAGAAGATAGCTCTAATCCCATATTTTACATCAATTACGCTCACGCAAGAGTAAAACAAATTTTTCTTAAAGCAGGAAAAAGTCTTGATGATGTTTTAGAGGCTGATTTGTCAAATTTAAACGATGAGGCGACAAATTTGTTATTTGAGGCTTTAAATTTGGGATCTGTTTTAAACGATGCTTTTGAGCAAAGAGCTTTGCAGAAAATTCCTGATTATCTTAAAGGATTGGCGGCTTCTTTTCATAAATTTTATTATGAAAATAGGGTCATAGGAACGGAAAATGAAGATAGCTTGTTAAAGCTTTTTGCTTTAGTGGCACTTAGTATTAAGACAGGGTTTGCCCTTATGGGAATTCGGGCAAAAGATAAGATGGAGCATTAAAAGTCAAAAAGCTCCCCTATCCAACTTTCTCTCTTTTTCTTTTTGTAATAGCCATCATTGTGGTGGCTTTGATGATAGTCATTTCTAGAGTAAGAAGAATTTGCTCTTTCATTGACAGGTGTGCTACGCTCGATGATTTTATCAAGCTCACCTCTATCAAGCCACACGCCGCGGCATTTAGGGCAATAGTCAATTTCTACGCCACTTCTATCACTCATCATTAAATCGACATTACAAACTGGGCAAAGCATATGTATCCTTTTTTTTGAAATTTATTGAATTTAAGCATAATTTTCTAAATAATGCGTTTAAATTCTTGGCGATTTCTAGTCATCATAAAGCTTTGTTCAAAAAAGATGAGTAGGGTTACAGACACGCCAACAGCTAAGGCTAGGGTTACAGAAAGAGCTGTGAAAAAATGGTCAAAAAAGCCAATTAAGAAATTTGTTTTAGCTTGCAAATCTTCGCTTCTTATAAAAGAGAAAAGATATAAAATGGCTTGATAGGCGTAAATTCCGGGTATCATAGGGATAAGGGCTGGGAAAGTGATGATTTCAGCGGGGGTTTTGCTGATTTTAGCACATAAAATCCCTAAACAGCCTATGCAAAAAGAAGCCATAAAGGTCGCTATGGCTAGGGTTTGAAAATGAAAATAATTTAATAAAGCAAAACGCAATCCGTGTGCGATAGCAGCAAGTAGGGCTGAAAAAATGAGCGTTTTTAAGGGAGGATTACAAGCATAAGCAAAGCCAAATCCAGCAATTGCAGCAAAAAGCATATCATTAAGCAAGGCACTCATTGTAAAATCCCATAATTTGAAAGACTTAAGGTTGTATAAATCCCCATAGCAATGCAGCATACTAAAATCACAACGCTAATAATACGACTAAGTCCCATTAAAATGTGGTCTTTTAAAATATCGATAACAGAATTGATGAAAAATACTCCCGGTATGAGATATAAAATACTTGAACCTAAAGCTATATCGGCTTCTTTTGTTAAATTTGTATCGACTCCTAAAAAAACAATCCACGATGAAATAAAAGCACAAATGACATATTGAATTCTTAAATCAATTTTAATTTTGGTTAAAATATATCTTAAGCTAAGTCCTGCAAGTGTGCCTAAAAACACTAAACAAAAGCCCCCAAAATCTCCTCCAAAAAGCCTACAAAAAGCGGCATTTCCAAGTGAGACGAGAAACAAAGTTAAGGCGTAGGGATGCTTTTTTTGCGTGCTGATTTGATAAAAAAGTTTTTTGGCGTTTTCTAATGTGTATTTTTTATCATAAATCGCCCAACTTAAAGCACTTAAATCTAAAATAAGCTTAAAATTCAAATATGCGTGTTTGTTGGGTATGATATAAGTGCGATTAATGGAATTATCATCTTTATCGACTATATTGATAGAAAAATGATGAAAGAAAAAGTTAATATTAACCTCATAGCCGTAAATTTGTGCGATTCTTTCGACACATTTTGAAACCCTTGCTGTGTAAGTGCCTGAGCTTAACATTAGCTTTGTGTATTCTGTTAGAAAGTCGCTTAAGGCTTGAACTTGTGGCTTTTTCATCGCTTTTCTTTAGTAAAAGGTTTTTTAATTTTGATATAAATAAGACTAGCAATGAGAACAAAAAGCAAGATAAAAAGTAAAATTTGATGTAAATATTCTTTAATCAAGTCTTCATTTTCTCCTAAAAAATAGCCCAAAAATACAAGTATGCTGACCCAAATTCCACTTCCAGCAGCGGTAAAAATGACAAAATTAATCACTCTCATTTTAGCCAAGCCTGCTGGCATAGAGATGTATTGACGAATGCCCGGAAGCAAACGACAAACAAAAGTAGAAAATTCGCCGTGCTTATTAAAAAAAACTTCAAATTTAGCAAATTTTTCTTCTGTAATGCCAAAAAAACGCCCATAACGCAAGATAAAATCTCTCCCCCAAAAAAAACAAAGATAATAATTAATTAAAGCTCCCAAAACAGAACCAAAAACCCCGCTCAAAATGCAAAGACTAAAATCAAGCTCTCCCTTATGTGCTAAATAGCCAGCAGGTATCATCACAACTTCGCTAGGAAAGGGTATGAAGCAACTTTCTATGGTCATTAAGATAATAATGCCAAGATAGCCCCACGCACTGGCTGTTTCGATGATGAAATTAAAAATTTCTTGCATTAAATTTGGCTTAAAATTTCAATATCTATGATTTTATCTCCTTGTTTAATGGAGTCTAAGACCTTAAGACTTTCCTTGTCTTTTTCGTCAATTTGTCCAAAAACGGTATGAACGCCGTCTAAATGAGGCTGTGGGCTATGTGTGATGAAAAATTGCGAACTGCCCGTATCGCGTCCTGCGTGTGCCATAGAGAGCGTGCCTCTTAAATGCTTGTGTGTTTGGTCATCACACTCGCAAATGATTTCATAACCGGCACCGCCTATGCCATTTCCGTGTGGGCAACCTCCTTGAATCACAAAGTCTTTTATAACGCGATGAAAGTTTAAATTTTTATAAAAACCCTCTTTGGCTAAATTTGCAAAATTGCACACCGTTTGCGGAGCTTCTTCGCCAAAAAGCTTGAGTTTGATGTCGCCTTTTTGGGTTTTGATGATTGCGCCTTTGTAATCTTTAACTTTACTTGTATCTATGGTTTTTAGCATTGATTTTCCTTTATGGCGTTTTCCAAAAGTTTTAGAGCGTTTTCTAATCTTAAATCTAGCGTTTGTAAAGCTTGAAAGATAAATTCTATCAACTTTAAATTTTCTTGCAATAAAATTAAGTTTTTATTAAATTGATCCTCTAAGGTTTTTGGATTTAAAACCAAAATTCTAGCAAGATTTAGTTTAAACTGGGTAATGTAAGGACTTAAAAGTTCAAATAATTCGTAATATTTTTCCTTAGTGTGTGAAAGAGAGTTTTGAATTTCGTCTAAAATTTCAAGTTCATAATGCTTTAGATTAACACTTTCAAGCTTTAAAATTTCTTCTTGTAAGCGTTTATGAAAATGTGAAAGTGTGATTTGAAATTCATCGCTATGTTTTAGAGCTAAAATGATTTTTTGATAGGCTTTTTGCAAAAGTTCTTTTGAATTTGTTGATTTTGTAAGGGGTGGGAAGGGTCTTTTTAGCTTTTCTTTTAAAAGTTCTTCGCAGCATTGCTTAAAGCTTTTTTCTATACAATGTTCTATCCTAGCACCGCCTTCTGTGGCATTGTAGCAGGTGGGGCTTTGGCGTAAAATAATATCTTCTAAATTTTGCTTAAATAAAAGCCAAGTGGTGTGAGTGAGAACTTCACCCTCTCCTCCATAAGCTAAAATGCCAAATTTGGCACTATCTTTTTCATAATCTTGCCCGTGCTGATAATCTTTAGGGTGTGAAAAGCCATTTTCATCATAGGCTAAGTCCTGTCCTATTAAAATGATATTTTTAGCACCAAGCTCACAAGCAAGAGAATAAGCCATACAGGCGACATTAGAAAGCGGATGCTCAAAATCATATTCTTTAAAATCCATAAAATGTGCGAAATTTAAAGTTTTATTAATAAGAATATAATTTTTATCTTTAAGATAATTAAGAGCATTGGGATGCACTAAAGAAACCAAAATAAAGCAAATCCCCTCATCAAAATCCCCAAAATCGTGCTTAAAAAATTCCGCCGTAAAATCACTTCTTTCCACCATACACACATAATCAGGCTTAATATTATGCTTTGCTAAAATAGGATAAGCACTATCCGCACAAAAGATTAAGGCTTTTTCTCTATACTCTTTTAAAAGAGGAAGTTGCTTTATAAGGCTTGGTCCTGTGCTTACGATAATGGCGTTTTTGCTTATATTGCGTCTTTTATCTAGGAATTCTTTAAGACTTGGGTGAGTTAGCTGGGCGGGGAGATTGAGGATAAATTGCTCTATGCCTTGTAAGGAGTCAAGCGGATCGTTTCCTTGAGAGCAAATGGCGTAGGTAAAGCTTTGAAGTAGGGTTTGATTAAGCTTTATAATATCATCGCTAAATTTTTCATAATAATCACTACAAAGCTCTAGAAAATACACTCTAGCATAGCTAAAAAAAGGCTCTAAGTAGCAAAGACAGCGAAGCTCCTCAGCACTTATAGTGTTAGCGTTAAAAAGTAAGATTTTCTGCTCTTTTAGTTCTTTTGAAAAATCAATGTGGTGAAAGATAGTGTAAAGAATTTCAAGCTCTCTTTCAAAAATGACAATGTGTTTTAAATGAGCGTTTGCTAGTAGGGCTTTAAATAAAAGCCCATTGCCAAAGCCGTAAAAATAAAGCACAGGATAAAGGGCAAATTTATCAGTGTAACGCTCTAAATTCTGCTTCAATTCACTTAAGGGATTTTGATACATCACCCCCCCCCCCCCCTCATCGAGCAAATTGACATCAAGTTCATTTTTGCCTACGATGAGTTTAAATTTGCTTTCTTTTATGCTAAGAAGCTCTTGTTTTAAAAGAGGATTTTTTAAGGCGTTTAAATTTGCGTTAAAGAGTGCTTCTTGCATATTTTTCCTTTATTTTATCTTTGTAAGGATTAAGATGAGTTAGAGCATTTTCGAGGGGGCTTAGGTGCTTGATAATCGTTTCTTTTTGCTCCGTTAAGCCTTGTTTTGCTAGGGAGATTAAACTTAAATGAGCGTTAGCATAAAGGAGGGTTTTTTGATAATTTTCTTGGATATTTTTAGCATTTTGCACCAAAATCGTAGCAAGATCAAATTCAAATTGCGCTAGGAGAGGGTTTAAAACATCAAATAAAATAGCCTTGTCTTTTTTATTTTTCTCTATCTTTTCTTTGCAATTTTCAATAAGCTGGACTAAATTTTGTTGTGTTTCTTTGAAGGTTTGAGGATTAGAAAGAGAAAAAGTCTCGTAGGCTTTTTGAATTTCACCTTCATTTTCTTCAAGCTCTTGTAAAAATGCCTTGCTTAAACTTAAACTTTGATAAATTTTAGCATAGCATTTGAGTAAAAGCTCGTCTTGCTTGGTTTGGTTTAAGGAATTTAAATTCTCAAAAGGTCTTTTTAGCTCTTCTTTTAAAAGTTCTTCGCAACACTGCTTAAAGCTCTTTTCTATCGTTCCTTCTATTTTGACTCCACCTTCTGTGGCGTTAAAAATGTCAATATCAAGCCATTTCTTAGCCTCTAAAATATCGGCTTCAAAGCTATGTTTAAACATATTCCAATACAAATTTGTTTCTACAAAACCTTCCCCACCATAAGCTAAAACGCTAAATTTCTTACTTTCGCTCTCGTAATTTTGCCCGTGCTGATAATCTTTAGGGTGTGAAAAGCCATTTTCATCATAGGCTAAGTCCTGTCCTATTAAAATGATATTTCGCACTTTCAAGCATAAAGATAGCACAAAAGCTAAATTCGCTACGCTTGGACCTCCATAATGCAGGGCAAAAGCATCGAGCCTAAAAGCCTTGATGAAAGGCAGGGTTTCGTTAAATACAATATAGTTTCTTTTGTATTGCTCCATATATTTAAGAGCGTTTGGATGCACGACACTTTTAAGGATAAAGCAAATCCCCTCATCAAAATCCCTAAAATCGTGCTTAAAAAATTCCGCCGTGATTTCAGGACGCTCAACCATACACACATAATCAGGCTTAATATTATGCTTTGCTAAAATAGGATAAGCACTATCCGCACAAAAAATTAAGGCTTTTTCTCTATACTTTTTTAAAAGCGGAAGTTGCTTTATAAGGCTTGGTCCTGTGCTTACAATAATGGCAGTTTTGGCAATGTTTTGCCTTTTGTTTAAAAGCTCTTTGATACTAGGACTATTTAAAATTGCAGGGAGATTGTGGATAAAATGTCCCACACCTTGCAAGGCGTCCTCTAGGTTATTTCCCTTGCTAAACATCGCTTGAGAAAAGGTTTCTTGTAAATCAAGCTCAAGCCTTTCATAATCTTGCTGAAAATTTTCATAATACTTAGCACCCAAATGCAAAATGCAAGTCTTAGCATAAGCTAAAAAAGGTTCTTTTGTGCAAAGCTCTCTTAAAATTTCATTATTTGTTTGATGATAGATGATGAGTTTTTGCTCTTTTAGCTCTTTTGAAAAATCAATGAGACTCAAGCACAGCCATAAAAGCTCTAAATTTCTTTCAAAAACCACCAAATGCTTATGATAAGGGCTTTGAAGTAGGGCTTTAAATAAAAGCCCGTTGCCAAAGCCGTAAAAATAAAGCACAGGATAAAACGCAAATTGCTCATTATAAAATTCTAGGCTTTGCTTAAGCTCGACTAAGGGATTTTGATACATCACCCCCCCCCCCCCTCTAAATTCGAAAAGTTGAGTTCTAAACTATCTTTTCCAAAGACGGGTTTAATGTGCGTATGCTTAATGTCTCTTAGCTCTAATTTTAGCGTTTGGTTTTCAAGGGCGTTTAAATTTTTTTCTAAAGTATTCATTCTATATTTGTATAAACAGCTTGGACATCGTCATCATCTTCTAATTTATCGAGCAATTTTTCTATATCGGCTAATTGCTCTTCATTAAAACTTACAGGCGAATTTGGCACATATTCAAGCCCTGCTTTTTTAACGACCAAATTTTTAGCCTCAATGGCATTGCTTAATTCTCCAAAAGCGGTATAATCACCGCTAATTAAAAGCTCTTCTTCGTCTTGATTTAGCTCCTCAAGTCCTGCATCGATGAGGTCAAGCTCAAGCTCCTCCAAATCGCCCTCAAATTTTTCTAAGTGAAAAACTGCCTTTCTAGCAAACATAAAGCCTAAAGCCCCATTTTGTAGCATTTCTCCGCCGTTTTTGTTAAAGATAGCCTTGACATTAGCCACGGTTCTAGTTGGATTATCACTCATACACTCGACCATTATCAAAGCTCCGTGCGGGGCTTTGCCCTCATAATGTATGCTTTTAATCTCCGCACTATCTTTACCGCTTGCCCTTTTGATTGCGGCGTCAATGTTGTCTTTTGGCATATTATTTGCCTTAGCGGTGGCGATGGCAGAACGCAATTTAGGATTCATATCAGGGTCGCTCCCACCTTCTTTTGCTGCGACTTGTATGGCTTTAGCAAGTTTAGGGAAAAGCTTACTCATCTTGTCCCATCTAGCTTCTTTTGAGGCTCTGCGGTATTCAAATGCGCGTCCCATAGTGTCCTTTCTTAGTGTTTTAAAGATGAAAGTATAAAATAATAAGGCTTTAAGGGTGTTTAAAAATTTAATGTTTGCAATAAAAAGATGAAGATAAAATTTTTAATTTTTAAAAATACTTATTTTGTAGATATTTGAAAGGGGTTAGTGAAAATATAGAATAAAATAATGGTGGATTTAGCAGGACTCGAACCTGCGACCAACCGGTTATGAGCCGGTTGCTCTAACCAACTGAGCTATAAATCCACTGGCTTAGTTTAAAGCCGAAATTATAGCTTAAAATCCTTAAAAAGAAATTTAACCTTTTATTTTATCCGTCCAAAAAAATCTAAAGGTAATTAAATGTTGTAAAATGCCAAAAAAGACCATAAAGGTTGTAAAAGAGCTTCCTCCATAGCTAAAAAAAGGCATAGGCACACCAACTACCGGTGCAAAACCCACGGTCATAGAAATATTAACAGCCGTGTAAATAAAGATAAATAAGGCGACACAATTAATCACAACGCGTGTGAAATAATCTTCTTTAAATTTGTAATTTAAACTTAATAAATGAAAAATGAGTAGAGCATACAAAAGCACCAAAAATAAAGCTCCAAAAAAGCCAAAACGCTCCACAACATAAGCAAAGATAAAATCACTCGTTGAAATGGGTAGGAATTTAGAGTGCGTTTGCGTAGCTTCATCTTGCACCTTACCGCTAAGTCCTCCGCTACCTATGGCGATGATAGATTGTGCGACTTGATGGCTTGGTTTTTCGGATAAAAAATCGTGAATTCTTTGCTTTTGGTAGGGTTTTAAAAAATGTGTATAAATAAGCGGTGAGGCAAGGGCAAGGGCTAAAAAAATGCTAAGCCAAATTTTATAATTTACCCCTATGATAAAAAGCACACCAAAGCCTACTATTAAAAGAATGCTTGCTGTTCCAAGGTCCGGTTCTTGTGTGATGAGAAGAAAGGGCAAAAGAATAAAAAAGCTTAATTTTATAAAATCTTTAACTCCATAGCCTTCTTTTGGTGGGGGATTTTGATAGATGAGATAAGCTAACATTAAGATAAAAGCAGGTTTAAAAAGTTCAGAAGGCTGGATAGTAAAGGAGGTGAAAGGGATAGCAAGCCATCTTTTTGCTCCTAAATTTTCTACGCCAAATAAATCTACGCTCAAAAGCAAAGCGATATTAATCCAATAAAGCACAGGGATAAGCCAAATAAATCTTCTAAGCGGTAAAAGAAAGAAAAAAGAAAAGGTCAAAAAGCCCACACAAATGTAAATAAACTGCTTTTCGGCTAATCTAGCACTTGCTTCATAAATGAGAAAAAAAGAAAGCATAATGATAGGCAGGATAAGTATGGGCTGGATATAGTCAAAATGCGTAAGTATTCTTCTGTCAAGTTTAAACAAAATTTGCCTTTTGTGATAAAATACGCAATTATACGCTAGAATTTTAAATCTTACGCTAAGGAAAGATAAAATAAAATGCAGACTTTTTTAGTTGATGAAGAGGCAAGATTAGATGTCAAACTTGCTAAAATTCTTAATCAAAGTCGTTCGCAAGTTAGCTTACTGATAGAAAATAATGCCGTTTTAATCAATGATAAAATTCAAAATAAAAATTCCTTCAAGCTTAAAAACGGCGACATTATCACGCTTAAAACCCTGCCGCAAAAAGAACTTAAAACGCAATATGAAGTAAATTTTGAGGTTGATGTTCTTTTTGAAGATGAAGATGTGCTTGTTTTAAATAAGCCACAAAATTTGGTTGTTCACGGTGCAAGTAGCGTGAAGGAGGCGACTTTAATCGATTGGTTACTTGCGAAAAAATATGCCCTTTCAAATTTGGCAGGAGAGCTTCGCGCTGGGCTTGTGCATAGGCTAGATAAAGAAACAAGTGGGGCGATTATTATTGCGAAAAATAATTTTTCTCATCAAAGATTAAGTGAGCAATTGCAAGATAAAAGCTTGGGTCGAATTTACCTTGCGTTAATTGACTTGCCACTAAAAGAGGATAAAATAATCATCAATAAAGCCTTAACAAGAAGTACGCAAAATCGTATTAAAAAAATTGCGATTGAGAGAGAAAATTATAGTCCAAAAATTAAGGCAAAAGAGGCTAAAAGTGCTTTTATAAATTTGGCACTTGCTAAAGATATCAATTTAATCGCAGCAAAGCTTTTTAGCGGGAGAACGCATCAAATAAGGGCGCATTTAGCAAGTATCAACCGCCATATTTTAGGCGATACGCTTTATGGTTATAAGGGAAATGAAATTTGCAGAGTGATGTTACATGCGTATTTTGTGTATTTTAAACACCCAAGAACAAAGGAGCTAGTTTTTGTTAAAGCGCCTTTAATGGAAGATTTTAAAGAAATTTTAGAAAAAAAACTTTTAATAGGAGAAGATGATGAGACGATTTCACTTGAGCATTTGCTTGGCGAGTTTAACTCTTTTATTTAGTGCTTGTAGTGTGGCTGAACTTACCACGCCTAAGCAAACGCAGTTAAATGAGAGTTTGCCAAAAGTGCAAAGTCTTAAAAGTATAAGCGATCTTAGTAATGTCGCTTTTGAGTGGGAGCCTTTGTATGGTGAGAATATACAAGGCTTTTATCTTTACCGCTCAAGCGAAAAAGAGCCGCAAATGAAGCTTGTAGCGACTATTAAGGACAAATTTCAAACACATTATGTTGATACAAAATTAGAAAGTGGCACAAAATATCAATATATGATGAAAACTTTTAATGAGCAAGGACATTTTTCAGAAGAAGGACAGATAATAGAAATTGCAACCCAGCCTCGCCCAGAGCCTTTAGCTTTTGTGCAAGCGATTACAAATTTACCTGAACGCATTAAGCTTATTTGGCGTCCGCATACGGATTTAAGGGTTAATGCCTATATTATTGAAAAAAAGAAAGTGGAGGATAAAAAATTTGCAAAAATAGGCGAAGTGAAAAACCGCTTGAGTGCTGAATTTATCGATGAGGTTAAGGCAAATGAAAATTTTTTATATAGAGTAAGTGCTTTGACCTTTGATGGGGTTCAAAGTGAGCCTAGCGAAGTGTTAAATTCAACTAGTAAAGCTTTGCCGCCTGAAATAACGCATTTAAGTGCAAGTAATGATCTTAATGGAAAGATTATGCTAAGCTGGGATTCGCCTGTGTATGAGGATTTTTCTTATTTTAAAATTTATGCGACAAGCTCGAGCTTTTTACCTTTTACGCTTTTAGCAAAAACAGATAAAAACAGCTATGAAGATATAGTGCAAGGTGCTGGAGAAAGTAAGCAATATAAAATCACTATGGTCGATAAAGACGGCTTGGAAAGTCCTATGCCTAAAAAGGGTGTCGAGGGTAAGACTTTGGGTCTTCCTGCTAGTCCTAGCATTATTTTAGCACAAATCACAAGCGAAGGCATTGTGCTAGAGTGGGCGGATAATGATAATAGAGCCGTAGAATATGAAGTCAAGCGTTATGGTGGGGAGCAAAACGCTGTTTTTAAAGGAATTAAAGAAAAAAGACTAAGAGATATTAAAGCTTTAGCGGGAGTAGAGTATAGTTATGAAGTGATTGCTATTGATGAGCTTGGGCAACGCTCAGCACCCTCATCTAAGGTCAAAGCAGCACAATAATGCCAAATTTTAAAACCAAAAGTATAAAGAAGCTTACTCTACCTTTTGAAAAAGACGGAGTAAGCTTTCTTTTTAAGGCGGAAAATGCGAGCGTTACGCTGATTTTTATACAGCTTTTAGAGCAAAGCTTTTTTTTGCAAATTAAAAAAGAAAAAAACGCTTTTATTATCAAAGCAGATAAACACTCTAAACCTTCTAAAATAGGCTATTTACAAAAAGCTTTGAAGGTCTTTAAGGAGAATTTTTGCGAGGGAATTTTAAATGAGGCTTTTGGCTTAAAAAATAATGCCTTAGTGGAGCAAACTCCCTTAATCGCTAGAGATTTGGAAGAGCTTTCAATAAGACTCGAAAAAGAAGAAAAAATTTATATAGAAATCGGTTTTGGTTCGGGCAGACATTTGCTCTTTAAGGCGAAGCAAAATCCTCAAATTTTAATGCTTGGAGTAGAAATTTACACTCCAGCTCTCACTCAAGTGGCAAAATTAGCTAAGGCACAAAATTTAAATAATGTCCTTTTAATCCAAAGTGATGCGAGACTTTTATTAAGTATTTTAAAGACTAAATCCATTGAAAAAATTTTCTTACATTTTCCCGTGCCTTGGGAAGATAAGCCACACAGAAGGGTTATAAGTGAGGCGTTTTGCAAGGAGTGTGCGAGGGTTTTAAGGGGAGAATTTGAGCTTAGGACAGATAGTTATGCGTATTTTGATTTTGCCTTAAAGGAATTTTTGATTTTTTCTAAGCCGCAGTTTTTGCTGAAAAAAAATGAGAAATTGGAAATTTCAAGCAAATATGAAGATAGATGGAAAAAGCAGAAAAAAGACATTTATGATTTAATCGTTTGGGGACTTGATATGCCGGAAGAAAATCAAAACGAAGAAAAGCTTGATTTGACAAATTTGCATTTAAATGCAAGTCAAATGAGAACTTTTTGGGAGCAGTTTGAAAAGAAAAGTATAAGAGGGGAAGATTATTTTTTAAGCTTTAGAAATCTTTATGAGAGTGAAAAGGGTTTTATTTTAAAATGTGCTTTTGGAGCTTTTAATGCCCCATCACACGCTTATATTTTATTTGGCAAAAAGACAGAATTTCTTTTTAAAAATCCTTTAAAAACACAAGAAAATTTAAAAGCATTAGGAGAATTAAAGTGCAAAATTGAACAATTTTCTTAAGTTTTAAGCAAAATTAAAGCAAAATTGCAAAAAAAGAAAAGGTGAAAAATGGCAAATCTTATAGAGGCAAAAAAGCTTTCTTTGGGTTATGATGAGTTGGTATTAAAAGAAGTGAGCTTTGCTTTTAAAAATGATGATTTCATTTTTATCACGGGCAAGAGCGGAAGTGGTAAAAGCACACTTTTAAAGTCTTTTTATGGAGATTTAGAATTGCTTTCAGGACAGCTTGAAGTGTGTGGAGCAAGTATGAGAAAAATAGGAAATTTAGAACTTTTAAAGCTGCGTCAAAGGATAGGAATTATCTTTCAAGATTATAAGCTCATACAAGAATATAGCATAGAAAAAAATGTAATGCTTCCCTTAATGATTAAGGGCTATTCTAAAAAAATTTGCCAAGAGCAAGCAGCTAAGCTTTTAAAGCATGTGAATTTGACCTTCAAAGCTGATAAAAAGCCCGATCAGCTTTCAGGTGGTGAGCAGCAAAGAGTGGCTATGGCAAGAGCTTTAGCGCATAATCCAAAGCTCTTACTTTGTGATGAGCCAACGGGGAATTTGGACGAGTATTCTTCTGATATTATTTGGACGCTTTTAAAGTCCGCTCGTGAGCTTTTAGGCACTTGCGTTGTGGTTGTAACGCATAGAATTCCTAGTAATTTAAGACTAAATTACAGAAGATTTAATATAGAAAATGGAAAAATGAATGAAATTTTTTAGAACACATTTATCTTTGATTTTGCCCTTGCTTTTTATGATGTTTGCTTTTGAGTTTATTTTGTTTTCTAACGCAACGCTAAAGCATTATGAAAAAATTGTCAATAAGGACTATAATATCATCGTTACAAGTAGTGTAAGTCTTGATGAAAATACACTTAAAACAAAGCTTAATAGCTTTGTTTCTTTTGAGCTTTTAGATCCTAAAAATTTGATCGAAAGGCTTAAAAATGACATTTCAGATAAGAATTTAAAACTTTTACGCGATTCTTTGCCGAAATTTTATAGCATTAAGCTTGATTATTTGCCAACTCAAAGTGAATTAAACGAGATGGAAAATCAGCTTTTAAGCATCAAGGGCATTAGTAAGGTCGAAACCTTCGCTAAAACGCATAATAAGGTCTATTCTCTTCTTGTTTTAATGAAATTTATTTTCTGGTTTTTTCTTTTCATCATTATTTTGCTAAGTTTCATACTTTTCTTAAAGCAAATGCGAATTTGGCTTTATGAGCATACACAAAGGGTCGAGATAATGTGTCTTTTTGGCGCACCTTTTTGGTTTCGCTCCTTTATGCTTTATAGGATTGTAATTGTGGATTGTTTGATTGCTTTTATTATTTTGCTTGTCTTTTTTACACAAATTTATCACTTTTCTTTGATACAAGAAAGCTTAAGGGCTGTGGATATTAGTTTGCCTGAGATTAATTTCGCCTTGCATTTAAGCTTGATTTTCTTAGGCACTTTGTCTGTTTGTTTGCTTTGTGTGAATTTTGTGATGTTTAAGGTTAAAAAATGAGGAAATTATTCCTTTTTTCTTTGTTTTCTCTTCTGCTTTTTGCAAATGGTATAGCTGAAAAAACGAAAGATTTAAAGGAAAATGAACGCATACAACAACAGCTTAGTAAAAAGCTTGAAGATTTAGCACAAGATATTTTAAGTGGAGAGAAAAATCTTAAAAATTTAAGTGAGCAAATTAACATCCTTTCTTCTCAAACAAGCAAATTGGAAGCCAATATTAAGGTTCAAAATAAAGAACTTAGCACTTTAAATAATCAAAATAAAGAACTTTTGAGAATTAAATCTTTAATGGAAAGCAAACTTATAAGTTTAATGGCTAAAGATTTTGCTTATGATTTGCCTATACCTGAGGGTTATATTGAAGGAGAGGAAAGCTTTATGGCTTTTGAGCTTTTAGGAAGCTTGGATAAGGTATTAAGCGAAGAAATTTCAAAGCTTTCTAAGGACTATGAGGGTGTGAATTTATTAATAGAAAATAAGCAAAAGCAAATTGAGCAAATTAGACTTAATCTTAAAAATTATAATGAACAATTAAAAGAACTTCAAAGCCTTAAAAATAGACAGATAAGAGAAATTAATCAGCAAAAAACAGACCGACAAATTTACGCAAAAAAACTTGATAATTTAAAGGCACAGCAAGAAGAATTAAGAGCGACTCTAGATGAGCTTAAAATCATTGATAAAAAAGAGCAAGTCAAAAAACAAAAAGAAGAAACCAGCAAGCTTGCTAATAATAATCAAAAAATAAGGCAAATCGGCTCAAGCTATCAGGGAAGCTCCGTGAAGCGATATACGGGGAAAAAGACCATAGCGCCACTTGACTCTTTTACCATTAAGCAAAAATTTGGTAATTATGTTGATCCTATTTATAATATTAAAATTTTTAATGAAAATGTCGTTTTAAGAAGTAAAAAAGCCGATGCGACCGTTAAAAGTGTGTTAGATGGTAGGGTTGTTTTTGCAAAAAATACCACTATGCTTCAAAGAGTTGTTATTATCGAGCATAATGATGGAATTCATACCATTTATGCGCATTTGGATAAAATCGCTCCTAATATTAAAGTGGGAAAGAGGGTTAAAAAAGGTGCTGTTGTGGGTAGAATTAAAGATGATTTGACTTTTGAGGTAACGCAAAAGAATTTTCATATTAATCCTTTGGAATTGATTAGCTTAAATTAGCTAGTTTTAAAGCAAAATTCATTATAATTAGCCATTAATAAGGAGAAAAAATGCAAAGTAGGGAGAGAGTTTTAGTTAAATTTTCTGGTGAGGCTTTGGCTGGAGAAACGGGCTTTGGGATTGAGGACTCTATCCTTAAATTCATTGCTTGCGAGATTAAAGAATTAATTTTAAACGATATAGAAGTTGGCATAGTTATAGGCGGGGGAAACATTATGCGAGGGGCTTTGGCGGCTAAGGGAGGACTTATAAAACGAACAAGTGGCGATCATATGGGTATGCTTGCTACGGTGATTAATGCTATTGCTATTCAAGAAGCACTTGAGAGTTATGGGCTTGATGTAAGGGTGCAAAGTGCCATACAAATGGAAGCTTTTTGTGAAACTTATATTATGCGAAGGGCGCAAAGGCATTTAGAAAAGGGGCGTGTGGTTATTTTTGCTGCTGGCACGGGTAATCCTTATTTTACCACAGATACTACGGCGATTTTAAGAGCGGTAGAGATTGATGCGCAAATGGTCATTAAGGCGACTAAGGTCAATGGTGTTTATGATAAAGATCCTAAAAAATATGACGATGCGGTGTTTTTAAGCACACTAAGCTATGATGATGCGATGAAAGATAGTATTAAGGTTATGGATGATACAGCCATAGCTTTAGCTAAGGACAATGCTCTACCTATCGTAGTTTGTAATATGTTTGAGAGTGGAAATTTGCTTAAAATCATACGGGGCGATACGAGCCTTTGCTCGATTGTGAAAAATTAAATTTGAAGGAGAAAGTATGCAAAGAATAGAAGAAGTTACAGCAAAAGCTTTAGAAAAAATGGGCAACGACCGCTACCGCCTTGCCTTGGTTGTGGCACAAAGAGCCGAGCAGTTAGCAAATGGAGCAGTTCCCCTAGTCAGCCTTGATAAAAATAAAATCAAATTTGCCGACATAGCACTTTTTGAGATAGCGGAAGATAAAATTGCTTTAGAGGGTTTCATTGAAAGCACTCGATGAGGAATTATTTCTTGAAGAATTAATCGAAAATACAAAAAATTGCAAAGATTTAGAAGGTGCTAAAGCACTTTTATATAGTGTTTGTGAAAAAGATGCGATTTTAGAAAAAGCGGTTGAGTGTTGCATTAAATATCACGAAGGACAACTTAGAAAAAGTGGTGAGCCTTATGCTGTGCATCCTATTTTAGTGGCTAGTTTGGTCGCTTTTTTGAGTGAAAATAGGGCTACGATTTTAGCTGCCTTACTTCACGATGTGATAGAAGATACCGTTTGCACGGAGGAAGAGTTAAGGGAGCAATTTGGCACAGAGGTTTTAAGGCTTGTTTTAGGACTAACTAAAATCATAGAAATAAGAGAGGATAATCTTATTTCTTCTAAGTCTAAAAAATCCCTCACCAAATCCGCCCTTACTTTTCGCAATATGCTTTTAGCAAGTATCGAGGATATAGGCGTTTTAATCGTTAAGCTTTGCGATAGACTGCATAATATGCTCACCCTTGATGCTTTAAGGGAGGATAAGCAAAAACGCATTAGTGAGGAGACCCTAGTCGTTTATGCGCCCATAGCACATAGGCTTGGAATTTCTAGCATTAAAAATTATTTGGAGGATTTGAGCTTTCGCTATTTAATGCCAGAAGAATATCAGCAAATTTTTAATTACATCAATTCTAACGACCAGCAAATGCAACTTGGGCTTAATGAATTTATCTCTAAAATCGAGCTTTTATTTTTAAACAATGGCTTTAGACAAGGCACTTTTGAAATTCAAAAACGCATTAAGCATAGCTATTCTATTTATCTTAAAATGCAAAGAAAAGGCGTTGGTATTGAAGAGGTTCTTGACTTACTTGGGGTAAGAATTTTAGTGGAAAAAGTGAGCGATTGCTATCTTGCACTTGGAATTTTACATACAAATTTCAATCCTCTGGTTTCGCGTTTTAAAGATTATATTGCTTTGCCTAAGCAAAATGGCTACCAGACCATACATACAACTATTTTTGACACAAAAAATATCATTGAGGCACAAATTCGCACCTTTGATATGCACAAAATCGCCGAATTTGGCGTAGCTGCACATTGGAAATATAAAGAAGATGGCAGTGTGGTCGCACCGAAGTTAGATTGGATTAGCGATATTTCTATGCAAAGTGCAAATAACTTAGAAAACGCCGAAGATTATAATGCCATCGAGCTTTATGAGTATGCTAAAGATAGCTTGTATGTTGAAGATGTGGCTGTTTATTCTCCTAAAGGAGAAATTTTTACCCTGCCGCGTGGTGCTACTGTGCTTGATTTTGCCTATGAAGTACATACTAAGGTAGGGCTTCACGCTAAGACAGCTTATGTTAATCGTATTAAAGTTTCACTTTTAACGGAGCTTAAAAATGGCGATATTGTGCGTGTGGTTACAAGTAATGATAAATTTTATCGTTGTTCTTGGATAGATAGTGTTAAAACGGGTAAGGCTAAAGCGAGCATTAGAGAATTTTGTAAGCAAAAAATGCGAGAAATTCATTATCTTAGTGCGATTAATATCCTTTGTTTTGTTTTTAATGAAAGAAAAGAAAAAATCCTTTCTTGGATAGAAAAAGAAAATTTAATGCGTCATATTCGTAAAGTTGCTAAGGATAGCATTTATTTTAAGGATGCTGTGAATGGGCTGAAAAAATATGGTAAAAAATCGTATTGGTTTGATAAATATGAAATTAAAGAGCAAAAAATAGGGAATTTTTTATTTTATTCTAATCATAAAATTGCGAGTGTAGAATTTGACATTTGCTGCCATCCAAAAAGGGGCGATGAGGTTATGGCTTTTGTGGAGGCTGGTAATGTAGTCGTGCATCATAAGCTTTGCGATAGGGCGGATAAGATGTTGGAAAATAAAGATATGGTTTTCATCGCTTGGGATTCTCATATGCCAAAATCTTACAAAATGCTTCTTACTTTGGAAAATAAAAAGGGAATTTTGGCTGAATTTTTATCTTTACTTGCTAAAATGCAGATAAATTTATTAACAATTAATTTATCAAGCAATTTAAATTCTTCGGTAGATTATTTTGAAATGCTTATAGAAATTCCTGATAATATCAATCCGGATCGAGTCAAAGACAGGTTGAAGGATAATTGTAAGCTTTTAGATTTTACTTCGCTTGATGATGCGTATAAAGAGGGTTAAAGAAAGGTTTTTATGGATATAAAAGAAATTTTAGCAGAAGTGAAAAGAGGCTGTGCGGAGATTATTGATGAAGCTAGAATTGAAGATTTGATTAAAAATTATTACGAAAAGGGTGAGAATTTTTATGTTAAGGCGGGGTTTGACCCAACAGCTCCTGATTTGCATTTGGGACATAGCGTGGTTTTAAGCAAAATGGCTTTTTTGCAAAAGCACGGCGCAAGGGTGCAGTTTTTAATCGGTGATTTTACGGGGCAAATAGGCGACCCAAGCGGTAAAAACGCTACGCGTAAAAAATTGAGTCAAGAGGAAGTGTTAAAAAACGCCAAAACTTATGAAAGTCAAGTTTTTAAAATTTTAGATAAAAACAAAACAGACATTGTTTTTAATTCTAAATGGCTCAATGAACTTGGTGCGGCTGGGATTGTGGAGCTAACTTCGACTTTTAGCGTGGCTAGAATGCTTGAAAGAGAGGACTTTACGAAGCGTTTTAGGGAGCAAAGCTCGATTAGCATTTGTGAGTTTTTATATCCCTTGTTGCAAGGTTATGATAGTGTAGCTTTAAAAAGTGATATAGAAATGGGTGGAACGGATCAAAAATTTAATCTTTTAATGGGTAGAACCTTACAAAGAATTTATGATGTAAAAAAAGAACAAGCCATCATTATGATGCCTCTTTTGGAGGGACTTGATGGGGTTAATAAAATGAGTAAGAGCCTCAATAATTACATCGGTGTAACCGAAAATGCTAAGGATATTTATGCTAAAATTTTAAGCATTAGCGATGAGCTTATGTTTAGATATTATGAATTATTAAGCAAAAAAAGTTTAAAAGAAATTGAAATGATTAAAGAAAATATTCAAAATGGCTCTTTGCATCCTAAAATTGTCAAGGAAAATTTAGCTTTAGAGCTTGTGGAGAGATTTCACTCTAAAGAGCTTGCAAATGAAGCAAAGGCTGAATTTGATAGAGTGCATAGTGCAAATGCCCTGCCAAGTGAGATAGCCGAATTTGAGCTAAGTGGTGGTAGTGTGTGGCTGGCTAAGGCTTTGGTTGAATGTGGTTTGGAAAATTCCACTTCAGCAGCGAGAAGAGCCATAGTGGCAAATAGCGTAAGCGTTAATTCTCAAAAAATCAAGGACGAGCAAATGCAACTAGAATTGGGTGAGTATATTTTACAAATAGGAAAAAGAAAATTTGCTAGATTAAAGGTTAAAAAATGAGTTTTAAACCCCTTAAAATAGGAAAACATACGATTAAATATCCCATTTTTCAAGGAGGAATGGGGCTTGGCATTAGTTGGGATAAACTTGCTTCGGCAGTGTCCTTAAATGGAGGGCTTGGCATTATCTCTTCTGTGGGAACGGGCTATTATGAAGAAAGAACGCACATTAGCAAAGAATTAAATGCTAAACCTTATGGGAGTGAAAATTTTTATTCTAAAGAGGGTTTGAAAGCCTTAATTACAAATGCTAGAAAGGTTTGTGGGGACGCACCTTTGGGTTGCAATATACTTTGTGCGAGTAATGACTATGCTAGGATTGCTCACGATGCTTGTGAAGTGGGCTTTAATGTCATCGTTTCTGGAGCTGGTTTGCCCACAAATTTACCTGAATTTACGGCGGATTTTCCCGATGTGGCTTTAGTGCCGATTATCTCTTCGGTTAAGGCTTTAAAGATTATTTGTAAAAGATGGCAGGGGCGTTATAATCGTTTGCCCGATGCTGTGGTTTTAGAAGGTCCGAAAAGTGGCGGACATCAAGGCTTTACTTATGAGCAATGTTTAGATCCAAATTTTGCTTTAGAAAATTTAATTGCCCCTGTTGTTGAAGAGGCGAAAAATTGGGGTTCTTTTCCTATTATAGCAGCGGGGGGCGTGTGGGATAAAAATGATATTGAAAAAATGTTAAGTTTGGGTGCTAGCGGAGTGCAAATGGGGACAAGGTTTATCGGCACTTTTGAATGTGATGCAAGTGATAATTTTAAAGAAGTTTTATTAGCCTCCAAGGAGGAAGACATCAAGCTTATAAAATCGCCCGTAGGATACCCTGCAAGAGGTGTGCAGACAAATTTGCTTGATTTAGTCGCTAAAAAAATGGGTCCAAAAATTAATTGTATTAGCAATTGTGTCAGCCCTTGTGGTAGAGGTAAGGAGGCGACTAAGGTGGGCTATTGTATCGCAGATAGGCTTTTTGATGCTTGGTCTGGTAAGAAAGATACGGGACTATTTTTCACGGGGGCAAATGGTTATAGACTAGATAAGCTCATTAGCGTTAAAGAGCTTATTGACAAACTTGTAAATGGCGAATAATGCGAAGCTTACTCGCACTTTTTTTATTATTTTGCTTTTGTTTTGGGGCTTTTGAAAAGCAAATAGAAGAATTTGATAAAAATTTTATAGGCTCTACAAATGACTTGCAGGTAAAGTTGCATCAGCAGCTTAAAAGCCTTTATATACAAAGCGTGATTAATGACGATGAAAAAACAAAGGTTGAAATTTTAAAACGCCTTATCATTAGCTCCAATACATTAAAGCTTGATGATACATCTTATGCTAAGGAGCTTGAAGAAAGTGGCATAAAAAAAGCAAATATTGAATCTTTAAGAAGAGTCGTTATCAAAGATGTGAAACTTGAGAATAAAAAGCCTACGGAAAAACCTGCATTTGAAAATGTGAAGGAAAATTCCAAAAAAGAAGTCGTAAAAAAAGAAGAATTAAAGAAAAGTGATACGACAAAAAAAGAGGAAAAAATTTATATCTTAAATTCCAAAAAGTTAGCAAATGGAGTGGAGCTTAATTTAAGTGCAAATTTGAGTGAATTTAAAGACTTTGTTTTAGATGAAAAGGGGAATTACCGCCATATTATCGATTTTGAAGCGATCTTGGAGGGGGGCAGGAAGGAATTTCAATTTAAAAATTATAATATTATTCTTTCTCAATATAATCCAAAAGTCGTTCGTATAGTCCTTAGAGCTAAGGAGAAAATAAGTTTAAATTTGAAAAAGGAAGAAAAAAAAGTAAGCATTTTGATGACTGAGTTAAAAGATGTCCCGAAGGAAAATCAAAGCATCAAAACGCAAAAGGTCGAAAAAAAGCCTGAGAAGCAAGAAAACAATTTAAAAATTCAAAAAAGTGAAAAAAAATCTCTTTATATCGTTGATGTGGATAAGAATGAAAATGGGGTTGTTTTGAAATTTGATGAGGAGCTTGATGAGGAAGATTTTGAAATTTCCAACACAAAAGATTCTAAATTTTATAGGCAAATCGTCAGCTTTAAGGGCGTTTTAGGAGGGGATAGAAAAAGCTATACTTATGGTAAAAACGCCATTACTGTAACCCAGTATAATCCAAAGGTCGTTCGTGTGGTCTTAAGCTCCGCGAAAGAATTTGGGCTTTATAAGGATATTGATGATAAAAGCTTAGTTTTGGCTTTTAATGAGCCTAAAAATCAAAGCTTTAGTCCAGTCAAAATAAGCCCTAGTAAGAATACGCTTAATAAAAATTATAAGGCAGGTAAAATCATAGTCCTAGATGCAGGACACGGCGGTAAGGATAGTGGAGCTTTAAGTAAAAATAAGCGTTTAAAAGAAAAGGATATTGTTTTAAGCACAACGCTAAAGATAGGCAATGAGCTTAAAAAAAGGGGCTTTAAGGTTTATTATACAAGAACGACGGATAAATTTATCAATCTTAGAGATAGAACTAAAATCGCTAATGATAGAAAGGCTGATTTATTTTTATCCATACACGCTAATGCTGCTCCTAACACCTCTAGAGCCAAAAGCTCTGAAGGCTTAGAAACCTTCTTTTTAAGTCCAGCAAGAAGTGAGCGTAGTAAAAAAGCCGCTGAAAAAGAGAATCAAGGCGACTTTGAAGAGATGAATTATTTTTCCAAGCAAAGCATTTTAAATTTCTTAAATAGAGAAAAAATTGTCGCTTCTAACAAACTTGCCATTGATATACAAAAAGGCGTTTTGGCTAAGACTAGGACGCGCTATAAGGTGGTTGATGGTGGGGTAAGAGAAGCGCCTTTTTGGGTCTTAGTTGGTGCTTCAATGCCAGCTATTTTACTTGAAATTGGCTACATCACACATCCTAGCGAGGGCGAGAGAATTGCAAATAAAAACTTTCAAGATTTATTAGCCAAGGGCATTGCTGATGGGGTGGAAAATTATTTTTATCATAATCGATGAAAAAAGCTAGAGTTATTTTTAAGGATAATACGCCTTATTCTTTAGATTTTGAAGATTTTTATTTTAATTCGCAAGAAGGCGTAGAAGAAAGTCGCTTTGTTTATACGGAGGCATTTGAGTGGGAAGAGTGCGAAAGCTTTATCATCGCTGAAACGGGCTTTGGCATAGGGCTTAATTTCTTTTTAACTTTACAAAATTTTTTAAAGACTAAAAAGCGACCTAAAAGGCTTTTTTATGTGAGCGTAGAGGGTTTTTATTTAGAGCCTAGCTTTTTGCGTGAGGCTTATAAAAGACTTGGAATTTACGAAGAAATTAAAGATCTTTTGGAGCAATTTTTACTTTTTTATCCTAAATGTGCTAAGGGGATTTATCGTTTTTATTTTAAAGACTGCTTTTTAGACCTTGTTTTTGATGATATAAGTGTTTTGAAGCGTTTGGAATTTGAGGCAAATATTTGGTATTTAGACGGCTTTTCTCCCAGTAAAAATTCTCTTATGTTTGATGAAAATACCCTTTTTGAAATCGCAAGATTATCTAAGCTTAATGCGACAATTTTGAGTTTTTCATCATCTTCTTTTTTACAGAAAAATCTTAAACATTGTGGTTTTGATGTCGCAAAAGTGAAGGGTTTTAGAAAAAGAGAGATGGTAAGGGCTTTTTTAAAACATAAGAAGCAAATGACAAACAAGGAGGCTTATTTTCAAAAAGTTTCTGCCAAATTTGAAAATAAAAAAGTCGCCATTATAGGCGCTGGTATCAGCGGCGCACTTTTGGCTTATGAGCTTAGTCTTAGGGGTTTTGAGGTCGAAATTTTTGAAAAAAACGCCACACTTTATGAGGGTGCTAGCTCTAATGAAAGCGGGATTTTAAGCTCTTTGATTTTAAATCCTCAAAGTGCTTTAGGAAATTTTTCTTTAAATGCCTTTGTGGAGGCGAGTCGCTTTTATAGACAAATTTTAGACTTAAAATTAAAGGGAGTTTATGAATTTGCTTATACTTTGCAAATGCAGCAAAGATTTTTTACGCAAAAAGACAATGCCTATTTTCAAATTGCACAAAATAAGGCTTTTTTGGATTATGGAGGGCATATTTATCCTAA
Source organism: Campylobacter upsaliensis (assembly GCF_900637395.1). Lineage (NCBI taxonomy): Bacteria > Pseudomonadati > Campylobacterota > Epsilonproteobacteria > Campylobacterales > Campylobacteraceae > Campylobacter > Campylobacter upsaliensis. Next base: position 1,197,417 of record NZ_LR134372.1, on the reverse strand, counting down.
AGAAATTCTATCAAGCCTCTTTGAAAAAGCTGGAGTAAAGATTTATTTTAATCATCATTTTAGTCATTATGAGCGTGAAAATGAAACCTTTAATCTTATCTTTAAAAACGCTTCTAAAAGATGTAAATTTGGGATTTTAATCTATGCTTTAGGAGCAGATGCTAAGGATTTTTTGCATTATGAAGCTATGCTTTTGAGCCGAGTAAGAGGACAGCTAACGCACCTAAAGCCCTTTTTTAAGACGGAATTTCCTCTCTCATCTAAGGCTTATATTTGTCCTCCAAAGTCTAATTTACAAGTTATTGGTGCAACTTATGACAGACTTAATACAAATCCAAAAGGTCAAAGAAAAGATGATGAAGAAAATTTAGAAAAGATTAAGGAATTTTTAAAAGGCGATAAGGAGATTGAAATTTTAGGCTCTAGGGTGGGATTTCGCTCTTATTCTAGTGATAGATTTTGCATAGCGGGTGCGGCTTATGATGAGGAATTTTATAAACAAAATTATAAAGCCTTATTATGGCATAAAAATAAGCCTCAAATTTCTCCGCAAAATATCCCCAATCTTTATCTTAGTCTTGCTCAAGGTTCAAGAGCTTTTAGCTCAAGTGTGCTTTGTGCTCGTTATCTTTGTGCCTTGATAAATGATGAGCCATTGGGCTTTTATGCGGACTTTATCCCTCATATTCACCCCGCTAGATTTCTAATAAGAAAACTCAAAAAAGGTTTGCTGGGATAACCTTAATTTCTAAATATTTTTTTTAAGATTGTTAAATTTTTAATTTAAGTTTAAAAAGCTTTATTTTATTATTTTAAAGAATAAAAATTTAAAAAGGAAAAGTGATGGTTGATCTAGAGCAAATCAAAGAACGCTTAGCGACACTTGAAAAGCTTCCTTCTTTAAAGTCCAATGGCTCTATCCCTAAGGCTTTAGAAAAGGCGGGTTTTTCAAGAAGAGATTTTATGAAATGGGCTGGGGCTATGACGGCTTTTTTGGCACTTCCTGCAAGTTTTGCACCTATGGTAGCAAGGGCAGTGGAATTAGCCGATAGGCTTCCTGTTGTGTGGCTTCATATGGCTGAATGCACTGGGTGTAGCGAAAGCTTATTAAGAAGCGATACGCCGACTATTGATAGTCTTATATTTGATTATATTTCTTTAGAATATCACGAAACGGTAATGGCAGCTTCAGGCTGGCAAGCGGAAGAAAATTTAGAAAATGCTATTGAAAAACATAAGGGTAAGTATGTCCTAATGGTCGAAGGTGGTATCCCTATGGGCGATACAGAAAGCTATCTTACCATAGGACCTCACGGAAAAACTGGTTATGAAATTTCAAAATTAGCCTGTGAAAATGCTTATGCGATTTTGGCTATTGGCACTTGTTCTAGCTTTGGAGGAATTCAAGCAGCGCGCCCTAATCCAAGCAATTCTCAGCCCTTAAGCAAGGTAACAAATAAAACTATTATCAATGTTCCGGGCTGTCCTCCTAGCGAAAAAAATATCGTGGGTAATGTCCTTCAACTTCTTCTTTTTAAAGAGCTTCCTAGTCTTGATGTGTATAATAGACCTAAATGGGCTTATGGCTTGAGAATTCACGATTTGTGTGAAAGAAGAGGGCGTTTTGATGCGGGTGAATTTGTCCATAGCTTTGGTGATGAGGGTGCAAAGCAGGGCTATTGCCTTTATAAAGTGGGCTGTAAGGGTCCTTATACTTTTAATAATTGTTCTAGAGAAAGGTTTAATCAGCATACTTCTTGGCCTATTCAAGCAGGACACGGCTGTATAGGTTGCTCGGAGCCAAATTTCTGGGATACTATGGGACCTTTTGAAGAGCCTTTGGCAAGTCGTCAATTTGACCCTGTTTTGGGACTTGGGGCAGATAATGTGTCGGATAAAATAGGCATAGGCGTTTTAACGCTCACAGGAGTTGCCATAGCTGCACACGCAGTAATCGCTTCTATGAAGAAAAATGAGGAGTAAAAATGAGTCAAAAAATTATCGTTGATCCTATCACAAGAATTGAGGGGCATTTGAGGGTTGAAGTTGTTGTTGATGATGATAATGTTGTCAAGGAGGCTTATGCTGGTTCTACGCTTTGGCGTGGGATTGAAACTATTGTTAAGGGTCGCGACCCAAGAGATGCAGGCTTTATGACGCAAAGAATTTGCGGAGTTTGCACCTTTTCGCATTATAAAGCTGGAATTGTCGCTGTGGAAAATGCTTTGGGTATCACTCCTCCACTTAATGCCTTACTAACTAGAACTTTGATGAATGCGGCTTTATTTTTACACGATCATATTGTGCATTTTTATCAGCTTCACGCACTAGATTGGGTTGATGTAGTGAGTGCTTTAAGTGCTGATGTGAAAAAGGCAAGTGATTTAGCCTTTAATTATACTTCAAATCCTTACGCTACAGGTGCGGATAAGCTTTTGGAAGTGCAGCAAAGACTTAAAGCCTTTGTCGATAAGGGGAATTTGGGACCTTTTGCTAATGCTTATTATGGGCACAGCACTTACCGCTTTAACCCAGAGCAAAATCTTATTGCTCTTTCGCATTATTTAGAGTGCTTAAGAATTCAAAGAATTATCGCGCAATGTATGGCGATTTTTGGTTCTAAAAATCCTCACCCACAAAGCTTGACTGTGGGCGGAGTTACTTGCGTTATGGATCTTTTAAGTCCTTCTAGAATGGGTGAGTATATGGAGAAATTTAAAGAGGTGGCAGATTTTGTGAACCGTGCCTATTATCCTGACTTAGTTATGGCTGGAAAAGCTTATGCAAATGAGGCTAGTGTGTTAAATGATGTCGGTGTGGCAAATCTTTACACTTTTAAAGAATTTCAAGTGGGTCGCGATGAGTGGCTTTTTGAAAGTGGCATTATTAAAAATGGCGATTTAAGTAAGGTTTATGAGGTAGAAGAAGATAAGATTACCGAAGAGGCGACTCATTCTTGGTATGCGGATAATGAGCCTTTACATCCTTATGATGGCAAAACAAATCCTAATTACACAGGGCTTGTCGATGGCGAAAGTATCGATCATCACGGCAAAATAGCTCATACTAAAAATTTCGATACTAAGGGTAAATATAGCTGGATTAAGGCTCCTCGTTATGAGGGTGAGCCTATGCAAGTGGGACCTTTGGCTAATATTGTCGTAAATTATGCCAAAAATAATCAATATGTAGTTCCTGTTGTCGATACCTTTTTAAAAGAAACAAATCTTCCTTTAACGGCGGTATTTAGCACTTTGGGAAGAACGGCTACTCGCTGTTTAGAGGCTAAGATTATCGCTGATAATACTCTAAAAGCTTTTGATAATTTGGTTGCAAATTTAAAGGTCGATGAAAGCACTTGTTCGCCTTATGTGATTGATAAAAATAAAGAATATAAAGGGCGTTATATGGGGCATGTGCCGCGTGGGACTTTGAGTCATTGGTGTAGGATTAAAAACGGCGTGATCGAAAATTGGCAAGCTGTTGTCCCTAGCACTTGGAACGCCTCTCCAAAAGACGCAAAGGGTGTAGGTGGAAGCTACGAGCAATGTTTAATCGGACTTAAAATCGCCGATGTAAAGCAGCCTCTTGAAATTATACGCAAAATTCACTCCTATGATCCTTGCATTGCTTGTGCTGTGCATGTTATGGATACTAAGGGAAATAATTTAAGTGAATATAAAGTCAATGTGAATTTATAAGGAGACTTTATGCAAAAACAAGAGGAAAAATTGCAAAGAAAAGCAGAATATGAATTTAGCATAGGTTTGCGTTTAACCCACTGGATAAGGGCTGTAGCGATTGTGATTTTAGTGGGGACTGGATATTATATTTCTTATGTTTTTCAAAGCCCAAATTTGCCAAGCGATCCTAGTAATTTTATGCAAGCAAAATATCGCTTAGTGCATCAGGCTGTGGGTTTTGTTTTGATAGGGTGCATTATTTTTAAGGGCTATTTGTTCTTTTTTGACAAGTGGAGTCGTAAAGAAAGGGCAAGTATCGCTGATATTTTTAGCCTTAAAATTTGGGTAGAGCAGATTAAATTTTACCTTTTTTTAGGAAAGCATCCCCCTTTAAAAGGCGTTTATAATCCCTTACAATATGTAACTTACCTTTTCTTTTATCTTGTGATGATAGGCATTATCCTTACAGGACTTATTCTTTATACGCACACTTACCACGAGGGCTTGGGCGGTATGCTTTATGATATGCTAAGACCACTTGAGGCTATGATGGGGGGCTTGGCTGAGGTTAGGACTTATCATAGAATTTTAATGTGGGTGATTTTGATTTTCGTGCCTGTGCATATTTATATGGCTATTTTTAATGCGGTCAAGGGCAGAGACGGTGCTTTAGACGCTATTATTAGCGGTTATAAATTTATCAAGGAAGAGAAAAATTGAATTTTCTTGTGCTTGGCATAGGAAATATTATGTTTGCAGATGAGGGCTTAGGCGTTCATCTTTGCAAACAGCTTGAAAAAAACTACAAATTTAACCACCCAAATCACACTTTAAGCTTCATTGATGGTGGCACTTTAGCCTTGCAGTTAAGCTATATTATGGCAGAGTATGATGAGATGATTGTGCTTGACTGTATTGACGCTGATGATGCTGAAGTGGGAGAGGTATTTTTCTTTCCTTATGAGGCTATGCCAAAGAGGGTGAATTGGAGTGGGAGTGCCCACGAGGTGGAAATGCTTCAAACTTTGCAATATATGGAGCTAATGGGCGATTTGCCTCACACGCAAATTTTAGCAGCCGTGCCAAGACGCATTGAGCCTATGAGTTTTGAGCTTTCAGGTGAGATTATTAAAGCTGCTAGCGTGATGGAAAAAATTTTACTTGATTATCTAGCTAAAAAGGGCTTTAATTATGAAAAGGTGGGAGATTTTACCCTGCAAGATTTGGCACGAATTTCTTTTAAGCCTTAAATTCTTTTAATTTTTCTATAACCATTTGTGGTGTTAAATCCTGCATACATTTGTGATGCTTTAGCGGACAAACACGCTTCATGCAGGGCATACAGGCTAGATTAAGATGGATAATTTTGGCATTTTTACTTTGCCAAGGAGAAGTTTGTGTGAATTTGGTTGGTCCAAATAGCACGAGCATTTTGACTTTTAAAGCTGCACCTAAATGCATAGCACCGCTGTCATTTGTGAGAAAAAGATCGCTTAGAGCGATATTTTGCGTAAGGGTATGAATACTTGTTTTATTGCATAAATTCTTAGCTTTAATGCCATTTTGTGCAAGAATTTCGCAGATTTTAGCACAAATTTTAGCCTCTTCTTTACCTGCTCCTAAAATGATAATTTCATAATCTTTAGCAAAATAAAGTCCCACTTTGGCAAAATACTCCTCACTCCAGCGTTTCGCACTTCCATAGTTAGCACCCGGATTTAAGGCTAGAATTTTTTTGCCATTTTTAAGAGTTAGAGGCGTTTTAAATTTGACATTAAGAGGGAGCTTTAACTCTTGCGAAGCTTGGAAATCAAGGGATTTTTGAACGAAATTTAAGTATTTTAAAACCTGATGTTCTTCTTTAATGATAGTTTTATCAAAACAAAATTTTTTCTTAGCTTTGATGATTTTTAAAATGAGCCTAGCTGAAAGGGCAGAGCGAAAGGAAAAAGCGAGATTAAAATGATGATTTTTACGCAAGGAAAGAGCTTGAAAATAACGCCTTTTTTTATCCTCCACTATGAAGCTAGAATTAGAAAAATCTTTAAAAAGTGTTGTCGCTACAAAAGAGCCAAAAAAGACAAATTCCGCTTCTTTAAACCGCTCTTTAATGCCATAAATCGCCGCACTAGCCATAACACAATCGCCTAGCCAAGTGGGAAGATTGATAAAAATTTTCATATTTTGCCCTTATGTGATAAAATTTCAATTTTAACAAAATAGGCTAAAAATGACAATATTTTCTATTATTATCCCGCTTTATAATTGTGAAAATTTGATTGATAGAGCTTTGAAAAGCTGTCAAAATCAGGATTTTGAAAAATATGAAGTGATAATTATCGATGATAAAAGTGAAGATAAGAGTGCGAAGATAGCTTTAGAATTTGCCAAAAAAGATCAGCGTTTTAAGCTTTTTCAAAATGCTTCACATTTGGGAACTTTTGCAAGTAGAAATGAGGGTATTATAAGGGCGAATTCGCCTTTTTTGATGTTTTTAGATGCGGATGATTTTTTGTGTGAGGGAGCTTTAAAAAGGGCTTTTGAGAGTTTAAGTTTAAAGGCTGATCTTGTATTATTTGACGCTTTTGTGCATAGGGTTAAGACTAAGTTTTTTTACCGCTTTAAGCAAGATGAAATTTTAACTCAAAATGAATTTTTTCAGTTTCTAGGCAAACAAAGACATTTTTGCTGGTCGCTTTGGGCTAAAATTTTCCGCAAAGATTTGGCTTTAAAATGTTTTGAATTTGTCGATAAAAAGGCGTGTTTGTGTTACGGGGAAGATGTGCTTTTTTGCTATATTTATTTTATGTTTTGTGAAAGTATAGCTATTTTTAAGCATAGTATTTACCGCTACGAATTTAACGCTTTTGGGCGTTATGAGAGCAAAGATGAGATGATTTTAAGGCAAAATTATGAAGATAAGAAAAAAAGCCTTAAGTTTATCAAAAGTATTGCTAAAAATTTTCCGCCAAATTCTTTAAATGAAAAGCTTTTTATGCACCTAGAAAAAGAGACTTTAGATTTAAAAAAGAGATATTTAAAGTTGATTAAGAAAGAAAAAATAGAATTAGTAAAGGGCTGATTTAATTAACAATTTTAAAGGGTTTTGATGTATCATATTTTTTTAACCGCTGATGAAAAATATGTGAAATTTTCGAGTGTTTTGATGAGTAGCATTATTAAAAATGCGACACAAGATTATGAAAGGTGTCCATTTTGTTTTCATATTTTAAGTGATTTCATAAGCGATACGACAAAAGAAAAGCTTAAAATTTTACAAAAAAGCTTAAGCGAAATTTATCCTTGTGAGATCAAAATTCATATCCAAGATGATGCTCAATTTGAAAAATATCCAAGCTCAGGTGCCGCACAAAATAATAAATTATCCTATTATCGTCTTAAATTTATGTCTTTTTTAGATGATGATGAGGATAAATGTCTTTATTTGGATTCTGATATGCTTGTTTTGAGCGATTTAAGGGAGCTTTTTGCTCTTGATTTAAAAGATAAGATTGTCGCTGTGGTGGGTGATATGGGGAGCAAGAGGGCTAAGATTAAATTTAAAGAAAATAATGAGAAAAAAACTTTTTATTTTGATGAAAATTATTTTAATGCAGGTTTTTTGCTTATCAATGTTAAAGAATATCAAAAAGCATACATTGAGGAGCGTTGCGAGGAGCTAGCTTCAAAATGTTTTTATATCAAAAGTGCCAACCAAGATTTGCTAAATGCTTGCATAGAGCCAAAAAAGAGGCTAAAACTTGATTTTGCTTGGAATTTTTTTATTAATGCCTATGCTTATGTCATCACAAAAGACGATAAAAAGGGCTATTTAAACTACACAAAAGAGGAATTTAACCGCAGCCTTGAAAATCCTAAAATCCTTCATCTATGCTTTAAGCCTTGGAAATTTTTACGCTCTTTTAATGATAGTAAGGGGCGTAATGTCAACGAGCTATGGTGGGAGGAAGCGGCTAAAACTCCTGCTTTTAATACCGAGCTTTTAGAGCTTAAAAGCCACATTAAAGACCATTTGCTTTATGCAGGGCTTGGTGCGTTATTATACCGCTACACAAAGAATTTTAATTTGCTTAAAATTTCACGCTTGATAAAATATCAAAATGAGGATTTAAAAATCGCACAAAATGCTCAAAATTTCAGTGATAAAGATTTCGCTTCCTTTTTGCTTTTGGGTGAATTTGTCCTTCACGCAAGAGCTAAGAAAAAGGGTGCTTTTAGTGTATTTTTAAAAGCTTTAAAATATATCAGTTCTTATGAAAAATACGCAAGGCGTTAAAAAGCGTTAAAATAAGCTTGTTAGAATTGTTGCTTATTTTAATTTAGAGTAGAAAATTTGGTATTTAAAAATTATATAATCAATGCTCTTGGTATTTTATTTTCACGCATTTTAGGACTAGCTAGAGATGTTTTAATTGCCCTTTTTTTAGGGGCTGGGCTTTATAGCGATATTTTTTTTGTCGCACTTAAAATGCCTGCTTTTTTTAGACGCATTTTTGCTGAAGGTGCTTTTGGGCAGAGTTTTTTGCCAAATTTTGTCAAAGCAAGGAAAAAGGGTGCATTTTGCGTAAGTGTGCTTTTACAATTTGGCTTCATTGTGTTTTTATTTTGCCTTTTGGTGAGTTTTTTCGCGTCTTTTTTTACTAAAATTTTTGCCTTTGGCTTTGATGCAAAGACCATAGCCTTAGCCTCTCCTTTGGTGGCTATTAATTTTTGGTATTTATTTTTCATCTTTGTAGTAACTTTTTTTGGTGCCTTATTAAATTATAAGCACAAATTTTTCCTCACTTCTTTTTCCGCTTCTTTGTTTAATCTTAGCATAGTTATCGCCGCTTTTTTCGTGGATAAAAATGACTCTCATCAAACGCTTTATTACTTCTCTTACGCCACGCTTTTAAGTGGGGTGGCACAGCTTGTTTTGCATCTTTTTGCTTTGAAAAATAATGCGGCGGTTAGGGCTATGGGCTTAAGCATTAAATTAAAGCGTTATAAGGCAAATTTAAAGGGTTTTTACACCACTTTTTCGCACGGAGTTTTAGGCTCTTCAGCGACTCAAATAAGCTCTCTTTTAGACACGACAATCGCAAGTTTTTTAATTACAGGTAGCATTTCTTATCTTTATTATGCTAATCGTGTTTTTCAACTTCCCCTTGCACTTTTTGCTATCGCTCTTACTCAAGTTGCCTTTCCTAAAATTTTAAGACTTTTAAAAAGCAGTCAAGAAAAAGAGGCTTTAGACTTTATGCGTAAGGCTTTAGCAGGACTTAGCTTTTTGCTTGTTGTTTCGAGTATAGTAGGGATTATTTTTGCGAAAGAGATTTGTCAGCTTTTGTTTGAAAGGGGAAATTTCACGCAAAAAGATAGCCTTTTAAGTGCTTATGTTTTAATGGCTTATTTGCTAGGTCTTTTACCCTTTGGCTTACAAAAACTCTTTTCTTTGTGGCTTTATGCAGAATTTAAGCAAAAAATTGCCGCCATTATCGCTATAAAATCCCTTATTTTAAGTGCTTTTGTTTCTATCGTTTTAATTTTTTTGATTAAAGATGAGAATTTAAAGGTTTTAGCGGTGGCATTTGCTAGTTCTTTAAGTGCCTTTTACTTACTTTTGGCTAATATTAAGGAATTTGGTTTTAGGCGTTTTTGGAGCTTAATTTCTTGGAAGAAAAGCCTTTTAGCCTTAGTTTTTTTAGCTTGTTTTTCTTATTTGCTTTTAGAAAGTAAAATGATGATAATTAGCGTTTTAATAGAGTTTTTTGAGTGGATTAAAGGAGGCTTTAATGCTTTTATTTGATAGTGTGAAAAGGGAGAAATTAGCCTTAAAAAAAGGGGGCGTTGTTAATATGTATTTGTGCGGTCCCACAGTGTATGATGATGCACATTTAGGACACGCTAGAAGTAGCATTTGTTTTGATATGTTGCGTAGGACTTTACTCGCTCTTGGAAGAGAGCTTTGCTTTGCGAGAAATTACACGGATATCGATGATAAAATTTTGAAAAAAATGCAAGAAAGTGGCGAAAATTTAGAGCAAATCACACAAAAATACATCGCCCATTATGAAAGAGATATGAAAAATTTGCGTGTTTTAGAGCCTGACTTAAAGCCTAAGGCGACCGAATATATTAAGCAGATGATAGAGCTTATTTTACGCTTGCAAAAGCAGGGTTTTACTTATACTTTAGAAGATGGAATTTATTTTGACACAAGCAAAGATAAGGATTATTTAAGCCTTTCAAAACGAGGTTTTATGGATAATCAAACAAGACTAATCGCACAAAAAGAAAAGAAAAACGAGAGCGATTTTGTGCTATGGAAATTTGACGAGGGCTTTTATGCTGCACCCTTTGGTAAGGGGCGTCCGGGCTGGCATAGCGAGTGCGTGGCGATGATAGAGGCTTTATTTAAGGACGGACTTGATATACACGCTGGGGGGGTGGATTTATTTTTCCCTCATCACGAAAATGAAGCTGCACAGTGCCGTTGTGCTTTTAATAAAAATTTAGCTTCGCACTGGCTTCATAATGGCTTTGTGAATATAAATGGCGAAAAGATGAGTAAAAGCCTTAATAATAGCTTTTTCATTAAGGACGCTTTAAAAGAATTTAGCGGCGAGGCTTTGAGGTTTTATTTAATGAGCGTGCATTATAGGGCACATTTTAATTATTCTTTGGAGGATTTATCCCTGTGTAAAAAGCGTTTAGATAAGCTTTACCGCCTTAAAAAACGCCTTGATTTAAACGAATTAGAAGATAAGCCTAAAAAGTGTGAAAGAGAAACTTCAACTGCTATTTTACAAGCTTTGCAAGATGATTTAAATATCTCTAAGGCTTTAGCTTTGCTTGATGAATTTATCGCAAATGCCAATTTAAAACTTGACGAAAATAAGGCTTTAAAAGAGGATTTAAGGGAGGATTTTAAAGAACTTGCTTTTATTTTTGGTGTAGGCTTTGAAGATGTGATTTTATATTTTCAACAAGGATTTAGCGAGGAGCAAATTGCGTGGATTGAAACACAAATCGCAAAACGAAGCGAGGCTAAAAAAGCAAAAGATTACGCTTTGGCTGATAAATTAAGGCAAGATTTAGCCGAGTTTGGCGTTGTGCTTTTAGATACAGCACAAGGCACGATTTGGGAGAGGGCTTGATGAGCTTAAGGGAGGTTTTAAGGCGGTTTAAGCCCTTTTATATCGCTTATTTTAAGTATTTTTTACTCGCTTTTTTAGGTATGATGATGGCAGCCTTAGGCACGGCGGCTAGTTTTCACTCTTTACAACCCATTTTAGATTATGTTTTCATAGAAAAAAGAGTGGATTTACTTTACATCGTGCCATTTTTTGTCGTTTTTGCCTATTTGATTAAAAACGCGGGGCTTTATATGCAAAGCTATTATGTCGCATATATTGGCACAAATATTTTAAAAACCTTACGAAAAAATGTGCTTGATAATCTTTTGCGTCTTGATATGGACTTTTTTAAGCGTTATAGAAGTGGAGAGCTAATGAGTCGTTGCACAAACGATATAGGTGCGTTGCAAAGCATAGTTTCGACTCTAATCCCTGAGCTTTTACGCGAGGTAATGACAGCCATAGGGCTTTTAAGCGTGGTGATCTATCATAGTCCGCGTCTTGCTTTTTTCGCGCTTATCGTGCTTCCTTGTGCGATTTTGCCCTTAGTGTGGTTTGCTAAAAAGCTTAAAAAATATGCTAAAAACACACAAGAAACGGGGGCGGATTTACTTTCTAGTTTGGGAGAAATTTTTAAAAATATCGAGCTGATTAAGGCAAATAGCACGGAGCAAAAAGAAAGTGATAAATTTAATAAGCATAATGAAAAGCTTTGCAAGGTTACACTTAAAACAAGCAGGGTTGATGCTCTAATCTCGCCTATAATGGAGCTTATCGGCTCTTTGGGTGTGGCTTTGGTGATTATTATAGGTGGTAAGGAGGTCATAGCAGGGCGTATGAGTGCTGGCTCTTTCATAGCCTTTGTGTCGGCTCTTTTTGCACTTTATCAGCCCATTAAAAAGCTTACAAATTTGTATGGAAGATTACAAATTGCTATAGTGGCGAGTGAAAGGACCTTTTATTTACTTGATTTAAAACCTGAAATTAAGGGCGGAGAAAGAGAGCTTAAGGGTATTAATGAAGTGGAATTTAAGGATGTGCATTTTGCCTATGAGGAAAAAAATGTGCTAAATGGACTTAATTTAAGCTTTAAAAAAGGCGAAATTTTAGCTCTTGTGGGAGCAAGTGGGGGAGGGAAATCATCTATCGTAGGACTTTTACTTCACTTTTTTAAAAGAAAGAGTGGGAAAATTTTGCTTAATAATGAAAGCATAGATGAATTTAGCCTAAAATCTTTACGCTTAAAAATGGCTTTAGTTACGCAAGATATTTACATTTTTAACGATAGTATAGCTGAAAATGTCGCTTATAGCGAGGAGCTTGATGAGGCAAAAATCATTAAAAGCTTAAAGCTTGCAAACGCTTATGAATTTGTAGAGAAAATGGGTGGGATTAATGCTGTGCTTTTTGAAAATGGTAAGAATTTAAGTGGTGGTCAAAAGCAAAGAATAGCCATAGCTAGAGCCTTATATAAAGATCCTGATTTGCTTATTTTTGATGAGGCAACTTCAGCACTTGATAATGAAAGCGAAAGAGCTATTGTAAAAACCATAGAAAATTTGAAAAAAGATAGGCTGATTTTGCTTATAGCACATCGCTTAAGCACGGTAGAAAATGCCGATAAAATCGCCCTAATTGATCAAGGCAAAGTTGTAGCGTGTGGAAGTGATGCTGTGCTTTTGGAACATTGTGAGGCTTATCGTAGGCTAAAAATAAAAAGCGATGAAGCTAAATTGTAAGCAATTTTTGCTAGAATTTCACACCTGAAAGGATAATAATGTATGATTTTTTCAAACCCTTACTTTTTAAGCTAGACCCTGAAAATGCACATAGTTTAGTGGAGCATTCGTTAAGAGCTTTAAATGTCATTTTTCCGGGGGCGTTGAGCTTTTTAGCTTATAAATATATCGTTGATAATGAAATTTTAAGACAAAAATTACTAGGACTAGAATTTAACAATCCCGTAGGTTTGGCAGGTGGCTTTGATAAAAATGCCACAATGATACGCCCTTTAAGTGCGCTTGGTTTTGGTTTTTTGGAATTTGGCACTTTCACACCAAAAGCTCAAGAGGGTAATGAAAAGCCTCGACTTTTTCGTCTAATTGAGCAAGAAAGTTTGCAAAATGCTATGGGTTTTAATAATGACGGGGCTGATCTTATCTCAAAAAGAATGACGCAAAATTACCCTTTTGTTTTGCCTCTTGGGGCAAATATCGGTAAAAATAAGCTTACGAGCAATGAAAATGCCTTAAATGACTATTTTTCCTTACTTAAAAGCTTTAAGGATTTGTGTGATTACTTCATCATCAATATCTCTTCGCCTAATACTAAAAATTTAAGAGACTTGCAAAATGAGGAATTTTTAAATGCCTTATTGAAGGAAGCAAAGCAAATCACAACGAAGCCTATTTTGATTAAAATCGCTCCAGATATGGAATTTAAAGAGGCTTTGAGCCTTTGTGAAAGTGGCATTGCTAAAGGTGTGAGTGGCTTTATTATAGCAAATACAAGCACAGATTATAGTCTATTAAGCAATAACCGCACTTTCGGAGGCATTAGCGGCAAACTCATCACGCAAAAAAGCGGAGAATTCTTTCACGCTCTTTCAAAAGAGCTTTTTGGCAAAACCTTACTTATAGCAAGTGGAGGGATAGATAGTGCGGAGGTGGCTTATGATAGGATTAAAAAAGGGGCGAATTTGGTGCAAGTTTTTACGGGATTGATTTTTAAAGGACCTAGTCTTGTTAAAAATATTAATGAGGGCTTGGTGGAGCTTTTGAAAAAAGACGGCTTTTTGCATATTAGCGAGGCGGTTGGAGTGGAGCTAAAATGATAACTTATGAAAAAAAAGTTTTGAAAAATAAGCTTGAAGTTTATGCCTTGCCCGTGAATAAAAATAGCGGAGTCATCAGCGTAGATATTTTTTATAAAGTTGGCTCAAGAAATGAAACTATGGGGAAAAGCGGCATAGCACATATGCTTGAACATCTTAATTTTAAAAGCACGAAAAATTTAAACGCTGGGGAATTTGATACTATTGTTAAGGGCTTTGGTGGAGTGGATAATGCTAGCACGGGCTTTGATTATACGCATTATTACATTAAATGTTCTAAGCAGAATTTGGAGCAATCTTTAGGCTTATTTGCAGAACTTATGCAGAATTTAAGTTTAAAAGATGAGGAATTTCAGCCTGAAAGGCAGGTTGTTTTAGAGGAGAGGCGTTGGCGAACAGATAATAATCCGCTTGGCTATTTGTATTTTAGACTTTATAATCACGCTTTTTTATATCATCCTTATCACTGGACGCCCATAGGTTTTTATAAGGATATTGAAAATTGGAGTATTGAGGACATTAAGAGCTTTCATAAAAGCTTTTATCAGCCACAAAATGCGATTTTACTTGTAAGTGGCGATGTCGAGCCAAAGGAGCTTTTTGAAAAAGCTAGTAAGCATTTTGAAAAGATTAAAAATACAGGCAAAATTCCAAAAATTCACACCAAAGAGCCAAAACAAGATGGAGCAAGAAGGGCAGAGCTTACAAAAGAAACACAAACGGAATTTTTAGCTCTTGCTTTTAAAATTCCAAATTTCAAGCATAAAGATATCCCAGCACTTAGTGCTTTAGCGGAGCTTTTGGGAAATGGTAAGAGTGCGATTATCAATGAAATTTTAGTGGATAAATTAAGTCTTGTAAATGAATTTTACGCCTTTGTCAGTGATAGTGTTGATGAAAATTTATTTGTGTTTATTTTAAATTGTAATCCGGGCGTTAAAGCCGAAGAAGTCGAAAAAAAACTTCTTACAATTTTACACTCCATTAAACAGGGTAAAATTTCAAAAAGATCCTTACAAAGGGTGAAAAATAATACAAGAAGCGATTTTATCTTTTCTTTAAATAATGCCAGTGCTTTATCTAACATCTGCGGAAGTTATTTGGCAAGAGGAGATTTGAAGCCTTTATTAAATTATGAAAAAAATATAGCTGCCCTTGAGCTTGAAGATTTAGTAGAAGTGGCGACAAAGTATTTTATAAGAGAAAATTCAACCACTTTAATTTTAAGAAAGGAAAATAATGGATAAAAATTGCATTATAGGAGCGATGAGCGCACTCATAACGCCTTTTAAAAATGGAAAATTAGACGAGCAAGGCTATGCTAAACTTATCAAAAGACAAATTCAAAATGGTATCGATGCTGTCGTTCCTGTGGGAACAACTGGAGAAAGTGCGACTTTAACGCACGAGGAGCATAGAACTTGCATAGAAATCGCCGTAGATATTTGTAAAGACTCAAAAGTCAAGGTCTTAGCAGGAGCGGGAAGTAATGCTACTCACGAGGCTGTGGGCTTGGCACAATTTGCACAAAAGTGTGGAGCGGATGGGATTTTAAGCGTTACGCCTTATTACAATAAGCCTACACAAGAAGGACTTTACCAGCATTATAAAGCCATAGCTTCAAGTGTTGAAATTCCTGTGCTTTTGTATAATGTCCCAGGAAGAACGAGCTGTGAGATCGCTACGGATACAGCGATTAAACTTTTTAGAGCTTGTGAAAATATTTATGGCATTAAAGAAGCAAGTGGGAATATTGATAAATGCGTGGATTTACTCGCACACGAACCACGCCTTGTTTTAATTTCTGGTGATGATGCAATTAATTATCCTATACTTTCAAACGGCGGCAAGGGCATTATTTCGGTAAGTTCAAATTTGCTTCCTGATAGACTAAGTGAGCTAACAAAAAAGGCTTTAAATGAGGATTTTAAGGCGGCTAAGAAAATCAATGATGAGCTTTATAATATCAATAAAATTCTTTTTTGTGAAAGTAATCCCATTCCGATAAAAGCGGCGATGTTTATAGCAGGTTTGATTGAAAATTTAGAATTTAGGCTTCCACTTTGCCCTCCTAGTAAGGAAAATTTTGCTAAAATAGAAGCTGTGATGAAAAATTATGAGATTAAAGGATTTTGATGGATAAGGAATTTCAAGGAAAAACTTTAGTCATTAGCGGTGGCACGAGGGGCATTGGTAAGGCTATCGTTTATGAATTTGCGAAAGTGGGCGTAAATATTGCTTTTACTTATAATTCTAACGCCCAAATAGCTGATGATATGGTAAAAGATTTAGAACAAAATTATAAAATTAAAGCAAGGGCTTATGAATTTAATATCCTAGAGCCTGAAACTTATAAGGAGCTTTTTGAAAAAATAGATGTGGATTTTGAACGCATTGATTTTTTTATCTCAAATGCCATTATTTCCGGGCGTGCCGTTGTGGGTGGTTATACGAAATTTATGAAGCTAAAGCCTAGGGGGATTAATAATATTTTTACAGCCACAGTTAATGCTTTTGTCGTAGGCTCTCAAGAAGCGGCTAAAAGAATGGAAAGGGTGGGTGGAGGAAGCATCGTTTCTATCTCATCAACGGGAAATTTGGTGCATATAGAAAATTATGCAGGACACGGCACAGCAAAAGCGGCGGTGGAAGCTATGGCAAGATACGCTGCCACAGAGCTTGGTGATAAAAATATACGCGTTAATGTTGTGAGTGGAGGACCTATTAAAACAGATGCCTTAAGGGCTTTTACAAATTATGAGGAGGTTAAGCAAGCGACTATTAATCTAAGTCCCTTAAATCGTATGGGGCAGCCTGAAGATTTGGCTGGGGCTTGTTTATTTCTTTGTTCTAGTAAGGCTAGTTGGGTTACCGGACATACCTTTATAGTCGATGGCGGCACGACTTTCAAATAAGGCTAAAAAGCCTTATTGATTGTTTTTTAGCACTTCAAACACGGCTTTAGAAATTTTCTCTACCGAGCTTAATTCACATCTTTCATCTGTTGAGTGAGGATTATAGATATTTGGACCTATGGAGGCACACATTAGGGGGAATTTTTTCTCTATAATGCCACACTCAAGTCCCGCGTGAATAGCTGAAATTTTGACATCTTTGACAAATTGACTAAGAGCTTTGAAAACCTCTTCGCTTAGGGCACTTTCCTTGCCCTCCCAAGGTGGATAAAAATTAAAACTTTCCACCTTAAAATCATAACCTTTAAAAAATTCCAAAGTTTCAAATTCTATATTTTGCAATTCATCAAGCACATTTGAGCGCGCAAAAAGTTCAAAAATAATTTGTTCTCCTTGCATTTTTAAAAGAGAAAGATTAATGCTTGTTTTTACAATATTGAGTTTAGTATCATAATTTCTAATGCCATTAGCAAAGGCGTTTATCGCACTTAGTAAAAGCTCACTTTGCTCACAAATTTGAACTTCTTGCTCACCCTTAAAAGTGCATTTTATCCATTTATTTTCTCTTAAATCTTTTTCGCAAAGGATTAGAGCTTTAGCGTGTTTTGGTATGGAATTAATTCTTTCACCTCCCTCAAAAGAAATGATTTTACCCTCATTTTGAGTGATAAATTTTGCCATTTCTTTGAGAGCATTTTTTTGGTTTTTAATGATGTCAATACCAGAATGCCCTCCCTTGAAATTTCTCGCTTCTAGCTCATAAACCTTTCCACATGCTTTTTGTGTGCTAAAATGATGACTTGCTTTTATATCCACCCCTCCAGCACAACCTATCATAATCTCATCTTCGCCCTCGTGGTCTAAATTTAAAAGTTTTTTGGCTTTGATTTCGCACTCTAAGCCATTAGCACCTAAAAGTCCCACCTCTTCATCGTTAGTAAAGAGACATTCTAAATTTGAAAAGCGTTTCATCGCCTCCATCATTATCGCTACGCCTATGCCATTGTCTGCACCCAAAGAGGCATTTTTAGCTTTTAAAAAGCCATTTTCCTCGTAAAGCTCAAGCATAGGTGCATCACCCATACAAACCATATCATAATGACTTTGTAAGCAAATTTTTGGCTCTCCTTTAATGCAGTGGATATTGCCAACCTTGTCAATTTGCACCTTAAAACCGCTTTCTTTAGCATAATTTGCTAAAAAATTTTTTAATTGTTCTGTTTCAAAACTACAATGAGGAATTGCACAGATTTTTTTAAAATTTTCGATAACCTCTTGCATATTTACTCCTTAATTTTGTTAAAATTATGCCATTATTTTTTATTTGTAGGGTAAATTTTGAGAAGGAAAATAAGACAAATTTTAAATCTAAGAAAGTTTGCAAGTAGTCCTAAGAAATTATTTTTAGCTTTAATTTTTGTGCTATTTGCACTTTTTTTGCAAAATTTAACTCAAAATGATGAAAGCTTTGAAGCTAGAGTTGTGAGGGTAATTGATGGGGATACTTTAGATATTTTAAGCATTAGGGGACAAGAGAGGGTGCGAATTTATGGTATTGACGCACCTGAATTAAAGCAGGAATTTGGCTCTAAGTCAAAAGCTTATTTGCAACAACTTGTTTTAAATCAAAACCTTACAATTTTTTATAAAGATAAAGATAGATATGATAGAATAGTCGCTCGTATCACACTAAAAGGCGAAGATGTGGGGAGGCGTTTGGTAAGTGAGGGCTATGCTTGGGCTTATTGGACTAAGAATTATGAATTAGAGCAAATAAAAGCCAAAGAGCAAAAAAAGGGTCTTTGGAAAGCTAAAAATCCTAAAGAGCCATCTAAATGGCGTAAGGCAAATCAATAAGGATAAAAATGAAACGATATATGATAATTTTAGGCGTACTTTTCAATTTAACGGGCTGTTTTGTTAATGAAAGAGGCATTTCAAATCGCTACTATGATGATTGTAAGGAGTATTATGATGCTAGTGGGACATATCATAAAGAATGCCCCAAAAATTGGATTGATGTGCCTATGACGCCAGAGTCATTTTCCCATTGAGGCAAGTAGGGAGGCTGCCATAGTTTCTGGATTGATGTTGGAGGCTGGAGTTTGCGGAGCTTCTTCTTGCTTGACGGCTTGAGTTGGTGGGCGTTTAAGTTTAAAGATGTGATCATCGGTGCAAATGATTTGTATGCTTGATTCAAACATTTTAATTTCTTTAACCCTACCTACAACTTTAACACTTCTTTTTTTTGAACTTTCATCAAAAAGAGCGTGTGCTTCTAACTCTAGTATATCGCCCATCTTTAAGGGAGCGTAAAAATAGGACTTTGAGCTTATAAGGACGGAAAATTCCTTATTGACAGCGGCTTGTGCGACATAATTTGCTGCAGCAAAGACAAAAGCGTCCATAATCAAGCCTTGCTCATCTATAATCATTTCCGAATTTGTGATTAGCACAGATTTGGCATAATTTTTAGATAAAGCAGTAATCGTCCCTACTAAAGAATTATTTGCCTCAGGACAGCTTACAAGCTCTGTTTTAATGTGCGCCATATCCTCTTGAGATACAAATTCCTCTAGTTGAGTTCCCTCATCAAAATTATCTTTTTTCATAGCAAACCTTTCTAGCTACTATATCGACTAAAAAAGATTTTTTTTAATACGCTTTTGTTTTCAATTTAGGGATTTGTTGTAAGATAGAGTTTTTAAAGGAGTTTGAGATGAAAAAAATTATTTTTGTATGCTTGGGAAATATTTGTCGTTCCCCTATGGCTGAATTTGTGATGAAGGATTTGTTAGAAAAAGAGGGCAGGGAGGGCGAATTTAAAATTTCGAGTGCTGGCACTTCGGGGGAGCATAATGGCGAGAATATGCATCAAGGCACGAAAAATAAGCTTAATGCTAAAAATATCAAAGCCAAGAATTTCACTAGCAAAAAATTAACGCAAAAAATGTGCGATGAAAATGAGCTAATTATCGTTATGGATAGTATGAATTTGCGAAATGTGAAGCGTTGTTATCAAAATGTGGAATTGAAACTCAAAAAAATGACAGATTTTGCTAAAAATTTAGGCTATGATGAGGTGCCTGACCCTTGGTATAGTGGGGATTTTGACGAAACTTATGAGATCATTTCTTGTGCTTGTAAAAATTTAATCAAGGAGCTTTAATTCTCCTTGAAAAGTTTGGAAGCTAGGTGAGTTGCTCTACTTTCATCATTTTCTTTTTGTATGGTTTTGTAAATTTTACTCACAATTTCTTCTAGGGTTTGTTGAGAATCGATGATTTTATCTTTTTCTTTTGGCGTAAGTTTGTGATATTCTCCATCTTCTTTAAGCTCGTAGGTTAGGGCATTGTCATTAAGCTCTAGCTTTAAAAATTGTGCAAGTTTGGTTTTGGAACGCTCATCATAAATAGGCGTCATAAGCTCAAGTCTTCTTTCCAAATTTCTAGGCATCCAATCTGCACTTGAGATAAAATAATTTGGACTACTATGTTTAAAATAAAAAATTCTAGCATGCTCTAAATATTTACCCACTATGCTTCTAACGCGTATATTTTTGCTATATTCTGTATGGGGACGAAGGCAGCAAATTCCACGCACGATTAGATCGATTTGCACTCCTTTACAAGAGGCTTCATATAAGGCACCGATGACATCAGCATCAACTAGCGAATTCATTTTAGCGATGATAACTCCTTCACTCCCCTTCTCGCTTTCAAGCTTTATCATTTTTAAAATTTGTTCTTTGATTTGATTGGGACTCATTGCAAGGCTTTCTAGACGGCGATTTTTACTAAAGCCTGAAAGTATGTGAAAAAAGCTTGTCGTATCTTTAGCAAATTCCGTTCTTGAGGTAAAATAGCTCACATCGGTGTAAATTTTTGCACTTGAGGCATTATAATTACCTGTGCTAAGATGCATATAAAATTTAAGCTTATCCCCATTTTTTCGAATCACTTGAGAAACCTTAGCATGCACCTTAAAACCTGTGATTCCATAAATGACATGCGCACCAGCATTTTCTAAGGCTTTAGCCCAGTGGAGGTTATTTTCTTCATCAAAGCGTGCTTTTAGCTCGACCATTACGGTTACTTGCTTACCCTCACTAGCGGCGTCTATTAGAGCTTGGACGATGTTTGAATTTTTTTCTACTCTATAA
Organism: Campylobacter upsaliensis; assembly: GCF_900637395.1. NCBI lineage: Bacteria > Pseudomonadati > Campylobacterota > Epsilonproteobacteria > Campylobacterales > Campylobacteraceae > Campylobacter > Campylobacter upsaliensis. Next base: position 1,176,685 of record NZ_LR134372.1, on the reverse strand, counting down.
AGGGTGATTCTTATAGAAATCACATCAGGATCATCACTTGCCTCTTTTATGAATTTATAAACAGGATCAAAGCTTTCAAAAGGTTGGATTATCAAAACATCTTCTTTATCAATGGCTTCAAAAATGGATAAATTCTCATCAAAAGGCGGCAAGGTTTTTGGCGTGTAAAGAGGGCTTAAAAGATGCGCAAAAGCCTTATTTCCTACGATTTGCCAAAGGGATGGGAGATTAAGCAAGGTGGAGTATTCATACACATCTTTATGAAAAATTTTCGTGTGAGTGTGAAGAAATTCTAAAATCTGTGTATCGGCGTTTTCTTCGATTTGAAGACGCACAAAAGCCCCTTTTCTACGCAGTTTAAGTCCTTGCTCTAAAATAAGCATAAAATCATCAGCCTCTTCTTCCTCTATGATAATGTCAGCATTTCTTGTAACCCTAAAGGCAGTCGAAGCAAGAAGCTTAAAGCCCGGGAAAATTTCTTGTGCGTGTTGTTTAACTATGCTTTCTATGGGGACATAGGTGTTGGAATTGACCTCATAAAAGCGAGGTAAAATTCTAGGAATGCGTATCATGCCGAATTTAATCAGCTCAGGATTAGATTTATCACAAATTTTAACCGCCAAAGAAAAAGAAAGATTGTTAAGGTGCGGAAAGGGGTGAGTCGCATCCACGGCGATAGGCACGATAACGGGGAAGATATTTGAGAAAAAATACTCATCGCATTTAGCTTTTAGTTCGCCACTAAGTTCTTCGTAAGATTTGATAAACAAATTCTCACTTGAAAGTTCATTAATAATTTGATGAAAATATTTTTCCAAAAGCTTTTTTTCTTCGTGCAGATATTTACGAATTTCTTTAAGCTGCGTTAAAGGAGACATTTCATCACTGCTGCTTGCATTGACTCCCGCACTAAAAAGTTGCTTAAGTCCCGCCACTCTTATCATATAAAACTCATCTAAATTTGTGCAGTAAATGGCTATAAATTTAAGCCTTTCAAGCACAGGTAAATCTCTGCTACATTGATCTAAAACACGAGAATTAAAGCGAAGCCAAGAAAGCTCTCTGTTTAAAAACATACTAGGTTGAGTTTGCATAGGCAGTCCTTTTTTCCTTGTATTTTAGCATTTTTTATTAATATTTAGTCAATTTTTAGTTAATAGCAAAAGTTTCGCAAAGCTTTTCAAATTCCTTATAATAATGCCAAGAATTCACTAAATCAGGGTGATTTTGCTTAAAATATTTTAGTTCTTCATCACACATTTTTTTAAATTTTAAGCTAATCTCCCTATGCTCTTTCAAAAAGGCTAAAACATCTTTTTCTTTTAAAATTTTCTCCTCCGCCTCTTTTGTAACTCTAATAATTTCTGCGATAAATTCACTCAAATACTCCTTAATTTTTGCGTAAAATTCTTTATCGATGCGTTTTAAATCCTCTTTTTTTACATAGACTCCCAAATTTTGAGAAATGGGGTCATCACTTAGTTCTTTAAAGATATTTTCATATTCCTCATAAGTTTCTGAGTTTTGATTAATGATAAAAACAAAGCTATTTTCCCTATCAAGTGGCGTTTCTTTCACACTTTTTCCAAGGCTAAAAATAGGGTCTTTCTCATTGGCATAAAGGATTAGTGGCAGAATATAACGCAAATAGCCCTTAAATTCATAATTTTGAAAATATGTTTTATTTTTGGGTGGATTAAAATGAAATTTAGCCGCTAATTTTTGCATCGTTTCAAGGGCTTTATGAGGCAGAATTTCCTCACAATCAATAGGTGTGATATTGTGAAAAAAAGGCAGGATTTTCGTGCTAGTGAAAGAGTTTTCAAGATCTTTAAAATCGATCTTTATCTCCATATCTTTATGGGTGATATGTCTAGTATAGTCTCTAAAATCGTGGCTAAGATTAAATTCTTGGTTAAAACTTACAATATGCTTATCCCAGTTACGCCCTATGCAATGCTTTAAAATGCCTATGCTATCCCTTGTGCCAATGATTACTGGCGTATCCTCGCCTAATAAATGCAGATATTTTTCCATATCTTTAACACCAAATTCACTAATATTAACCCCATAGTATTGATATTTCCCCTCGCTTAAATAAGTGAAATACTCGATATAACGCTCTTTTGAATCAAGCGGCATATTCCAAGAAGGTTGGCAAAAAACATCGCAGAAATAAAGATAGCCAACAAAAGCCGCCGCTCCTACTCCGTGAGGCGAGATATAAATGAGTTTGAGGCGTTCGCCCCCCCCCCCCCCAGCAATACTAAGAGGCAAATTTAAATTCCACGCTAAATTCGCACAATACCTTGAAGATTCAAGTTCTAAAAATTTAGGATTTAAAAGTGGAGGAAAGGGTTTTTGCAAATGTTCTTTTTCAAATTCCTCACTATGAAGCCACGCGCTAATGGCGTCTATATTTTCTAAAACAAAACGAGAAAATTCCTCATCATTAGCCTTTTGAAGGGCGTTTAGTAAAATTCCAGCTTGTTTTGACTTGAAGGTTGAGAGTAAATTTTGCATTTTAATCCTTAAAATCTAGTGTATTTAAGATAAGTTTTATCTTTTCATCTGCTTTATTTAGCTCACTATTATCTATGATTAAATGAGGTTTTGGCTCTTCAAAGGGGATATCCACGCCCACGACATTTTGAATTTCTCCGCTTAAAGCACCACTATAAAGCCCCTTTTTATCGCGTCTTTTTAGCTCTTCAAAATCGCATTTAATATAAATTTCAAAATAATTTTTTAAATGTTTGCGGTTAAATTCATAAATTTCGTCCCACATTGAAATAGCGCTGACAATGACTAGCATATTTTGCTCACTTAAAAAATGTGCGAATTTAGAACGCTTAAAAGAAACCTCAAGTCTTGAAGCCTTGTCATAGCCAAAATGCCCTAAAAGCTCTCTTAATTCATCGCCGTCTAAATAAATGACATTGTGAAGTTTTGTGCGTAATTTTTCACAAAGTGCCTCCGCTAAAAAGCTTTTCCCACTTCCTGCTAAACCGCTAAACCAAATCACCCCACCTTTTTCTAACTTTTCCATTTTATTCCTTACAAATTTGCTATGCTTTTTTTAAAGCACTCGCCCCTTTCTAAATAGGAGCTAAACTGGTCCAAACTCGCACAAGCAGGACTTAAAAGAGCCACTTCACCCACTTTAAGTTTTTTTGAAATTTCCTCCACAGCCTTTGGTAAAAACTCACATTTTGTAGCGTTTAATTTAAATTTTTTTGCGTAAGCCATCATTGTTTCACAGCTTACACCTATGGCGTAAAGCTCAATGTTTAAACCCTGCATAAAGGAAAATAAGTCGCTTAAATCCACTCCCTTATCATCGCCACCTATGATGAGATGGATTTTTTGATTTTGATAGCGTTTAAGTGCCTCCATAACCGCTGCTTGGTTTGTGGCTTTAGTGTCATTAACCCAAAGTCTATTTTGCGTATCAAGTAGCTCTTCAAGCTTGTTTTTTTCCATTACAAAGCCATTTAAAAGCTCATAACTTAGGCTATCAAGCAAAATTTTTTCTATGCTTAAAGCGATGAGTGCGTCAAGTAAAAAGGGCGGTTTAAAGGCAATTTGACTTAAATCAATCTCCATTTTTTTAGCCAGCTCAACTTCATCTTCATAGCTTATAATATGGGCTTTTGTAGGGGTATTTGCATACATTTTTGGCAAAATGGCGACATTATTTTCATTCATTCTTTCTAAGACGCTTAGTTTTGCCTTGACATAATTTTCAAAGCTCCCGTGCCACGATAAATGGTCTTTATTTATAGGCAAAAGTGCGTAAATTTCAGGCTTTGAGGTCTTAGTATAGTGCAAGGTAAAAGAGGAGGTTTCTAAAATCCAAATTTTTGCAAAAGGATCAAGCGAAGCTAAGGGTGTGCCGACATTTCCGCCCATTTGCGCGTTTATTTTTGCAAGAAGATGCGTCGCCATTTGCGTAGTGGTCGTTTTGCCATTTGTCCCACTTATCCATACGCTTTTAGGCATAATATCGTAGAAAAAATCATACTCGCTTTGTAAATTCCTCGCTTCTTTAATGAGTTTATGCGTAGGGGGAAAGCCCGGACTTGGGATCTCAAGCTCACTTTTTTCAGGTTCAAAAGCACTCACGGGTAAAAGCTCATTGCCAAATGCGTCTAGGCTTTTTTCTTTAAAGCTATCATCATAAATGCTAAAAGTTCCCATTTTTTGTGCTAAGGTTTGAGCGATAGCCTTTGTTGTTTTTCCATATCCAAAAAGTGATTTTTTCATTTTATATCTTTATAATCAAACTTAAAAGCACAAATTTTAATTAAATTTTTTAAATCGATTATAAAAAACCTTGAAATTTGCTAACTTTTTAAATACAATTTGAAAATTTGAATTTTAAAAGGATAAAAAATGGTAAAAAGTTGCTTATTGGCTTTATTTACGCTTTTCATCTTTGTAGGTTGTTCGGCAAAGCAAGATACTTTCGCTCAGGTCAATCAAATCTCTAAAAATACCAAATGTTATCCTTGTGATAGCGCACAAGGTTTTGAAGCGAAGATTAAAGGACTTTTATATATTAGCGATGTGGGGATAAATTGTTGTGCGGATAAAAGGACGCTTGATACGGGCGTGGCTTTGAAAAAAGTGTATTTGCACCGCTTTTATGACTTAAAAGAAGAGCAAAAAGTAGTTTATATTAAAAATCAAAAATATTACATCGACTTAAATTTCAATGCCATTTTTTACACTTATCTTAAGCAAGAGCTTGAGGCAAGGGGCATTGTGGTGCTTGATAGTAATGATAAAAACTCTCCTTATGTAACTAAGGTTAATTTATCTTTTTCTGGATTTACTTCTAAGCAAGATAGTTTAGGGCTTCACTCAAGATTGGTCGGCGTGTTGAGCTTAAATGACATTAATCGCGATAAAAAATTCACACTAAGAACCAAGCAAGATGTGAAAGGCTTTGAAAATTTGAGTGATTTATCTTTTTATACGCATTTATTAATTAAACAAATGGCAAATAAAGCCGCGAGTTTAATCTCTTCTCTGTGAGGTGCATTAACTGCCACTCTTTCACTCTTCTAGCCTTTTGCGATAACTGCTTAAAAGAGCTAAGTGAGCAAAGCTGGGGAGTGAGAAAGCTAGAAAACGACTTTAAGGTTTATTATTTTTATAAATATAGCGACATTAAACATTTACTTTATTCTAAACATCAATTTTATGGCTATTTTGTCTTTAAATTTCTTGCAAAATTAACTTTTGCGAATTTTCATCAAATTTTTAAGCCTCAAACTAAGCTAAACGCCATAGCGCTTGATGATAGGGTAGAAAAGGGACTTTATTCTCACGCAGCTATTTTGGCAAAGGCTTTAAAATCTCCTTTTATTCAGCCACTTTTTCACGCCTTACAAGCACAAAATAAGATTAAATATAGTGGCAAAAGCTTAGATTTTAGACGCAAAAATAAAAGAAATTTTAAGCTTTTAAAAGAGATTAAATATCCTGTGATTTTAGTCGATGATATTGTAACGACTGGCTCTAGCATACTTGAAGCTAAAAAAATTTTAGAAAAAAACAAAATTTCTGTGCTTTTTGCTTTAGTTTTAGCTGATGCGAAAGATTAATTTGCTACAATAATTTTTTTATAACAAAAGGAATTTTATGGAAAATCTTTTTAACAAAGACTCCGATACTCAAATCATCGATATTGAAGATTCGATAAAGAGTAGCTATTTAGATTATTCTATGAGTGTGATTATCGGGCGTGCCTTGCCTGATGCTAGAGATGGTTTAAAGCCCGTGCATCGACGCATACTTTATGCGATGAACGATTTGGGCGTGGGAAGTCGCAGTGCTTACAAAAAGTCCGCGCGTATTGTAGGTGATGTCATCGGTAAATACCACCCTCACGGCGATACGGCTGTTTATGATGCTCTTGTGAGAATGGCTCAAAGCTTTTCTATGCGTTATCCAAGTGTCGATGGGCAGGGGAATTTTGGCTCGATTGACGGAGATGGCGCGGCGGCTATGCGTTATACTGAAGCTAGAATGACCATTTTGGCTGAAGAGCTTTTAAGAGATATTGATAAGGACACGGTGGATTTTGTCCCAAATTATGACGATTCTATGCAAGAGCCTGATGTTTTGCCAAGTCGTGTTCCAAATTTGCTTTTAAATGGCTCTAGTGGGATTGCTGTGGGTATGGCGACAAATATCCCTCCGCATAGTCTTAATGAGCTTGTCGATGGGCTTTTATATTTGCTTGATAATAAAGAAGCAAGTTTAGAAGAGCTTATGCAATTTATCAAGGGACCTGATTTTCCAACGGCTGGGATTATTTATGGCAAAAAGGGCATTATTGACGCTTATCGCACAGGACGCGGTAGGATAAAAATTCGTGCAAAAACTCACATTGAAAAAAGGGCAAATAAAGACATTATAGTCATCGACGAGTTGCCTTATCAAACAAATAAGGCAAGACTTATAGAGCAAATTGCCGAGCTTGTCAAAGAAAAACAAATCGAGGGCATAGCTGAGGTAAGAGATGAGAGTGATAGGGAGGGGATTCGTGTTGTTATTGAGCTTAAACGCGATGCGATGAGTGAAATTGTGCTGAATAATCTTTTTAAATCTACCACTATGGAAAGCACCTTTGGCGTGATAATGCTTGCGATTCATAATAAAGAACCGAAAATTTTCTCACTTATTGAGCTTTTAAATTTATTTTTAACCCATAGAAAAACGGTCATCATACGCCGCACCATTTATGAACTTCAAAAAGCAAGAGCTAGAGCACATATTTTAGAGGGGCTTAAAATCGCCTTAGATAACATAGATGAAGTGATAGCTTTAATTAAAAATAGTGCGGATAATAACGCCGCGCGTGAAGGTTTAGTGGCTAAATTTGGCTTGAGTGAATTGCAAGCAAATGCCATTTTAGATATGAAATTAGGGCGTTTGACAGGACTTGAGCGTGAAAAGATAGAAAATGAATTGGCAGAATTACTCAAAGAAATTGCAAGACTTGATGAAATTTTAAAAAGCGAAGCCTTGCTTGAGGACTTAATCCGCGAAGAATTAAAAGAAATTAGGGCTAAATTTGATGTGCCGCGTATTACGCAGATTGAAGATGATTATGATGATATTGATGTGGAGGATTTAATTCCTAATGAAAATATGGTCGTAACTATCACCCATCGTGGCTATATTAAAAGAGTGCCAAGTAAGCAGTATGAAAAGCAAAAAAGAGGTGGTAAAGGAAAATTAGCCGTTACGACTTATGATGATGACTTTATCGAAAGCTTTTTTACGGCAAACACGCACGATACACTGATGTTTGTAACGGATAAGGGGCAGCTTTACTGGCTAAAGGTCTATAAAATCCCTGAAGGCTCACGCACAGCTAAGGGTAAAGCTGTGGTTAATCTTATCAATTTGCAAGCGGAAGAAAAGATTATGGCGATTATCCCTACGAGTGATTTTGCTGAAAGTAAGTCTTTATGTTTCTTTACAAAAAATGGTATAGTTAAACGCACTAATTTAAGCGAATATCAAAATATAAGAAGCGTTGGCGTTAGGGCGATTAATTTGGACGAAAATGACGAGCTTGTAACGGCTATTATCGTAGAAAGGGATTTGATCGAGCTAAGTCAAGCCTCACAAGATGAGAATTTAAACGAAGAAATGGGCGAAGAAAATTTAGAAAATGCCGGCGGTAAAATGCTTTTTGCCGTTACTAAAAGAGGTATGTGCATTAAATTCCCTCTTGCTAAAGTGCGTGAAATCGGTCGCGTGAGTCGTGGGGTAACGGCGATTAAATTTAAAGAGAAAAATGACGAGCTAGTCGGTGCGGTTGTTATAGAAAACGACGAACAAGAAGTCTTAAGTGTAAGTGCAAAAGGTATAGGCAAACGCACAAATGCTGGGGAGTATAGACTTCAAAGTCGCGGTGGTAAGGGTGTGATTTGTATGAAGCTTACCGATAAAACAAAAGAGCTTATTAGCGTAGTGATTGTCGATGAAAGTATGGATTTAATGGCACTTACAAGTAGTGGCAAAATGATACGCGTAGATATGCACAGCATAAGAAAAGCAGGGCGTAATACGAGTGGTGTGATTGTCGTTAATGTCGAAAATGATGAGGTGGTTAGCATAGCTAAATGTCCTAAGGAAAGTGAAGAAGAGGACATTGAAGAAGATGTTAATCTAAGCTTAGAATAGACTTGGAACGCTTATTGCTTTCTCATAGTCATATTACAATATTTTGAAGGTGTAAATATGAAGAATTTGTTTTTTATGCTCCTTGTAGCAGCAATTTTTGGTGGCTGTGTCCCAAGTGCAACAAGCACTGCGAAGACTAATAAAACCGCAGATACAAGTGGTGGAAGCTCTGATGTAGTCGTGCAAAAAGTCGATAAGGACGATGTGCGTGATATTATTAGAGAAGAAAAAATGCTAGCACCTTATGATGCAAGCGAGAGTGAATTAAGCTTTACGGCGGTTGGTGAGGGGATAGCTCCTTTAAACACTGTTTCTTCTGCTCAAGCTTTAGCTTTAGCTAAAAGAGCGGCGATTACAGATGGTTATAGACAGCTTGCGAGTAAGCTTTATGGTGTGAAAGTCAATGGTAAAGATACAGTTAAAGACGCTATGTTAAGAAGTTCAACTATCACAGCACAGGTTAATGGACTTATCAAAAATGCTAGTATCATTGATGAGAATTTTAATCAAGGACTTTATAGGGTAAATTTAGAACTTAAAATCGATGCAGACAAGTGGAAAGAATTGTTTGCTTATTGATATTTCTTAGCTTGAAATGCTTTGCTTTAGAGGAATTTATCTTCTGGGCGGAGCTTTCAAGTAAAAACTTCGTTCTCTTTCATCAAAGTCAAAATATCTCTTTAGCAATGACTAAAAGTAAGAATAGGGTAAGTGAGTATGCTTGCGAAATTCCCTATACACAAAAAGATTTAAGCAATTTCGCGCGAAATGAGTTAGGCTTAATCGAACCAAGCAAAATGGAACAACTTGCCTTTTTAAATTCCCATAAAGATGAGCTTGGTGAGTGTTTTATCAGTGCTAAAATCAGTGTCAAAGATATAGTTAAAACGGACTTGCTTAAAGCAAAAAGCGAGACTTATGTGAAAATTCTACCTTTGAGATTTAGCGTAGATTTTGGTGAGAATTCAGCCTTAATTTATTATCTTAAAAAGAAAGATTAGGCTAAATTTGCATTGATTTTAACTTTTCATTTTAAAGAAGCAAATAAATCCTGCCATTTTTTAAGAACGATTTCTTTTGAAAAGCGTTTTTTTTACAAGTTCTTTTGCGTTTTCTCCCATTGTTTTTCTTAACTTTTCATCACGCATTAAAACTTGAAGTTTATCGGCGTAATCTTCCAAATTTCCATCTTCGATTAAAAAGCCACTTTTTTCATTTTCTATAATGTCGCTTAATCCAGCAATGTCAAAGGCTACGCTAGGTAAGCCATAAGAGCAAGATTCTAAAAGCACCATAGGAAGCCCTTCTTTATGGCTTGTCATCGTATAAATGCTAGCACTTAAATACTCTTTTTCCACTTCTTTTGTAAAAGGTTTGATGATGATAGAAGTGCTTAAATGCAACGCTTTGATTTTATCCTCTATTTGTTCTTTTTGCACCCCTTCGCCTACGATAATGAGTTTCCAATCTTTAAATTCCGCATTTTCCTGCACTCTTTTCCAAATATCAATGAGTCTTAAAAAGCCTTTGTCTTGTATAAAGCGTCCTATGCTTAGAACGAATTTGTGATTTGAATTTGTGTTTTGATTTGGAATTTGTGGGAGAAAATTTGGGATATAAGTCACATCTTTATGATGACAATCTAAAAGTTCTTTTTGCTGTTTGCTAATGACGATGAGTGTATCATAAGTGTTAAATTTTTTTCTATACTTGTTTTGCCAAATGTGAATTATATGTAAATAATGCGTATTTTTATTTTTAAATATGGGGTAATGAGGCATATTATTATAAATTATGATGCAATTTTGATACCTTTTCTTTAAAAGATAGCTTTCGTAAAATTTGTCGATAAGTTTATAAAATTTTGTCCTTACAGCTGTGCGTTCTTTATGGTGCAAAAAGCTAAGTTTAATTTTGCTATTAAGGGAAAAAGCGGAAGTTTTATTTGTTTTATATAGACTTAAAAGCTCCACTTCGTAAAATTCGCAAAAAACATTAGCTAGATTGCTAACAACTCTTTCAACACCCCCCTCCGGTAGTGATATCACCTATTAGCAAGATTATTTTCATTTTAACTCCAAGTTATTCTTTTTTCTTTTATGGTTTTTAAATAAAGCTGATGATTTTCATCTAAACAGGCTTTATCGTTTTCTTTATGGTAAAGATGATATGCCAAAGCCTTAAATTTCACTCTTCTAAACTCTCCGCCCTTAAATAAAAACCTTGCGACAAATTCGCTATCCTCCCTACCCCAGCCACTAAATTTTTCATTAAAGCCACAAATGGCGTCAAAATCACTCTTAAAAAAACTCATATTGCACCCACGAACACCCTTAATAAAGTCTTTTTTGTCAAAAAAATCAGCCCTAATTTTAGAAAAATGAAAATAAATTTTTGAAAGGATAAAGCTTCTTTTAAGTTTATTACAATACCCCCCCCTTAGTATGTTTTGACTCTTAGTTGTATCTAAAATCACTCTTGAGCCTTGTAACAGCACACCTTTTTTCGCAAAATCTAAGTGGTCTTTGATGAAATTTTCTTCTAAAACCATATCCCCGTCTATGATGATGATATACTCACTCATCGCCTTTTTAACGGCATTATTACGGCTTTTAGCAAGGCGGTAGCCCTTATCTTCTTGCCAAATGTGTTTTAGGGGCATACTAAATTTGTTTTGAAATTCTTTAATTAAATTTGCCGTTTCCTCCGTGCTTCCATCATCAGCGATTAAAATTTCATTTGGCATAGTGTTTTGTTTCATTACGCTTTCAAGCACGGCTTTTAGGTAGGTGGGGCTATTATAGGTCGTGATGATTAAAGCAATGCTAGGTTTTTTGTTTTGAAACTCATAAAGTTTAGCATATTTAAAAAAGGCTCCAAGCCCATTACAAAGGCTAATGATAAAGCCCTTATAGCCATAAAAAATGCCTTTTTTAAGAAAATAATCCCTATGAAATTTCCACGCCCCGTGCGTAATTGCTTTAAATATAGAGCTTTTTTTGTGTAAGTTTTGCTGGGCGTAAAGTTGGGAGTAGCGTTGGCATTTTTCAAGCAAGTCGTAAATTCCGTTATAAGCATAATGTCTAAGAGCATTTTTGAGATAAATTTTTTCTGCATTTGGAGGCAAAATAAGGCTTTCATGGACTAAATTATCGTTAAATTTTGTGTAGCTTTTGTGAAATAAACGCAAAACAAAATCAGGATGCCACCCACAAGCCTTAATCCACTCTCCGCGGTATAAATTTTTCCTAGCAAAGGCTACGATGTGATGCGTTTTTAGATCAAGCTTTTCAAGCTCTTTTAAGGCTTCGTATTCTAGCACTTCATCAGCATCAATGCTAAAAATCCACTCTTTTGAAGCATAGCTAATCGCCTTATTTTTAAGTGCTCCAAAGCCTATAAATTCGCTTTGTTCTACGCGTATATTAGGGAAATCTTTTGCGAAATCTTTTGCGATTTGAAGTGTATCATCATCGCTTTGATTATCTAAAAGCACGATTTCACCAAATTCTTTGAGGGAATTTAAGCACTCTTTTAGTGTTTTGGCAGCGTTTTTGACGATTAAAACCGCACTAATTTCCTTAAGTTTCATCTCTTCTCCTTGTAAATGTTAGCATTAAAGCTACGAAATCTTTTATGAAAGAAAAAATACTCATCAGGCTTAAATTTAATCATCTCTTCCGTGCAATGTGCTTGATAATGCGTTAGCTCCTCTATGCTTTTTAGCGTAGCGTCCATAGCTTCAAAACATTTGATGTGGAAAATTCCAGCCTTTTGATAGATAAAAGCGGGGATTATTAGAGCATTTGTCTTTTTAGCGATCACGCTAGCACCCATTTGGTAATTGACCTCCTTGTCAAAAAACTTAAGCCTTAAGCTTTCATTTAACGCACAATCTTGATCTGTAAGTATGCCTAAAGTGCGGCGTTCTTTAAGGGCTTTGAGCATTTTTTTAAGTCCGCCTTTTTTATCAATGAGCTCGATGTCAAATTGCGTTCTATTTTGACCTAAAAGCCTATTCATCTCCTTGCTGTCTAAATTCCTACCCACAATAGCCATTTTGCCAAATTTCGCAGCATATGCCAAAGAAGCGAGCTCCCAGTTACCATAATGTGCTGTGGTTAAGATAAGGGCTTTTTGACTTTTTAAAGCCTGTGTTAAAATTTCTTCATTGTCAAAATGCACTTTTTGAAGAATTTTTTCTTTGGTGCTGGAGCGATTTTGGATGCAGTCTAAGCCAAATTTGGCGAAATTTTGATAGATTTTTAAGGCGATTTGCTCTCTTTCTTTTAGATCTTTTTGGGGGAAGCAAATTTGAAGATTAATGTCGATGATTCTGCGGTGCTTTTGATTGAGATGAAAGGTGATTTTAGCGACCATTAAGCCTAGTTTTTGTAAGAGAAATTCGGGTAAAATCGCCGTTAAAAATCTAAGTAAATAATATAAAAAAAGATAAAGCCTATCTCTCATCTAAAAGTTCCTTTGCTAAGGAGAAAATATCTTCTTCGTCAATATTTCTAATGCAAAAATCGCTTTTGTCAATATGCTTAACATTGGCAATTTTTTTATGAGTGCTTATGGTTTTATTAATATCCGTAACAAAGGCATTGCGGTAATGTGGAGTCGCTCCAAAGATAGTAATGGAGGGCTTATTCATAGCAAAGGCTAGATGAGTAGGACCGCTATCATTTCCTATCACAAGGCTTGAAAGTCCTGTGATGGCGATGAGCTCTTTAAGGCTTAGTTTATCAAGTAAAATAAGGCTTTCTTTGTCGATTTTGCTGAGAGAAAGCACTCTTTTGGCTAGAATTTTTTCCTTTTCATTGCCCCAAGCAAGGTAAATTTTAAGCTTTTCATCGTAGTGGAGTAAAAGTTTGCAAAGTATGGCAAGCTTTGTCATTGGGTAGATTTTATTTTGCGCACTTGAGCCGACATGGATTAAAATGTTTTTTTTGCTTAAATTTAGTCTTTGTTTTAAGGAATTTTTAAGCTCTTCATCGGCTTTAAAAATGGGCTGTTTAAAACGAATATCCTTAGGCTCAAAAGGTGCATTAAGCGTAAAAGCCGCTAAGGCTAGATAACGCACAAAAACATTTTCTGCGTAGTCAATGCTAAGTTTTTGATTATAAAAATTATGCGCAAAGCTTTCCTTAAGGCTGTCTTTATCAAAGCCGAAATTATTACGACTTAAAATGCGACTAACTAGAGCGGATTTTATCAAGCCTTGCAGGTCTAAAACAAAATCATAGTGATTTTTCCTAGCTTCAAGGGCGATTTTAAGGCTAGAGAAAAATTTTTTATCCTTTAAGGGTAGGGCGTAAAGCTTATCGATGTGTGGGTGATTTTCTAAAATTTCTTTAAATTTTTCATCGATAAACCAGTGAATTTCAATATCTTGGCGAAATTGTTTGATAAATTGCAAAACAATGGCACTTTGTATGATGTCTCCAAGCGCAGAGAGGCGGACAATTGCTATTTTCATTTAAACCTAGTTTTAATTTTTTTGTTATGATTGTAGCGAAGTTGTTTAAAAAAAGGTTAAATAAGATGAAAAATGAGGGTTATATTTGCATATTTGATTGTGAAAGTGTGCCAGATGTAGAGCTAATAAGAAAAAATTTAGGTTTTGAAGGAAGCGATGAGGAGGTAAGCTTACAGGCACTTGCGTGGCAAAAAGAGCAAAACGGAAGCGAGTTTTTACCCCTGCCTTTTCATAAAATCGTCAGTATTTGTGCGGTGATAGCGGATCATTTTGGTAAATTTATTAAGGTTAATAAAATCGAGGGTGAAAATGAAAAAGAGATGTTAAGAAATTTTTTCGCCTTTATTGATAAAAGTGAGCCTAAGCTTGTGAGCTTTAATGGGAAAAATTATGATTGCCCTTTGTTTGTTTTAAGAGCTTTAAAATATAATATTAGGGCAAGTGCCTATTTAGATACGCAAGATAAATGGAATAATTATAAGACAAGATTTTCAGAGCTTAAGCATTGCGATTTGCTTGAGAGTTTAGGGGGACGCCTTAGGCTTGATAGCGTTTGTGCTATGGCTGGATTGCCGGGGAAATATGATGTAAGTGGGGCTGAGGTGATGAGCCTTTATTATCAAAATCAAATGGAAAAAATTCACGAATACTGCGAAAGTGATGTTTTAAACACCTATATGCTTTTTTTGAAATATGAGCTGATTAAGGGGAATTTGGCAGAGGAGGATTATGGGCTTTATTTAAATTTGATGGCAGAATATTTAAAGGAAAAAAAGGCAAATCGCTCTTATGTGCCATATTTTATAAAAGCTTGTGAGGAGGAGTTTTTGAAATTAAGCATTTAAAGAATTATTATAAAATGCTATAAAGTTTAATAATAAAGGAAAATAATGAAAATTTTAATCACAGGCGGTGCTGGCTACATCGGCTCTCATACGCTTAGACAATTTTTAAATACTAAGCACGAAATTTGTGTGCTAGATAATCTTAGCAAGGGTTCTAAAATCGCTCTTGAGGATTTAAAAACGATAAGGGATTTTAGCTTTTTTGAGCAAGATTTGAGTGATTTTAAGGGCGTTAAGGACTTATTTAGGAGAGAAAAATTTGACGCCGTGGTACATTTTGCAGCGAGTATTGAGGTCTTTGAGAGCATGCAAGATCCTTTAAAATATTATATGAATAACACGGCTAATACTTCAAATTTAATCCAAACTTGCTTAGAAAATAATGTCAATAAATTTATCTTTTCTTCTACGGCTGCGACTTATGGAGAGCCTAAAAGTCCTGTGGTAAGCGAAACAAGTCCTCTTGAGCCTATCAATCCTTATGGTAGGTCAAAATTGATGAGCGAGGAAGTTTTACGCGATGCAAGTAGGGCAAATCCTCAATTTAAACACTGCATTTTGCGTTATTTTAATGTTGCTGGTGCTTGTATGGATTTTAAACTAGGGCAACGCTATCCTAAGGCAACTTTGCTAATTAAAGTGGCGGCGGAAGTGGCTGCTGGAAAAAGAGAGAAGCTTTACATTTTCGGCGATGATTATGAGACTAAGGATGGCACTTGCATTAGAGATTTTATCCACATTGATGATATTTCAAGTGCGCATTTAGCAGCTCTTGAATACTTAGACAACAATGAAAGTAATGTTTTTAATGTGGGTTATGGACACGGCTTTTCAGTTAAAGAAGTCATCGAAGCGATGAAAGAAGTAAGTGGAGTGGATTTTAAGGTCGAGTTAGCACCTAGAAGGGCGGGAGATCCGTCCGTTTTAATCTCAAACGCAGAAAAAATTCGCAAACTCACTTCGTGGAAGCCCAAATATGATGATTTAAAATTGATTTGCAAGTCTTCGTATGAGTGGGAAAAGCAGTGTTAAATAAGCTTTTTTTCATACTTTCTAGGGAGGATAAACGCTTTTTATTCTCCTTATTAGCCTTTTCTATACTCATTTCTTTTATAGAAACTTTTGCCATATCTTTGATAATGCCTTTTATCACTTTGGCGAGCAATTTTTCTTATTTTGAAAGTAATGAAATTTTGCTAAATATTAAGCAGAGTTTAAATTTAAAAGCCTTTGAAATCATCGTTTATCTAGGGCTTATAATGGTCGCTTTTTATCTTTTAAGAGCCGTGCTAAATGCCCTTTATTTTCATCTTTTAGCACGCTTTTCTAAGGGGCGTTATCACGCACTTTCTTTTAAAATTTTTGCTAAATTTTTACGCCTTCCTTATGAAAAATTTACCCAAAAAAATCAATCCGCCATTTTAAAGGCGACCACAGGAGAGGTTTTTAATCTCACCACTATGCTTTCCTCATTTTTATTAATGATGAGCGAAATTTTTGTAGTGCTTTTGCTTTATACTTTAATGCTTTTTATTGATTATAAAATTACAATTTTTTTAAGTCTTTTTATGTTTGTTAATGCCCTTATTTTAGTCAAAATTTTAAGTCCTATCATTAAAAAAGCTGGCGTTAAAAGAGAAAAAGCGATGAAGAGTTTTTTTGAAACTTTAAATACAAATTTAAATAATTTTAAATTCATAAAGCTCAAAACAAAAGAAGAAAGTATAGCAAGGCTTTTTAAAGAGCAAAGTGAGGCTTTTTCTAAGGCAAATATCACAAATGAAAGCATTAACGCCCTACCTAGAATTTATCTTGAGGCTGTAGGCTTTTGTGTGCTTGTTTTGATCGTGGTGTTTTTAGTTTTTAAATATGAAAGTGATATTTCAAATATTTTGGCGACTATTTCCATTTTTGTTTTGGCGCTTTACCGCTTAATGCCAAGTGCAAATCGCATCATAAGCTCTTATCACGATTTAATTTATTATCGTTCCTCTTTGGATATACTTTTTGACATTTTACAAGAAAAAGAAGAGCAAAATGGCGAAGAGAGCTTAAAATTCACTAAGGAATTACGCCTTGAAAAGCTTAGTTTTCATTATGAAAATAAACCTATGCTTTTTGAAAATATTTGCTTTACCCTTAAAAAAGGCGAGAAAATAGCCTTTGTAGGCGAAAGTGGGAGTGGAAAAAGCACTTTTGTGGATATTTTAAGCTCACTTTTAAAGCCTGTGGAGGGGCAAATTTATGTCGATGATATCTTGCTTTGTGAGAAAAATATCAAAAGTTATCGCAAGAAAATAGGCTATATCCCTCAGCAAATTTATCTTTTTAATGATAGCATAGCTAAAAACATCAGCTTTGGCGATGAGATCGATGAAAATTTACTTAAAGAGGTCTTAAGGCAAGCAAATTTGGAGGATTTTATTAAAAGCTTAAAGGAGGGCGTTTATACTAAGGTAGGCGATGGCGGAAGTCATTTAAGTGGAGGGCAAAGACAAAGAATAGCCATAGCAAGAGCGCTTTACACTAAGCCTGAAATTCTTATTTTAGATGAAGCTACTTCGGCACTTGATAATGAAAGCGAGGCAAAGATTATGGACGAAATTTATAAAATTTCACAGGATAAAACTCTCATCATCATCGCACACCGCCTTTCTACAATTAAAAATTGCGATAAAATTTATAGAGTGCAAAATGGCACAATAAGTTTGGAGCAGGGCGTATGAAAATCACTTTCATTATAGCCACTCTTAATTCTGGTGGAGCGGAGAGGGTTTTGGTAACCCTAGCTAATGCCCTTTGTAAAGAACACGAGGTAAAAATTATCAAATTTCACGCTGAAGACTCTTTTTATAAGCTTGAAAAAGAAGTGCTTGTTAAAACTCTTCCGCAGTTTAGCTTTCATAATCTTTACCATAAAATCGCAAGTCGTATTAAGAAAATTGTTGCTTTAAGAAAGGCATTAAGAGAAAATCAAAGCGATATTTTTATCTCCTTTTTAGACACGACAAATATAGCCTGTATAGTCGCTAAAATAGGGCTTAAAACGCCTTTGGTGATTTGTGAGCATAGCAATGAGGCTTATTTAAAGTCTAAATTTTGGAGAATTTTAAGAAGACTTACTTACCCTTACGCACAGCTTTTAAGTGTGCTTGGCTCAAGTGATAAGGCTTTTTATGAAAAATTTGTGAAAAAAGTCGTGATTTTAAATAATCCTTGCCATTTTTCTTTCAATGTCAAAACGCATTTTCAAAAGGAAAATTTGGTGCTTTTTGTGGGGCGTTTGGATAGAAATAAAAATGCTTCGATGTTTATTAAGGCGGTGGCGACTTTAAGGGCTGATTTACTTACGCAATACCGCTTTTGTATAGTAGGCGATGGGGAGTTAAGAAAGAATTTAGAAAATGAGGCTAGAAATTTAAGGGCTAGGGTAGAGTTTTTAGGCAAAGTGGAGGATATGGCTGGGCTTTATGAAAGGGCTAAGGTGCTTTGCCTTTGTTCTTTTGTTGAGGGCTTACCGACCGTTTTGATTGAGGCTTTATATTTTGATGTGTGTAGGATTTCAAGTGCGTATTATAATGGCGTTAAGGACTTAATAGCTAATGAAAAAGATGGGTTAATTGTCCCACAAAATGATGAAAAAGCCCTTGCTTTAGCACTTGAGAGAGTTTTAAGCGATGAGGAGTTGAGAAAAAATTTGGTGGAAAATGCAAGAAAAAGGCAAAAAGATTATGAGCTTTCTCATATCAAAAAACAATGGCTTGATTTAATTAGGGAGCTTGTATGAAACTTTCTATCATCATCGCCACTTATAATAGGGCAGAACTTTTAAAAAAGGCAGTTGAAAGCGTTTTAAGGCAGGATTTTAAAGAGTATGAAATCATCATTAGCGATGATCATTCAAATGACGGCACAAAAGAGCTTGTGGAGGATTTACAAAAAGAGGATAGTCGCATTAAATATGTGCTAAACACTCGCTACAAACAAGGTCCTAATGGGAATAAAAATAATGGACTTGATTATGCAAGTGGCGAATTTATAGGCTTTTTAGATGATGATGATGAAATGCTTGAGGGAACGCTTAGTCTTTTAATGCAAAAAGCAAATGAGGGTTATTCACATATTTTTGGCAATTGCGTGATAGAAAAAGATGGGATTTTGAGTGAGGAGTTTAGCGGCAAAGGCTTAAATGAAGATTGTGAGGTAAGTAAGAAAGAATTTTTAATGCAAAAATTCCACGGCGAATTTTTAAGCATTTTTAAAAAATCTTTGCTTAAAAATCAGCGTTTTAATGAGGAATTTTATGGTAATGAGGCTACGCTTTGGGTGCATTTGTATGATGAAAAGAGCTTTTATATCCATAAGGCTTTACGCATTTATCGCATTAAGCGAGAAGATAGCGTTACCTTAGGAGCGCAAAAACACGCTTTTAGGGTGTATTTGGGTTATTTAGAACTTGCAAAAATTTTAGAAAATGAACTTAAAAATGACGAGGATTATAGGGCTGTATGTGCGAATTATTACAAAATGGCGGCGTATTATGCGAAATTTGCAAATGAGTATCAAAAAATGTATGCGTGTTTATTGAAAAGCTTAAGAATTAAGTTTAACGCCCCCGCTTTGATTTTATTATTTTTAAGCATAGTGCCAAGTAGTGTGGTGGCGAATTTATCAAAATTAAGGGTGGCTTTATGCAAAAATTAGCGATTTTTATCTATTCCTTAGGTAGTGGCGGGGCTGAAAGGGTTGTGGCGACTTTGACTCCGCTTTTAAAACTACATTTTGATGTGCATATTATTTTAATGAATAAGAAAATTTCTTACGAGCTTGAAAATGTTCAAATTCATTTTTTAGAAAATTCAAGTCCAAGTGAAAATCCTTTGATGAAATTTCTTAAACTGCCCTTTTTAGCTTTAAAATATAAAAAACTTTGTAAAAATTTAGGTATAGATACGGAATTTGTTTTTTTAAATCGTCCTAATTATATCGCTTTAATGGCGCGTTTATTTGGCTCTAAAACGCGTTTAATTATCAATGAATGCACGACACCTAGCGTAATGTATGCGAAAAATAACTTTAATTCTTTTGCAAATAAGTTTTTGATAAGACTTTTATATCCTAAGGCGGATTTGATTTTACCCAATTCTAAGGGAAATAGGGAGGATTTAGTTAGTCATTTTAACATAGCTTTGGAAAAATGCGAATTGCTTTATAATGCTGTGGATTTAGAGGCTATTGAGTTAAAAGCAAAAGAAGAAATTGCTTTAAAAGAGCCCTTTATCTTAAGCGTGGGGAGACTTGATAAGGGGAAAAATCACACTCTTTTAATCCGTGCCTTTTCTAAACTTAAGACAAATTTAAAACTTGTGATTTTGGGTGAGGGCGTTTTAAGGGAGGAGCTTGAAAGCCTTATTTTAAAGCTTGGTTTAGAAGATAGGGTTTTGCTTTTAGGTTTTGATAATAATCCTTACAAATATATGGCAAAATGTGAATTTTTCGCTTTTGCTTCCGTATTTGAGGGTTTTTCTAATGTATTAATTGAAGCTTTAGCTTGTGGCTGTGCTGTGGTTTGTACCGAGCATCAAAGTGGGGCTTTAGAGCTTTTTGGTCGTGATGAATTTGGACTTTTGGTCGAGGTGGGTAGTGAAAATTCTATGTTGCAAGGCTTAAAAACGATGCTAGAAAATGACACATTAAGAGCGGCTTATAAAAAAAAGGCTAAAATGAGAGCTTTAGAATTTGATAAGGTCAAAATCGCAAGAGTGGCTTTAAAATACTTAATGGGGACAAAATGAAAAATGAGGCTGTGAAAAATGCAAATTTGAGGCTAGTATTTTTTATCTTACTAGCTTTTGGTTTTAGTGTTTTATGTCGCTTTTATTGGATTTATTGGGCGAGTGATTTTAACGAATATTTTTTTAATAATCAGCTTATGATAAGCTCAAATGACGGCTACACTTTCGCAGAGGGTGCTAGAGATAAGATAGCGGGCTTTCATCAAGAAAATGATTTAAGCTTTATTAATTCCTCTCTTTCTATTTTGACTTATGTGCTTTATAAAATCACGCCTTTTAGCTTTGAAAGCATTATTTTATATATGAGTGTGTTTTTTTCTTCGCTTATAGTTGTGCCGCTTATTTTAATTGCTAATGAGCTTAAACGCCCTTTAATGGGACTTTTTGCGGCGTTTTTAGCAAGCATTGCAAAAAGTTATTATAACCGCACTATGGCAGGATATTATGATACAGATATGTTAGCCATTGTGCTTCCTATGTTTATTTTATATTTTTTCATCAGGCTTGTTTTAAGAAAAGATGATTTTTCTTTACTTGCCTTGCCGTTTTTTATGGGACTTTATCTTTGGTGGTATCCCTCAAGCTATACTCTAAATGTCGCTTTTATCGCACTTTTTACCCTTTATGTTTTGATTTATCATAGAAAAGAAAGGTCTTTTTATATGGCAGCGCTTTTGTGTGCCATTACCCTTTCAAATATTGCTTGGTTTTATCAAAGTGCTATTGTTGTCTTGTTTTTTGCCTTTTTTATGCTTAAAAATTCGCTTTTTAATTTTAAATTTATCGCACTTTTAGCCTTAGGAGTTTTAGTCTTTTTAGTTTTAAGTGGGGGGATAGACCCTATTTTGTATCAGCTTAAATTCTATCTTTTAAGAAGTGATGAGAGTGCAAGTTTAGCGCGTGGTTTTGCGTATTTTAATGTAAATTTAACCATACAAGAGGTTGAAAGTATCGATTTAAGCACTTTTATGCAAAGAATTAGCGGAAGTGAGCTTGTGTTTTTACTTTCTCTTTTTGGCTTTTTATGGCTTTTAAAAAAGCATAAAATAATGCTTTTAACCCTACCTATGCTTTTGCTCGGTTTTTTAGCACTTAGAGGAGGACTTAGATTTACTATTTATGCTGTGCCTATTATGGCACTTGGCTTTGGCTTTTTAAGCGTTCAACTTTTAAGCTTAATCCAAAAAATGCGTCCTTTACAAGAGACTAGAAAATTAAGAATATTTTTTTATGGAATCTTTCCGCTTTTTGTGCTTGTTTTGGGGGCTTATTTTTATTTTAGTCAAAGTGCTATTTATGAGAGTATGGGAGTGGAATTTCAAAAGAGCTTTGTGAGCTTTTTTGTAGAAGATACTTTGCTTTTTTCTTTGCTTGTTTTAGCTCTTTTTACGCCTTTAATTTTTGAGCTTTTATGGAGAAAAAAGGATATTCGCTTTGTGTGTAGCTTTTATATTGTGGGGGTTTTGCTTTTTTCTTTGTGGGCGAATTTAAGTCATATTTATAATTATA
The DNA here is from genome assembly GCF_900637395.1 of Campylobacter upsaliensis. NCBI lineage: Bacteria > Pseudomonadati > Campylobacterota > Epsilonproteobacteria > Campylobacterales > Campylobacteraceae > Campylobacter > Campylobacter upsaliensis. Next base: position 1,154,846 of record NZ_LR134372.1, on the reverse strand, counting down.
GAGCGCACACCGTTTTTAATTACAATGAAGCGAGTATTTTAGATAATCTTAAAGCTAATGTTTCTAGGGAAGATTATATTGTGGCTTGGTGGGATTATGGCTATCCTATTCGTTATTATAGCGATGTGAAAACCTTAGCTGATGGGGGTAAGCATTTGGGTAAGGATAATTTTTTCCCTTCTTTTGTTTTAAGTCAAAATCCACGCGCAGCGGCAAATATGGCAAGACTTAGCGTAGAATACACAGAAAAGAGTTTTAAAACGCCTTATAATGACCTTTTAGAAGCAATGATGAAGGATTATAATTTTAATAATGTAAATTTATTTTTAGCGGCACTTTCTAAGGAGGATTTTACTATTCAAACGCCTAAAACTAGAGATATTTACATCTATATGCCTTCTCGTATGGCGGCGATTTTTGGCACGGTGGCAAGTTTTTCTTATATGAGTTTAGAAACGGGTGAGCTTGAAAATCCCTTTGTTTATAGTGTGGCGTATTATTTGGGAAATGAGGACGGCAAACTCGTCTTAAGTAATAATATGCTCCTTCATAGTGATTTTAGAAGCTTTGAGCTAAATGGCAAGAATTATGCGATTAATTCTTTGGTTGAATTTACTTCGGTGCAGCAAAAATATTATAGTGTCGTAGAGATTGATAAAAATGCTAAATATTATCTCTTTCACATCAAAGACGCTAATATCCCTAATGTGCAATTTATCCTAATGGATAAGGCGATGTATGAGAGTGCTTTCGTGCAAATGTTTTTCTTTGGTAAGTATGATGAGAGTTTGTATGAATTAATCGTTGATAGTAAAGAAGCAAAGGTGTATAAATTAAAATTATGAGAGTAGGATTTTTAAGCCACGCGGGTGCTAGCGTGTATCATTTTAGAGCACCTATTATCAAGGCTTTAAAGGCTAGGGGTGATGAGGTGTTTATCTTGGTGCCAAATGATGAGTATGCTAAGAGGCTTGAAGAGCTTGAATGTCCCATTATCTTTTATGATTTAAAACGCTCAAGCCTTAATCCTTTCGTGGTGATAAAAAATTTCTTACACCTTAAAAAAGTGCTTCAAGGCTTAAAGCTAGATCTCTTGCAAACAAGTGCGCATAAAAGTAATACCTTTGGAATTTTCGCCGCACATTTTGCTAAAATCCCCTATAAATTCGCACTTGTTGAGGGACTTGGCTCTTTTTATATCGATACGAGTTTTAAGAGTGCTTTAGTGCGTTTAAATATTAATTTTCTTTATAAACTAGCCTTTAAAATTGCGAGCAAATTTATCTTTGTTAATGAAAGCAATGCTAAATTTATGAGAGATTTAGGTTTAAAAGAGGAAAAAATTTGCGTGATTAAGTCTGTTGGCATTAATCTTAAAAAATTCTTTCCCTTGCCTATCTCAAAAGAGCAAAAACACACCTTTTTAAACACGCACAAAATGCCTGATAAACCTCTAGTTTTAATGGTAGCTAGAGCTTTGTGGCATAAGGGCGTGAGAGAATTTTACGAAGCGGCAGAACTTTTAAAAGAAAGAGCGAATTTTATCTTTGTGGGAGGGCGTGATGATAATATCTCTTGTGCGAGTATGGAATTTCTTAAAAATAAAGCGGTGTTTTACTTGGGTGCTAGGAGTGATGTGGTTGATTTAATAAGGCTTTGCGATGTGTTTGTTTTGCCAAGTTATAAGGAGGGCTTTCCTGTTACTATTATGGAGGCTAAGGCTTGTGCTAAGGCTTGTGTGGTGAGTGATTGCGAGGGGTGCGTGGAGGCTGTTTCTAACGCTTATGATGGGCTTTGGGCAAAAACAGGCGATGCGATAGATTTAAGCGAAAAAATTAGCCTACTTTTAGATGATGAAAAATTAAGAGCGAATTTAGCACAAAATGCCGCCAAAGAAGCCTTAAAATACGATGAAAATGAGATAGCTAGGAAGTATCTAAAACTTTATGATGAAAGTGTAAAAAATGTATGAAAATGTGATAAAAAGGGCGTTTGATTTTAGTTTAGCCTTAGTGCTTTTGATACTTTTTTCTCCTCTTATTTTACTGACAGCTTTACTTCTTAAAATCACACAAAAAAGCGTGATTTTCACGCAGCTTAGACCGGGAAAAGATGAAAAGCCCTTTGTGATTTATAAATTTAAAACGATGAGTGATGAAAGAGATGAAAGGGGTGAGCTTTTACCCGATGAATTACGCTTAAAGTCCTTTGGTAAGCTTGTAAGAAGCCTTAGTTTAGATGAGCTTTTACAACTTTTTAATGTGCTAAAAGGGGATATGAGTTTTGTAGGACCTAGACCTTTATTAATGGAGTATTTAAGTCTTTATAATGCAAGGCAAAAATTAAGACATAGGGTAAGACCGGGCATTACAGGCTGGGCACAGGTCAATGGGCGTAATAATATCTCTTGGGAGAAAAAATTCGAACTTGATGTGTATTATGTGGAAAATATCTCCTTTTTTTTGGATTTAAAAATTCTTTTTTTAACTGCCTTTAAGGTGCTAAAACGAAGCGGGATTAATAAAGAAGGACAAGCCACAACGGAGAAATTTAATGGAAAGAACTAAGAAAATTTACATTTATGGAGCAGGCGGACACGGGCTTGTGTGCGCGGATGTCGCTTTTAATATGGGCTATGAGGAAGTAATATTTTTGGACGATTATAAAGGCTTGGCATTTAGTAAAGAGCTTGAGAAATTTGATATTTTTATTAGTATAGGCACTAATGAAATTCGTGCAAAAATTAGTCAAAAAGTCGAACAATACGGCTTTAATATAGTGAATTTAATCCATAAAAGTGCCATTATTAGCCCTAGTGCTAAAATAGCAAAAAGCGGGGTTTTGATTATGCCAAAAGTTGTGATTAATGCTAAGGCTAACATAGGAAAAGGCGTAATTTTAAATACGGCTTGTGTGATTGAGCACGAGTGTGAGATAGGAGATTTTTCTCATATTAGCGTGGGGGCGAAGTGTGCTGGAAATGTCAAGGTAGGAAAGCTTTGCTTTATGGGGATCAATTCTGCCATTTTGCCGAATTTAAGCTTGTGTGAGGGGAGTGTTTTAGGTGGAGGCGCACTTTTAGCTAAAAATGCTCTAAAACAAGGCATTTATGTGGGTGTTCCTGCGAAGATGAGGGAAGTATGAGGGGTATTTTATTTGTTTTTTTGAGCTTAAATTTAGGTTTTTGTGCGGATTTTATCACCCCAAAAGAATATGCAAAAATGCTTTATGAAAATCCAAGAGGCATTAGCTGTAAAAAATGCCACGGAGCCGATGGAAGTGGGCAAATTTTGGGCTATTACACGCATAAAGATAAAAAAAAGGCTTATGAAATTCCAAATATTCAAAATTTAAGCTTTGAGCGTTTTAAGGAGGCTTTGACTAAGGAGCAAGATGTTAAGTCCATAATGCCAACTTACTCATTAACTAATGATGAGATAATAACTTTATATAATTATATCAAACAAGTTAGCAAGGAGAAATAATGACAAATAAAGCGGCATTTAAAGAGGCTTTTAAAGTGATAGCTGGTGGGGTGAATTCACCTGTGAGGGCTTTTGCTAGTGTGGGGGGTGAGCCTTGTTTTATCGCGGAGGGTGAGGGTGCTTATATCAAAGACATTGAGGGTAAGCGTTATATAGACTTCGTGCAAAGCTGGGGACCTCTGCTTTTTGGGCATTGTGATAAGGACATCGTTAAGGCTTGCAAAAAGGCTTTAAAAAAAGGCACAAGCTTTGGAGCACCGACTTTGAGTGAGAGTGTTTTGGCTAAACTTGTGCTTGAAAATTTTCCGCATTTGGACAAAATTCGCTTTGTAAATAGCGGCACAGAAGCGACTATGAGTGCGATTCGCCTAGCAAGAGGCTTTACAAAAAGGGAGAAAATCCTTAAATTTGAGGGGTGTTATCACGGACATAGCGATTCTTTACTCGTGAGTGCTGGAAGTGGGGCGGCGACTTTTAATGCTCCTAGTTCTTTGGGCGTTTTAAATGAAGTCGCCAAGCAAACTTTAGTCGCAAGATATAATGATATAGAAAGCGTTAGGGAGCTTTTCAAAAAGCATAAAGAGGAAATTTCTTGTGTGATTATCGAGCCTATTGCTGGTAATATGGGACTTGTTTTAGGGGAGCAGGAATTTTTAGAAGAACTTGCTAGGCTTTGTAGGCAAAATGGCACTTTGTTGATTTTTGATGAGGTAATGAGTGGCTTTAGAGCTTCGTTTTTAGGCTCTTTTGGGGTCAATAAAATTAAAGCGGACATTGTAACCTTTGGTAAGGTTATGGGTGGGGGCTTACCTGCGGCGGCTTTTGCTGCAAGGGCTGAAATAATGGACATTTTAAGCCCTTTAGGAGGCGTGTATCAAGCAGGAACTTTAAGTGGTAATCCTCTAGCTATGGCAGCAGGAATAGCAAGCATTTCAAAAGCGAAAAAGGACAAAGAGCTTTATAAAAAACTCGCAAGACTTGCTAAAATTTTAACGCAAGGCTTAAGTGAGCTAGCTAAAGAAAAAGGAGTGCCTTTTAATGCGACTTTTGTGGGATCGATGTTTGGCTATTTTTTTACAGAAGATCCTGTTCGAAATTATCAAGACGCTTTAAAATCAAATTTGAAACTTTTTGCAAAATTTCATCAAAATATGCTAAAACAAGGAATTTATTTAGCTCCCTCTCAATTTGAAACAGGTTTTATTTGCGATAAAATGAATGAGAAGATGATGGTAAAAACTCTAGAAGCCGCTAGAAAGAGTTTTAAAGCCTTATGAGAAAAGTTTTTATTCGCAAAGGTTTAGAGGCAGCCGATGGATTGAGTCTTGGCATTTCTATGGTTGTAGCTGTTTTTCTGGGCGTTGGGCTTGGTTTTTTGCTTAAAAATATCACGCCTTGGCTGTTTTGGGTGGGTGTTTTTATAGGCGTTGCGGCGGCGATTTTAAATGTCTATAAGGCTTATAAGGCACAAATGAAAAGTTATGAGGAATTTGAAAAACGCGATGCTTTGATACAAGAAAGCCTTAAAAAAGAGTGATAATGACTCAAAAAAAGGCTCTTTTTTGCGTCCTTTGCATTGTTAATGTGCTTTTTTTGTGTGCTTTTTTTGCTTTTAAGGGCTTAAGTTGGGCTTTGATTTTAAGTTATGAAGTGGCTTTTTTTAGCACTTTACTTGTGATTTTAAGCTCTTATTTGCATTATAAGAAAAACATTTTAATTAAAAGCTCTAAATTCAATTACGAACCTAAGCCTTTGGCACTTTTTATTAAAAAAATTCCAAAAAATTCCAAAATTATAAATTTTAAACACTACAATGACGATTTAGTGATAAAATTTAAAGATAAATTTAAAAATTTTTCTTTGTTTTTTTCTTTATTTAAGCTTTTAGCTTATGGGATTTTGGTGGGTGGATTTTTGTTTTTACAAAGGCAAAATTTACTTTTTATAGCTGGATATTTGGGCGGAATTTCTGCCTTTTTGGTGGGAATTTTTGCGTATATGTTGTGTGTGAAAAATGAGTAGTGCAAAAAGAATTATTAAATCAATGACAGCCCTTTTTTTCGGTATGGGTTTTTTATTTGCCGGAAATGCTTTAATTATAAGCTCCATAGGCGTTATTTTAAAGCATAATGGTGTAAGCTCCTTTGCTGTGGGCGTTGTGAGTGCTTGCTTTTTTATAGGGGCGATGTGTGGGACGATTTTTTCGCAAAAAATCATTTCACGCATAGGACACATACGCTCTTTTGGGCTTTTTGGGGCTATTTTTGGCATCTCTGCGATGCTGCATAGCTTGAGTGAAAATTTGATATTTTGGGCTTTTTTACGCTTTTTGATAGGAATTTGTTATTATAGTTTGCTAATGATTATAGAATCTTGGCTAAATGAAAAGGCTAAAAATGCCGTTAGGTCGCGTATTTTAGCCTTTTATGAGCTTGTTTTTTATCTTTCTTTTGGAGTGGGGATTTTAATCATCGCTTTTGATTTAAGTCCTCACAATGTTTTCATTGTTTCGGCGGCTTTGATTTTATTTTCTTCTTTGCCACTCAATTTAATTAAAATTAAAGAGCCGCTTTTGCCAAAGGCGAGTGAGGTTTCTATCCCTAAGGTTTTTGACATTGCTCCTTTGGCGATTATGACAAGTTTTGTTGCGGGACTTTTGATTAATGGTTTTTTTTCTATGGCGTCTTTGTTTATACTCTTACAAAATTATGATGCTAAGGTCGTTTCTTATTTTATGTTTTGTGCGATTATGGGAGGATTTATCGCACAAATGTTTATCGGCACGATAAGCGATAAAATGGGGCGTAAAATAGCCATTATTTTTTGTGCTAGTATAGGTTTTGCGACTATGCTTTGCTATGCTTTTTTCACACCACATCTTTATTTGCAATATGTCCTTGCCATTTTTTTAGGTATGGGAATTTTTTGTCTTTATGCTTTGGCTTTAGCAAGGGCTAATGATATGCTACAAGATAAGGGTAGGGCGGTGGAGCTTGGTAGAGGGGTGCTTTTTTGTTATTCTCTAGGCTCTTTGCTTGCTCCTCTTATTTTGGGGGTTTTGATGGAGCATTATGGTTTTAGGGGCTTTGTGTGGTTTTATGTTATCTTGCTTGGGGCATTAATCCTTTTTGCCATTAATAAGCCTAATATTTTAAATAAGAAATTTAAGAAAAATCTTGGCAACGCGGTGATTTTTAATGATTAATACTAAGCTAAACTCACAAGTTGCTACGCAAAGAACGGATTTAAAAAACGATTTAAAATTAGATAAAGAAAAATTAAGTCCAAACGAGCTTTTAACGCAAAATTTAAGGCAGAAATTAGGACTTAGTAAGCAAATGCCTCCTCCCAATGAGGCTTTGCAAAAATTCGCACAAAATGAGCTTAATCAAAAATTACAAGAAATTGTCAATAAATTATTAAATCAAATTAGCACTCATAAAAATCCAAATTCGCCCATTTTAAAACAGGCAAATTTGCTTAATTTCGCACCTAATTTTGTCAATGAACTTAAGCTTTTAAGTAAAGAGCTTAGTAAAAATGAGAATTTTGTACCCTTGCTTAATAAGATAGAAATACTTTTAAAGCCAGCAAGCGAAATAAAGGCTAAAGACCTTGCCCCTCTTCTTAAAAATTCGGGTGTTTTTTTTGAAGCTAAACTTAAAAATGCTTTAAATGAAGAGCTTTTGCCAAAAAGTTTTTATAAGCTCATCAATGCTATAAAGTCTTTAAGCAGCGAGAAAATAGCCACACAAATAGCCACTTTAGCGGATAAGAGCTTGAGTGCTAAAGACTCTTTTAAGGAGTTAGCTAGCATTATAATTCAAAATAAAAATGAAAATAAAAACATTGTGAGTCATAGCACTTTTAAGCCCTTGCTTGAGCTTTCTCAAAAATTAGACAATTTTAAAAAATATATTAATAAAAATCCCCAACTTGCAGAAAGTAAAATAGGCTCTTTAGCACAAAATTTTGCAAAGGAATTAGCCAAGATTAAAGATGATTTTATAAAAATTTTATCTAAGCCTGAAAATTTACTCGTTAAAGACCCTGTCCTTTTAAAGCAGGCTATGCAAAGCTTTGAAAAATTACAAAATCATTTGGATAAAATCATTCAAAAAGCAGAAAGTGGCGTTAAGATAGAAAATGAAGATTTATTAAAAGAATTATTAGAAAATCAAGATGAATCTTTGAAAACAAAAGGGGAATTAAAAACGCAAGATGAGTCTTTGAAAACAAAAGGGGAATTAAAAACGCAAGATGAGCCAGAAGAACAAATAAAAGATCGCAAAGAGGAATTTAAAAACGAAAACGAAAGCGAAAACGAAAAAATCGAAAATGAAGAGGAAATTGAGAGAGAATTTGAAAAAGAAGAGGTGCAAAAAGAAAATTTTAGCAAAGATGAAAAGCTAGAAAATGCAGAGAAAAATGCAGAGAAAAATGTGGGGGAAAATTTAGAAAAAGACACGGAAAAAAACGCAGAAAATTTAGATAAAGAAGTCGTTAAAAAACAAGCTGACATTAAAGAAGAGCCTAAGGAGCAAAAACATCAGGCAAAAGAGATAGTAAAAGAGCAGGTAAGAGAGTATCCAAAAGAGGCTTTAAAAGGTGCGGTTAAACAAGAGGATAGAGTTCAAATTCCGCAAAATAAAGCTCAAGAAAGCATTTTCAAACAGCAAGAATTTACTAAAGAGGTGTTTAAAAATCTAGCCTTTAAAGCCCCGCAAGGACAGAATTTAGAGGGGCTTGAAAACTTGAGTAAGGATATTACAACTCTTAATAGAAAAATTAATGAAAATTTAAAGCAGCTTGACCCCTTAGCACAAAATGCAAAGCTTAATCTAAACGAGCTTAAAGGCTTGGAAAATAAATTAATAGGTGCGGTTAAAGACTTGCAAAATATCAGGCTTAAAAATGTGCAAGATGTGAGTTATGAAATTCAAAATGACATTAAATCAACCCTACTTCAAGTGGCAAGTCAAGCTAAAGCTGAAAATAATGACGCCATTTATAATCAAGCAAACCGCCTTTTAGCACAAATTGAGATGAATCAGCTAATATCTTTAGCAAATGACTCTATTAATACCTATTTGCCTTTTTCGTGGGAGGATTTAAATGAATCTAAGATCATTTTTAGACGCGGAAAAAAGGATAAATTTTTCGCACAAATCAAGCTTGAATTCGCAAAGTTGGGCGATTTAGAAATTCTTGTTTCTTTAAATAATGAAAAGTATATTGACATTAATATAATGGCGGAAAATAAAGAATTTAGAAAAACGATTTATGAAAATGCTCACGAGCTTAAACGAAATATCAATAAAGCTGGGCTTTTAAGCTCAAATTTCTTTGTGGGGGACATTATCCGTTCTCATTTTGATCCTAGAGATTTGAGAAATTATGACTTGCAAATGGGTATGGATAAAAAGGTATGAGTAAGATTAAAAGATCTATTAAAAAAGCCGTAGCGCTTGGCTATCAAAGGGAAAAAAAAGAATCCGCCCCTAAGGTCTTAGCAAGTGGTAAGGGTGAAAGTGCGGCGAAGATTATATCTTTAGCTAAAGAACACGGTGTGCCGATTAAAGAAGATGAGGATTTGATAGAAATTTTAAGCAAACTTGATTTGGGTGATGAAATTCCGCCTAATATGTATAAAGCTGTGGCGGAGGTTTTTGCCTTTATTTATCAAATGGCAAATAAAACCCTGCCGCAAAAAAATTAGCAAAGATATTTTTTGTAAAAAAGATGCCAGTAAAGTCCTGCCAAGATGAAAATTATACCAAGTAGGGCTGTGATATTCATTAGACTCATTTTAGCTTCAAATAAAAAGCCCATAAATTGCGAGATGAAGGCAGAAAACGCTAAAAAAACCATATCTGTATAAGCTAAAACGCGTCCGTAAAATTTCTCATCGCAGTGTTTTTGTATGCTTGTGTAAGTATAAGACCAAAGCGAGGTTGTGAAAAACCCAGCCCCAATAAGCCCTATGAAACTAATATAAAAATTAAATTGCGTGAAAGCCCAAAGTAAAATTCCAAGTCCTTGTCCTACATATAGAAAGCTTATGACACTATCTTTTAAAAAGCGACTTAAAATAAAAGGTCCTATGATTAAAGAAAGGGCACGAACGGTGTTTAAAAAGCCCATAACAAGCCCAGCGGATAGGATTTCTTTATATTCGTGCTGTGCTAAAAGTGTAACTAAGATCTCATAAGCTGTAAATCCTATAAAAGCGTGCAGTATGATGAGGTGTAGGACAATTTTATTTTTCAAAACATAGTAAAAACCTTCCTTTATCATAGCAAAAAAATGCCCTTCGACTTTTTGGACGAAATTTGGTAGAGAAAGTTTGAGTAAAATGAGTATGCCTATAAGCAATAAAAAAGTGTCAAATAAAAAGGCAGCTTTAACCCCGAAAAAATGGATAAAAAAGCCAGCACTTGCCATACCAAGCGTATAAGAAACTGACCAGTTAATGCTGTAAATTTCATTAGCGAGTTTTAAATCCTCTTGATTTAAGAGCTTTGCCATAAGACTCATTTCAGCTTGTCCATAAATCATAGCCACACAAAGACGCGAAAAGATGAGGATAAACAAAAGCCAAAGATCATTTAAGCTTGTTACAAAAATGAGTAAAAAAACGGAAATTAATTCTATGCTAATCGTGCCGATGAGTAAATTTTTAGGCTTATTTTTCTCCACGATAACGCCATTTAAAGGCGCAAAAAGCACACCGGGTAAAAAAGCTAACATCGCACTAGTGGCGGTTACCCAAGTAGGGGCATTGAGCTGAACTAAGAGGGTAAAAACGCCTATTTGTGAAAATAAAGCACCAAAATAGACGATAAACTGAGCTATGGCTAAGATACGGATATTTTGATTGGTTTTTAATAAGATTAAATGTTTCATTGCGAAATTGTAGCAAAAATTTATACAAATTAACCAAAGAAAGCGGTGCGATTTGTCAAATTTTGTTTTAAAATTTTGATAATTAATATTAATATTAAATTATATAGTTTATAATAATAAAAATCAATTTGGAGTGTGCTTTGTGGAATTTTTGAAAAATTATGTCGATTTTATCATCTTTTCAATACTTGGAATTATGGCTTTTGTGGCGTTTTGGTGTGTGGTTGAAAGAATTTTATTTTTTAGAAAGCTTGATTTTAAGGCTTATAAAAATCAAGAGCAATTTGACAATGCAATCAGTGAGAATTTAACCACCCTTTATATTATTTATTCTAACGCCCCATATATAGGGCTTTTGGGCACGGTTATTGGCATTATGATGACCTTTTACGAAATGGGCGTGGTAGGGGATATCGATGTAAAATCCATAGTTATAGGCTTATCTTTAGCGTTAAAAGCCACAGCTTTAGGACTTTTGGTGGCAATTCCCTCTTTAATGGCTTATAATGCTTTGCTGCGCAAAATTACTCTTTTAAGCAGTGCTTATAAGGGAAGTAAAAATGCTTAAACTCCCAAAAAATGAAGGTTTAAACATAGTCCCATTTATAGATATTATGCTTGTTTTACTTGCCATAGTATTAAGTCTTTCAAGCTTCATCGCACATAGCAAAATAGAGCTTAAACTCCCAGTAAGTGAGAATTCGACAAGTTTTAATGAAAGTCAAAATAAATTTTTCATAGTCATTAATGAGAGAGATGAATTTTTTTTAAATGATGAAAAGGTGAATTTAAATCAGCTTAAAAATGCCATTTTAGCACTTGATAAAGACACTATGGTCGCACTAAAAAGCGACAAATTTGCCAAATTTGAAAGCTTTGTTAAAGTCATCGATCTTTTAAAAGCTAAAGAACACGAAAAAATTCAAATCATTACGGAGAAAAATAGATGAAAAACGCACTATTAAACACCAAAGTTCAAGCTTCTTATATCACTTTTTTGGCTTTTTTACCCTTGCTTTTTACCTTAATTTATACACATAGTCTTTTTAAAACTCAAATAAATAAGGAAGAAAGTTTGGAATTGGCGATGAAATATTTTATTCAAAACGAGTCTTATTTAGCACCAGAAAAACAAGCTTTAACCCCCAAACAAAGCTCCAAAATAGCTCCTAAAAAATCACAAAGCAAAACTTCAGCTAAAACTTCGGCAAAGCCACTTAATGAAAGAATTGAAAACTCAAATTTAAAATCTAATGAAAGCACCAAAAGTTCAATTTTAAGTTCTAAGCAAAGCGAAGAAGTCGCTCTTAATAAAATACAAGAAGCCATACAAAAAGCTCAAATTTATCCACTAATCGCACAAAAAAAGCGTATGAGTGGTGTGGTAAAAGTGGAGTTTATGTGGATGAATGATAAAACTTTAGCAGATTTAAAAATTATCCAAAGCTCAGGCTATACTCTACTTGATAAAAGTGCCTTAGAAAGCATACGCAAGGCGTCTTTAAATTTCCCAAGTTATGAGAGAAATTTAAAAATTACCCTGCCTATATCTTATGAAATTAAGAGTCTTTAAAGCTTTTTAAGGCTTGTTTAAATTCTGCTATTCTTTCGATGATTTTAGGGCTTAAGCGTAATAAAATATGCGTTTTTTCATTTGTGTAAATTTGTCCTGTTTTAAGGGCTTTTGTTTGGCTTAAAAGTGCATTTTGCGTTAAAAAAGCTTGATTTGCATTAATGCCAAGTATAAGCAAGTCGGGATTTTGCTTAAGGATAAACTCAGCCGAGATAATGGGGCGTTCTATTTGACTTTTTGGGCTTAGATTTTTAATGCCTATGAGGGTTAAAATTTCTGCCATTAAAGAATTGTCGTTAAAAGCCATAAGAGGATTATTTGAGTAAAGATAAATAGCACTTTGATTTAAAGGCTCATTTTTTAAGCTTTCAAGTCCTTTTTCAAATTCTTTTATAAGCCTTTTGCCCTCTTCATTTTTATGGGTGATTTGAGCAAGAATTTGGATATTTTTCTTAATATCATCAAAGCGATCGGCTTTTAAATAAAGGCTTTTAACGCCAAAATTTTTAAGTCCCTCTTCCAAATTTAAAGAATAAGAACTTAAAATGACTAAGCTAGGTTTTAAAGAAATGATTTTTTCTAAGGACGGGTTTGAAAAAGTGCCTACGCTTGTGAGTTTTGAGCTTTTATCACTTGGATAAATGTTTGAGTGCTGTAAGTTCGCAATGCCTACGATTTGCTCTCCAGCACCAAGCATAAAAAGCGTTTCAACGCTAGCAGGATCAAGCACGACTAGGCGTTCTTTTGCGTTTGATATTGCAAAAAGCAAAACCAAAATAAGTAAAAATTTTTTCATTGTGTCTCCTTTAAAGCTAAGATGTAAGGTTTGGAATTTTTATAGATTAATTCGCAATTTAAACCATAAATTTCTTTTAAAATCTCCTTAGTAAAAAGCTCTTTACTTGTTCCAAAATGCTTGATTTCTCCATTTTTTAAAAAAATGATTTTATCGCAAAATAAAGAAGCTAAATTTAAATCGTGTAAAATAGCTATAACGCCGATATTATTGCGTTTTATAAGCCTTTCGCATAGGCTTAAAAGCTCTATGGCGTGATTAAGATCAAGTGCGGAGGTAGGCTCATCTAAGAACAGAATTTTGGGCTTTTTAAGCAAGGCTCTAGCTAAAAGCACTTTTTGAAATTCCCCTCCGCTTAAGGACAAAACGCTTCTTTGCAAAAAATTTTCTATCTTCAATTCTTTAGCAAGTGTTTCTAACTCTAAAATATCTTTTTTAGAATAAGAGCTAAAGCTGTGATTAAGAGTGATATATTTACTCATTAAAAGCACATCGATAACTTTGAGCGGGGCGTTTAATTTTGAGTTTTGTGGGACAAAACCGCAAATTTTAGCAAATTCTTTAAGACTAAAATGCTTAATATTTGTGTTAAAAAGGGCGATTTCTCCCTCTTTAAATTCCAAATTTTTAAGGATAAGGTTTAAAAGTGTGCTTTTGCCAGAGCCATTAGGTCCTAAAATGCCTATAAAAGCGTTATTTTCAAGTGCTAAATTGACATTTTTAAGCAGGGCTTTTTGATGATAGGAAAAGTTTAAATGACTAATTTTTAGCATTATAAAAACCTCCTTGCTTTTAAAGCTAAGCATAAAAACATCGGCGCTCCAAAAAAAGCGGTTAAAACTCCTATGGGAATTTGAACGGGGGCTAAAAGACTTCTTGCTAAAGTATCGCAAATGAGTAAGAAAAGTCCTCCAAGTGCCGTGCAAAGTGGGACAACAAGGGCGTTGTTATAATTTTTTATCAAAAGTCTTATGATGTGTGGCACGATAAGCCCTACAAAGGCGATAAGTCCTGTAAAAGCGACTGCAAAAGATACAGCTAAAGAAGAGACGATGAGAAGTTTGATTTTTAATTTTCTAGCATTAACGCCTAAATTTCTAGCCTCTTCATCGCCACTTAAAAGGATATTTAGCTCATTTTTATGCGCATAAAAATAAAATAAGCAAAAGATTAAAGGCAGGGTTAAAATTCCCACCCTAAGCCACGAAGCAGAGCCTATATTTCCCATAAGCCAAGCGACTATTTTAAAAGAATCTTCACCGATGAGATAGGTAAAAAACGAAGTAAAAGCTCCCAAAAAAGACGAAGTGGCTATACCTATGATAAGCAAGGTGGCTATGGAGGCTTTAGCAGAAATTTTAAATATAGCTAAAGCAAAAAAAGCCGAGCAAACAAAGCCCAAAATTCCATAATAATAATCAGGCAAGTTTAGCAAATACGCCAAAACCGCCCCAAAGGTCGCCGCAGAAGCTATGCCTATGATGTAAGGATCTGCTATGGGATTTGCAAAGATAGTTTGCGTAATCGCCCCGCTACTTGCTAAAAGCATACCGATTAAAATCGCCATAATAATGCGAGGCAAACGCCCATCGATGATGATTTGACGCATGATTTCTTCTTCGCTAAAAAGATAATGATAAAGCCTAGCAGGGCTTAAATTCTCATCTCCCAAACAAAGAGAGCTAAGACAAACAAGCACATAAGCTACGCAAAGTGCTAGGCTTAAATTTTTAAAAGAGATATTTAAATTCCACATAGTAATTTCTGCCATTTCCTACTAGGTATTGGTTATTAACGCTGTCTTGATAGGTGTAGTATTTTCGGTCAAAAAGATTACGAATTCCTGCTAAAACTTGTAATTTTTTGTAATGATAATTCACGCCCACATCGCTTAGAAAATAATCTTTTATCCAAGCATTTTGGCTCATTTTACCCGTTGTTTCATCGATTTTACCACCATCCTTAGCTCTTGAAAAATAGGTCAAATCAATAAAGCTTGAGAAATTTGAATTAAAAGCAAATTCCACCCCTGCTAAGGCTTTGATTTTAGAGACATAAGGAATCTCAAGTCCGTCATTAATACCCTTTGAAATTTTAGCGTCTAAATAAGTCAAGCTTTGTTTTAAAATCAAGCTTTCATCTAAAAAATTTTGGCTAAGATTTAGCTCCGCTCCCAAACGGCGTGTCTCATCGATATTATAATACTTCCAAAAAGCACCACCCGTTGCGTGTGGGTTACCAAGATATGAAATTTCATCTTTACTTAGAGTATAAAAAACGCTTAAATTAAAGCCGTAAAAATCCCACCAAAAATCGTCAATCCCAAGTTCAAAGGTGTGAAAAATTTCAGGGTCTAAGTTTGCTGAGTAGTATTTTTGACTTTTTTGGTCTTTATTGACAAGTTGCGATGGGCTTGGCGAGATGAAGCCTCTTTCATATTTTGCGTAAATTTTTCCTGTGTTTGAGTATGTGAAATTTGGCGTAAGTTCAAAGGCTAGATTATGGCTCGTGTCATCGGTATTAAAAAATTCTTTAGTATTTGTAGGAGGGCGAGGGTTCATTATCATATTTGAATTGTAATTTCTATTGGTATCATAAAGGCTAAATTCATATCTTGTCCCACCTGAAAGAGTAAAAAAGTCGTTAAATTCGTGTGAGTCGAGCATAAAAAAGGAGTGGCTTTGCTTATCCATATCCATAAGCGTTGTCATTGTGTGGCTCATCGAAAAGCCAGGAGGCATAGAGGCTTTCACATTATAATGCACTATGCTTTTTCTTTTTGCGTCCTGATTGGCAAATTCATAGCCAAAGACAAAATAAGAATTATTAGCGTAATTTAGTTTATTTTTAAAATTCACTCCCATAAGTGTATCTTCAAAGCCACTACCACTTTGATACACAGGCACACTCATTCCTCTACTAGTCATAGTGGAGACATCTTTGAGATAGTGTATTTTTTGATTTTGCCAAAAAGTTTCAAGGCTAAATTCATAAAAATCGTTAAAATAATGATGATAATTTAAAGCAAGTTCAGGGCGGTTAATCTGCGTAATGTTTTCACTATTTCCTTTTTGACTAGGATTATTTTGCGCTTGTTCTTTGGTAAGATAGCCGCTGCTTGTATTAAGAGTTCTAAAATAATTATAACTTAGGGTTAAATCGCTATCATCATTTACATTAATGTAGGTTTTGGTATTAAGATAATAGCCCTTTTGATTATAGCCTTCTTGATAGCCGTCTTTGTTAAAGCCTTGCAAGTCAAAGCTAAAGGCTAAATTTTCATCGATTTTTTTAGCCGCATTAAGTCCCAAATTCCCGCCAAGATGTCCCCCGTCAAAGCCTCCACCACTCACGCTAAAGGCAAGAGCATCTTCTTTTTGCTTTTTAGTGATGATGTTAATCGCACCACCTCTTGTGCCATTTCCATATAGCACAGAGCCTCCGCCGGGCACGATTTCTATACGCTCGATATTATCCAAATTCACGCTTTGAAGTGGGGTTACTCCGTGAGAATTGTCAAGCACATTAATAGAGCGTCCGTCTATCATCACCTTTACAGCTATATTTGACTTAGTTCCTTGACCTCTTAAGTCGATGTTGCGACCTAAGCCAAAATTTACAAAGTTTATCCCAGCGACCCTTTCTAAAGCTTGTTCTAGCGAAGTGTAGCCCTTATTTTGTAAGTCTTTACCCTCTATGCTAATGACATTGCGTAAATTGGAGTCCGCCTCTTGCTCAAAGCCCGAAGCACTGACAACGATTTTTTGTAAATTCACATCTTCACTTAGCTCTTTAGCTTCTAAATTGGCTAAAAAAAGTGCTGTGAGTAAGGAAAGTTTGATGATTTTTGATTCTTGCATTTTTACTCCTAAATAAAATAAATAATGATAATGTATATCATAATAAAAGAGGCAAAAATTTAATATTTCTTTACTTAATATTTGATAAATTTACGAAAAAATAGGAATTTAAAATTTTTTAAGTCCTTTTTAATTTGATAATTGATATTATTTTCTAAGCTATTTTATTTTGCAAAAAGAAAGGAAAAAAATGAATTACGAAAGTATTATTTCTCATATGAACGAGCATCACCGGTCAAATTTGGTGGATTTGTGTAAAAAATTTGGCGGCGTGGAAGATGTTAAAGAAGTTTTTTTAAAAAGTGTGGATTTTAACGGCTTGGACATTGTTTATAATGGGGACGAAAATTTACGCGTAGAATTTCCTAAAAAAGCCGATGAAAGCACGATAAAAGACACTATCATCGCACTTTGTATGGGTGCAAAAAGCACGGGGAATACTAGTGGAGTGGAAAAGGAGCTAAAGGAATTTATGCTTAGTTTTAATTCTGTTTGTTTAGCGACCTTAAATAAAAATGGCGAGGTAGTTTGCTCTTACGCACCTTTTGTTAGCACGCAGTGGGGGAATTTCATTTATATTAGCGAGGTGAGTGAGCATTTTGAAAATATCAAAGCAAACCCTAATAATATAGAAATAATGTTTTTAGAAGATGAGAGCAAAGCCGCTTCAGTGATACTTAGAAAAAGGCTTCGTTATAGAGTGAGGGCGAGTTTTATAGAACGAGGGGAGGACTTTGATAGGATTTATGATGAATTTGAGAAACAAACAGGAGGCGAGGGCGGCATTAAGACTATACGCAAAATGCTTGATTTTCACTTAGTAAAACTTGAATTTGGCAAAGGGCGTTTTGTAAAAGGCTTTGGTGCGGCTTATGATATAGAAAATGGCACTATCAAGCAAGTAGGTGCTAAGTCTAACCCCCACAAATTCCCGCATAAGCATTAATAAATTTATAGCATACTTCCAGCATTAAAACAAGGAGCTTAAATGCTGGAAGTTAAAATGAATGATAAAAGTCAAATTTATAGTTATATTAGGCAAAAATGGTTGGTTGCAACTCCTGAAGAAATCGTCCGTCAAAATTTCGTTTGTAAGCTTGTGAGTGAATATGGCTACGATTTAAATCAAATGCAAGAAGAACTATCTGTATCCAAAAATTTGAGAGGAGGTGGGAATGCAAGAGCTGACATCGCTATATGGCGTAGTGTCGATGATAAAATAGGCAAAAAGCCGCCTTTTATCATTGTAGAGTGTAAGGCTGATTACATTAGCATTAGTGCTAGTGATTATTATCAAGGTGAAAATTACGCAAGATACACAAACGCTCCTTTTTTTGTAACGCACAATTCTAAAGAAACACGCTTTTTTAAAGTGATAAAAGACAAAATGCCCGGGCATATCATTGAAATTTCAAATATCCCTAAAAACGGCGATAATGATAAAGAGGTGCAAAATTTACTAAAATCCCTAGTTGTTTTCAAAGAGGACGAATTCGCTAAGGTGCTTCATAAATGTCATAATATCATAAGAAACGGCGATAAGCTCGACCCTGCCGATGCTTTTGATGAAATTTCAAAGGTGCTTTTTATGAAAGTTTATGTTGAAAGGGTCCTTTTAAAACAAAATATCAATCAAAATGTTTTTACCACTGGCTATATAGAAGATATGCAAAATAGTCCCATAGTAGCTCCAAATTCTACTGCTATAAAAACGCTTTTTGAAAATACTAAAAAGGAATTTGCTAAGGATTTGATTTTTAATAAAAAAGATGAGATTAAACTCAAAGAAAGCACGACTAAAAGGCTTATTAAAGAGCTTGAAATTTATAATCTCTCCCTTACTTCAGCCGATATTAAGGGCATTGCTTATGAGAGATTTTTAGGCACGACTTTTCGCGGGGAGCTTGGGCAGTTTTTCACGCCTAGGAGCGTGGTGGATTTTATGGTTGAGCTTATCAATCCTTGTGAAAATGAAATTTGTTGTGATCCAAGTAGCGGAAGTGGAGGTTTTTTAATCAATATTTTTAACAAAATCAGGCACGACATACAAAAAGACATCGTAGCGAAATATGAGGATTTTAAAAAAGCTTTATTAAAAGGCAAAGATGAAGAAAAAATTACAAAAGAAGAGGCAAAAATTTTAAAAAAAGAGTATGAAAATTTACAAAAAGAGCTAGATAACACAAAGTCAAATGCAAGACTTCACAAGCTTTCAAATCTTTGCATTTTCGGCACGGACGCCTCGCCTAGAATGGCACAAACTTCTAAAATGAATATGATAATGCACGGCGATGGACACGGCGGCATTCACGAGTACGATGGGCTTTTAAATGTCAATGGTATTTTTGAAGAGCGTTTTGATGTTATCCTTACTAACCCACCTTTTGGCTCACAAGTAAGCAAAGAAGATATTATCTTGCAAGAGCATAGCATAATGCGTTATGCAAATGAAGAGGAGTTAAAAGAAAATCCTAAGGATAAAATAGTCCCAAAAGATGAATTTAGGGAGTATGCTAAGGAGTATTATCAAAAATATGGCAAAGAAGTTTATCAAAAAGCCCAGCTAAAGATTTTAGAAAATGTAGGTAAGCCCATAGCTTCTTTATTTGAACTAAAGCCGAATTTAGTGGGAGATAAAACCGAGCATTTATTTATTAATCGTTGTTTGGATTTGCTTAAGCCAGGTGGTAGGCTTGGTATTGTTTTACCAGAAACAATTTTAAATTCAAACGATTCGCAATATGTGCGTCATTTTGTCGAAGGCAGGGCTTTTATAAGGGCTGTGGTTTCTCTTGGAGAGGCGACTTTTAAGTCTAGCAAAGCAAGCGTTAAAACCTCCATTTTATTTTTGCAAAAATTTAGCGAAGCAGACAAGGAAAAATGGGAAAATTTACTAACAAAACACGAGATGGATTTAACAAAACAAAACGCTGAAAAAATCTCAAATTTAAAGGCTATTTCAAGTTACAAAGCGAAAAAGGGAGAGGAAGTTAAGTATGATAAATTTGACAAGGCAAAGGCGAAAAAAGATTTAAGCACCTTAGAAAAGCAAATCAAAACGCAGGCTTGGCAGAGAGCTAAAGAGGACTTTGACTATCCTATCTTTTTAGCTCACGCTGAAAACACAGGCATCACAAGCACAGGCGAAACAGGCGAGGGCGTGGCAAATGACTTGGTAGATAGTGCAGATAAAAAAGGCATAGCAACACTTTTTAAAGAATTTGTTAAAGAGGAAAAAATCGCGTGGAGTAATTTTGATGAGTAGTGTGAAAATTGTTCGATTTAAAGATTTGAGTTTGTGGTCTTTTGCGCTGCAAGAAAGTAGGGCTATTTCAAGTAAATATCAATTATCTACATTAAAAGAGGTGCTAATCAATTTAACAAATGAGCGAAAATTTATTATAGATGATAATGCTTTTTATGCAGAGCCTACAATATCGTCAAAAACAAATGAAATTTCAGTTTCTAGGCAGGGTTTAGGAAAGATTTTTAAAGTAAAATCAAGGATAAAAATTTTAGAAGGTGATTTGGTGATTTCTAAAATGCACACTCAAAATGGATTATTTGCATTTGCAAAGCAAGAATTTGCCTCTACAACTACTTTTGTTCCATTTCAAATTAAAGACAAATTGATAAATCCAAATTTTTTATTTGTGTTATTAAAACCTACTCTTTCTAGACTTATGAAATTTGACAGTGTAAAAAGAGAAACTTATAAAATAGAGGAAATTTTAAATTTACAAATCCCTCTCCCTCCGCTTGAAATTCAAAACGAAATTATTAATAAATTAAAAGCACTAGAGGATAAAATAAAAGCCCTGCAAGAAGAAAAAGCAAAGCTTGAAAATGAAATCAATGAATATATATATATAGCTTTAGGCTTAGAGAAAAGGGGGCAAATTTTAAATCAAACGGGCGTTAAAATTGTGCGTTATAAAGACTTAAAGCTCTTTGATTATAAAAGCAATGCGCTTGAAAAAAGTGAGCTTAAAAGCACTTATAAGCGGTATCAATTTAGCGATTTTCTTACAAGAAGGCTAGATAAAATTAAGATAGATGAAAATACATTTTATAAAAGGGTTACCATTAAAACAAAGGCGCAGGGCTGTCATCTAAGAGACACTTTAAAAGGAAATTTGATAAAAACAAAAAATCAGTTTTTAATCAAACAAGGGCAGTTTTTAATCTCAAAAATAGATGCTAGAAACGGGGCTTTTGGTATCGCAATAAATGATTTAGATAAAGCGGTAATAATGGCGGATTTTTTAAATTATGATATAGACAAAAATATCATCAATGATAAATTTTTAATTGCAGTTTTAAAAACGCCTTATTATATGGAGCAATTAAATTCATTAAGCAGTGGAACAACAGGGCGTAAAAGAATAAATGAGCAAAAGTTTTCAAACCTTTGCATCTCACTTCCTCCGCTTAAAATTCAAAATGAGCTTATGTTAAAGCTTACTGAAGTTGATGAAAAAATAGAAAATTTATCAAAAGAATTTAGTGATTTAAAAAATGAAATGATTGAAGGTTTGTTGTAGGCTTAATATTATTTGTTAGATTTTTTTAACTACAATAATAAAAAATTTTAAGGCTTACAAAGTGAAAAGAATAGACAAAAAAGAAGCGCTTGACTTACTTCAAAATGCCTCTTTAGCGGAGCTTGGGGCTTTAGCTTATGAGAGAAAATTAGAACTTCACCCTGAAAAAATCACCACCTTTGTCGTGGATAGAAATATCAATTATACCAATGTTTGCTGTATTGATTGCGATTTTTGTGCCTTTTATAGACACGCTAAGGAAAAGGACGCTTATATCTTAAGCTATGAAGAAATAGGCAAAAAGATAGAGGAATTAGAAGCTATCGGCGGGACGCAAATTCTCTTTCAAGGCGGTGTGCATCCTAAGCTTAAAATCGAGTGGTATGAAAACTTGGTCGAGTGGATAAGTAAGCATTATCCTAATATCACGGTTCACGGCTTTTCGGCTGTTGAGATAGCATATATTGCTAAAATTTCTAAGATAAGTATAAAAGAGGTTTTAAAGAGACTTCAAGCAAAAGGGCTTTTCTCCATACCCGGAGCGGGGGCTGAAGTGCTAAGCGATAGGGTGCGAGATGAGATAGCTCCACATAAATGCGACACGCAAACTTGGCTTGAAGTGCATAGAAACGCTCATCAAATAGGTATGAAAAGCACGGCTACGATGATGTTTGGCACGGTGGAAAATGATGAGGAATTAATCGAGCATTTCGAGCATTTAAGAAAGCTGCAAGATGAAACGGGCGGTTTTAGGGCTTTTATTTTATGGAGTTTTCAAAGTGAAAATACGAAATTAAAGCTTAAGCACCCTGAAATTTTAAAGCAAAGTTCTAATAAATATTTAAGATTACTCGCACTTGCACGGCTTTATTTGGATAATTTTAAAAATTTACAAAGCTCTTGGGTAACGCAAGGTTCACTCATAGGACAACTCGCACTTAAATTTGGCGCAAATGACTTAGGCTCTACGATGATGGAGGAAAATGTCGTCTCGGCTGCTGGGGCAAGTTATAAAATGAATCAAGATGAGATGATAAGGCTTATTAGAAGTCTTGGCGAAAAACCTGCGAAAAGAAATACAGCTTATGAAATTTTGGAGAGATTTTAATGAGATATTTAGAGACTAAGGGCGTTAAAATCCCTTTTATCTTTGAGAAAAATGACGATTTTCCCATTATTTATTTTCGTCTTATTTTTAGAAATTGCGGTAGAAGCTTTGATGAATTAGCCGGCGTGGCTAGTATGTTTGCTAGGCTTTTAAATGAGGGCGTGAATGATCGTTTTTTTAAGGATTTGGAATTTAGGGCGATTAGCTTGGAAGCACATAGTGCTTTTGAGAATTTAGAATTAAGCTTTTCTTGTTTGAAGGAGCATAAAAACTATGCCTTTAAAGCTCTTGCAAATTTACTTCAAAATCCTCGTTTTGAGGAAAAAACCCTGCAAAGACTTAAAATTAACGCACTTGGAGAGCTTGCAAATTTGCAAAATGACTATGATGATGTAGCTAAAAAGCTTCTTAATCGCACAATTTTTAAGGAAAAAGAATTTCAAAGTGCTAATGAGGGCGATGAAACAAGCATTAAAGCCATAAATTTAGAGCATTTAAGAGCTTTTTATAAGGATTTTTTTCATCTTAATAATGCAGCGGTGGTTTTGGGAGGGGCTTTAGAGGAGGAAGAGGCACGAAATTTAAGCTTAACTTTACTCAAAAACTTAGAAAAAGGTAAGCAAAGCCTACAAAAACGCTACGAGCTTAAGAGCAAAATTCAAGATGAAATTTTGCAAAAACCTAGTGAGCAAGCCTATATTTATTTTGCTACGCCTTTTAAGGCTAGTTTTAAAGATGAGGATTTGCACTTGGCTAAAATCGCCCTTTTTATCTTAGGGCAGGGGGGATTTGGCTCGAGGATTATGGAGGAAATTCGCGTCAAAAGAGGCTTGGCTTATTCAGCTTATGCGAGTTTAGATATGTGTAATTCTTATAGCCGTGTTTTTGGCTATTTGCAAACGCAAAATGAAAACGCAAAAGAGGCTAAAGAGGTTGTTAGGCAAATTTTTAGCGATTTTATTCAAAAGGGTGTGAGTGAAGAAGAATTAAAACAGGCTAAAAATTTCATACTTGGAAGCACACCTTTGCGTTATGAAAGTCTTAGCAAAAGGCTTTCTATCGCCTTTGCGGAATTTTATCAAGGTTTAAAAATCGGTGCTTTTAAAGAGGAGCTTGACAAAATCGAAAAGGCAAATTTAAAGGAGCTTAACGCCTACATTAAAAAGCATAATGAAATTTTAAATTTAAGCTTTGTAAGCGTGCAAAATGAAAGTTAAAGAAAGTGATTTAGAGCTTTTTAAAAAATTGAAAATCAAAAGTGCCATTGATTTAGCTCTTATTTTACCGAAGAAGATAGAAAATTTAAATCTCACTCCACAGCCTTTAGAAAATGAAAATTGTGTGCAAGAATTACGCATTGTATCACAGAATTTTAGAGCAAATACCCTTTTAATAAAGGCTTATTGTGAGGCTTGGGGGGTTAATGTTAGCTTAGTTTTTTTTCATTTTAATAAATGGCATATGGGAATTTTTAAGGTAGGTGCGACTTTACTTTTGAGTGGAAAACTTGGCTTTTTTAATCAGTCTTGGCAATTTTATAATCCTAAAATCATCAAAAAAGCAGGAATTTTCGAGCCTAAGTATCAAATTTCTGGTATCAAAGATAGTAAAATTCAAGCTCTTATAAATGACTATGTAAATTATGAAAATTTAAAAGAAAGTGGCATAGCGGACAAATTTATCTTTTTACTTTTAAATTTACACGCTTATAATGCAAAAAGTTTTGAGCTGTTTAAGAATTTGGAGCATTTTTTGGAGGATTTAAAATATATTGAAATTTATAATTTTTTGAAAAGGCTTAAAAATAAAAAAAATCCATCAAAAGCCTATAAAATCAAGCTTTTTGACATTGAAAAATGGCTTAAAACCTTGCCTTTTAGCCCAACAAAAGACCAACTTCAAGCCATTTGTGATATTAGGGAGGATTTAAGCAAGGAAGTGGCTAAAAGACGCGTGATAATGGGCGATGTGGGCTGTGGGAAAACTCTTGTTTTACTTGCGGCGGCTTTAAGTGTGTATCCTAAACAAGCCTTATTAATGGCACCTACTAGCATTTTAGCGGGGCAGCTTTTTGAGGAGGCACAAAAATTATTGCCTGATTTTTTACAAATTCTTTTTATAAAGGGAGGTAAAAAGGAAAAAAATTTAAAAGAGCAAATTCAAAACGCTCATTTAATTATAGGCACACACGCACTCATTTATGAAGAGGGTTTTGAAGCGGTTTTGGTGATGATAGATGAGCAACACCGCTTTGGCTCAAATCAAAGGCAAAAAATCAGCACCCTTGCAAGTAAGGAGGGCTTAAATCCTCACTTTATACAATTTTCCGCCACGCCCATACCACGCACTTTAAGTATGATACAATCAGAGCTTTTAAATTTCAGCTTTATTAAGCAAATGCCTTTTAAAAAGGAGATTAGCACTTATTGCGTTCAAAATGAGGACTTTGCTAAAATCAAGGCTAAAATTGACGAAGAAATCGCTCAAAATCATCAAATAATTATCATCTATCCTCTTGTGAGTGAAAGCGAGAAAATCCCCTACCTCTCGCTTGATGAAGCAAAATTTTACTGGCAAAAGCATTATAAAAATGTCTTTGTAACGCACGGAAAAGATAAAGAAAAAGATAAGATTTTGCAGGAATTTAAAGAAAAGGGCGATATTTTACTTAGCACGACCGTTGTGGAAGTAGGCATTTCCCTGCCTCGCCTTAGCACCATAGTCATCGTAGGTGCGGAAAGACTAGGACTAGCGACCTTGCACCAGCTTAGAGGTAGAGTGGGGAGGGTAGGGCTTAAGAGCTATTGTTATCTTTACACTAAGCTTAAAGAAATTCCACAAAGATTAAGCGAATTTGCGAAAACTTTGGACGGCTTTGAAATTGCCGAGCTTGATTTAAAAAACCGCCTAAGTGGAGATTTACTAGACGGCTATATCCAGCACGGCAATGAGTTTAAATTCTTTGACTTTGCAAACGATGAGGCGATTTTGGCTAGAGTGAAAGAGGATTTAGGTTAAATAATTTGCGTTATAATTTTTCACTTTAAGAAAAGGATAAAAAATGAGATTTTTTCTTTCTCCTCCGCATATGGGAGGTAATGAGCTAAAATATATCGATGAGGTTTTTAAGAGTAATTATATAGCGCCTTTGGGCGAATTTGTGAATCGTTTTGAAGAAAGCATTAAAGACTATACTAAAGCTCCTTACGCTCTTGCACTAAATTCGGGCTCATCGGCTTTACATTTAGCCTTAAGAGTGGCGGGAGTGGGGCAAGGCGATGTGGTTTTAGCCTCTTCTTTTACCTTTATCGCTTCGGTTGCACCGATTTATTATCTTAAGGCAAAGCCTGTTTTTATTGATTGTGATGAGACTTTAAATTTGGATACCAAGCTATTAAAACAAGCGATACAAGAGAGCGAGAAAAAGCCTAAAGCCCTTGTTTTGACACATCTTTATGGAAATGCGGCAAAAATTAAGCAAATCGCACAAATTTGCAAGGAAAATAATATCATCTTAATCGAAGACGCCGCAGAGGCTTTAGGAAGCTTTTATGAGGGGCAGGCTTTAGGGACTTTTGGGGATTTTGGGGTCTATTCTTTTAATGGCAATAAAATCATCACAACTTCAGGTGGCGGTATGCTTGTGGGTAAAGACAAGGTTTTAATGGAAAAAGCGAGATTTTACAGCACACAGGCGAGGGAAAATTGCCTACATTATGAGCATTTAGACTACGGGTATAATTATAGGCTTAGTAATGTTTTAGGTGCTATTGGCGTAGCACAAATGGAAGTTTTAGAGCAAAGAGTGCTTAAAAAGCGTGAAATTTATGAGTGGTATAAGGAATTTTTAGCAGAAAAATTTAGCTTTTTAGATGAGCTTGAAAACTCAAGATCTAATAGGTGGCTTAGCACGGCTTTAATCGACTTTAACCAAAATGAGCTTTTTAAAGAAAAGCAATGCGTTAAAAGCGGTGCGAAAGAACTGCCTTTACACCCTAAAATTGCAAAGCTTATTAAGGATTTGCAAGTCGCACAAATCGAAACGCGTCCTTTATGGAAGGCTATGCACGCGCAAGGAGTTTTTAAGGGCGAAAAGGCGTATTTAAATGGCAATGCCGAGCTTTTTTTCAAAAAGGGCATTTGTCTTCCAAGTGGCACGGCTATGACTAAGGACGAAGTGCGTGAAGTGGCAGAGCTTATTTTAAAGAGTGTGCGATGAATTTAGCTAAAAATAAACGCCTTATTTTCTTTTTAAGCTGCGACATTGTTTTAATTGCTTTAAGCATTTTTTTAGCTTTTGAATTGAGATTTAGCGGCGAAATTCCTAAAAGTTTTTATATGGGTATGATAAAAGCTGGACTTTTGCTTTTGGTGCTTAAGATAGTTTTTTTATTTGCCTTTCGAATTTATAAGGTGGCTTGGAGATTTTTTTCTTTAGGGGAGGCGAGAAAGATTTTTTTCGCACTTGCCTTGGCTGAACTTGTTTTTTTAATGATATTTTATTTTTATCCTAGTTTTTTTAATCCTTTTCCAAGAAGTGTTGTAGGGATTGATTTTGTGCTTTCTTATATGTTTATCGGCACTTTGCGAATTTCAAAAAGAATGCTTATAGACTTTAAACCCTCACGCCTTAAAGATGAACTTAGTCCTTGTATAGTCGTAGGTGCGACTTCTAAGGCACTGCATCTTTTAAAGGGAGCTAAAGAGGGAAGTTTGGGACTTTTTCCTGTGGCTGTTGTCGATGGTAGAAAAGAGCTTATAGGAACTTATTGCGATAAATTTGTCGTTAAAGAAAAAAGCGAAATTAAAAAATTTGTAGATGAGGGCGTTAAAACGGCTATTATTGCTTTAAAGCTTGAAAGAGAGGAGCTTAAAGAGCTTTTTGAAGAGCTTGTTGGCTATGGCATTAGCGATGTGAAAATCTTTTCTTTTACCAATAATGAAGCAAGAGACATTAGTATAGAAGATTTACTTGCTAGAAAACCTAAAGATTTAGACAATGTAGTCGTGGCGGAATTTTTAAAAGATAAGGTTGTTTTGGTCAGTGGTGCGGGAGGCACGATAGGAAGTGAGCTTTGTAGGCAGTGCATTAAATTTGGTGCGAAGCATTTAATTATGCTTGATCATAGTGAATATAATCTTTATCAAATTAATGAAAATTTAAGCAAATATAAAGAAAAAATCACACCGATTTTATTAAGCATTTTAGACCAAAAGGCACTTGATGAGCTTTTAAGACAGATGAAGCCAGATCTTATTTTACACGCCGCAGCCTACAAGCATGTCCCACTTTGTGAGCAAAATCCTCACTCTGCTGTCATCAATAATATTTTAGGCACACAAATTTTAGTTGATTGTGCTAAGAAAAATGGCGTGAAAAAATTTGTGATGATAAGCACAGATAAAGCCGTTCGACCGACTAGTATTATGGGCTGTTCGAAAAGAGTTTGTGAGCTTTATACTTTGGGGCTTTCTAGTGAGGAATTTGAAGTGGCTTGTGTGCGTTTTGGCAATGTTTTAGGCTCAAGTGGGAGCGTTATCCCTAAATTTAAAGCACAAATTGCTGCCAATGAGCCTTTAAGCTTGACCCATCCTGATATAGTGCGGTATTTTATGCTTGTAGATGAGGCGGTGCAGCTTGTTTTGCAAGCAGGAGCTATTGCTAAAGGTGGGGAGCTTTTTGTTTTAGATATGGGTGAGCCTGTGAAGATTATGGATTTAGCTAAAAAGATGCTTTTATTATCTAACCGAACGGATTTAGAGATTAAAATCACGGGACTTAGAAAGGGCGAAAAGCTTTTTGAAGAATTGCTTATTGATGAAAATGATGCTAAAACGCAGTATGAAAGCATTTTTGTAGCCAAAAATGAAAAAGTGAATTTAAGTCTTTTAAAAGAGCAAATTGCCAAACTCATCAAAAGCGAAGAACCTGAAGAAATCGCTAAGATTTTACAAGAAATCGTGCCTGAATTTAAGCATAATAAAGAAGGAAATCTATGCTAATTAAAGATATTCAAAAATTTGAAGACAATCGCTATAAAGCAAGGGCTTATATGAGTTATATACTCATAAGAAATTTGCCTGATAGGCTGCCAAATATCCATCTAGAAAGCGTTAGAGAGGCACTAGATAAAATCGCTCACGATGTTTCTGCCTTTGATGCTTTGTATATTTTGGATAATTCAGGAACACAAATAGAAAATGCCATAACTTTAGAAAAAAAATATGAGCAAGGAGCGGGAGAGGATAGGAGTTCTAAGGCTTATTTTTATAGAGCAGTGAAGCTTAAGCGTTGCATTTTAAGCGATCCTTACCCGTCTATTTTAAATAATGAGCTTTGCGTTACTGCTTCTATGCCTATTTACGATGATAAGGAAAATTTGCTTTTTGTCGTTTGTATTGATATTAAATTAAGGGATATTTTAAAGCTTATTCAAGCGAGTAATTTTGAATTTGGCTTTTTGCAATTTAGTCGTCTTGTGTATTTTTGCTTTGCGAGTGTGCTTTTTGTCATCACTTGCTTTTTGTTTCAAAAGGGCTTTTTAAGTCTTTTTTATTATCACAGTGTCGATATACAAAAAATCTTTGAAAGCACGATAGCCATTACCCTAGCTTTGGCTATTTTTGATTTGGCTAAGACGATTATCGAGGAGGAGGTTTTAGGACGAAGTCGCAAGGAAAAAACAGGCATCCAAAAAACTATGGTAAGGTTTTTAGGAAGCATTATCATTGCTTTAGCTATTGAAGCTTTGATGTTGGTATTTAAACTTGCGGTTGGGGATTTATCGCAAATGGTTTATGTGATTTATCTTATTTGTGGGGTTACTTTGCTCTTAGCTGGGCTTAGTGTGTATATTTTTGCTGTAAAATATAAAAATAATAATGTTTTAGAGACAGATTAAATAAAAATATAAGCAAATAATGGTATAATTTCGCTTTACATTTTTGGTTTATAAATATGAGAACTTTGAAAGGAAGAAGCCGTGAAATTACTTGTTGTCGATGATAGCTCTACTATGAGAAGGATTATTAAAAACACCTTGACAAGATTGGGGCATAATGATGTTCTTGAAGCTGAACACGGAGTTGAAGCTTGGGACTTACTTGAGAAAAATGACGATGTTAAGGTCTTAATTACGGATTGGAATATGCCAGAGATGAATGGACTTGACCTTGTTAAAAAAGTAAGAGCTGAGAAAAAATATGAAGATATGCCTATTATTATGGTAACGACTGAAGGTGGCAAGGCTGAAGTTATCACAGCTTTAAAGGCTGGGGTAAATAACTACATCGTTAAGCCTTTTACACCTCAAGTTTTAAAAGAAAAGCTTGAGGATGTTTTGGGTGTAGGAAGTGATACTGCGGCTGAGTAAATTTCATTTTTTTGAAGATGGAAAAATTTTACTACGAGTTGTTTTTTAAGATAGATGAGCCTTATAAGGATTTAGTGCTTGACTTTGTTTTTGATTTGGGAGTTGAGGCGGTAGAAGAAAAAGATAAAGGCTTTTATATACGCTCAAGCGAAGAGTTAGACGAGATAGCTTGGGCTTTAGAACTTTTTTGCGAAAAGCTTTCGCATTTAAAAAATCATTCTTTGAATTTTGATTTTACTCTTGAAAAAAGAGAAAATAAAAATTGGATAGAAGAATATAAAAAGGGCATTGAGCCTATTTTGATTGATCAAATTTATATCCATACTACTTGGCAAAAGGCTAAAAAAGGTTTTTTAAACATACAAATTAATCCTGCTCTAGCCTTTGGTTCTGGACATCACGAAAGCACCCATTCTTGCATAGAGCTTTTGCAAAAATTTGCGAAAAAGGATATGAAAGCTTTAGATTTAGGGTGCGGAAGCGGAATTTTGGCTATTATCTTGGCTAAATTTGGTTTAAGAGTTGATATTTGCGATACAGATGAGTTAGCCTTAAAAAGTGCTTTAAACAATGCAAAGCTTAACAATGTGAGCTTTTGTAATGCTTGGCAAGGCTCCTTAGATAAGGCTAAAGAAAAATATGATTTCATTGTAGCAAATATTATAGCTGATGTTATTTTAATTTTGGAAAAGGATATGAAAAATTGTTTAAAGGAAAATGCTATACTTATTTTATCTGGGATTTTAGACAAATATGAAGCTAGAATTAAGGATAAATTTAAAGATTTAAGCCTCATTTGTGAGCTTAGAAAAAATGAATGGTTAAGCTTAGTTTATAAAAAGGAAAAAAATGAACGAAAATAATAAAAATAATAATGCTCCGCAAAATAATAATTTTTTTAACAAAAATCCCATCTTTGTTTTTGCTATCTTTGCGATAGTTATGGTGATTGTATTTAAAAGTTTTTTTGATGGAGGAACTAGTTCTTTTGGTGGAAATTTAAGCGGTAGTGAGGTAAGTAAAAATGTGCCTTATTCCGAGCTTAAAAAGCTGATTGAGAGCGGTCAAATTAGTCAAGTTAGTATAGGGCAGAGCACTATTAAAGCTGTTTCTAGTGCAAATAATACCATTTACAATGCAAAAAAGGTCAATGACGCCGAATTGGTCAAATTGCTCGATAGTAAAAATATTGCTTATGGAGCTTATTCTGAAACAAATTGGTTTACAGATATGATTTTTTCTTGGGTTTTGCCTGTTTTTATCTTTTTTGCGATTTGGATGTTTTTAGCGTCTAGAATGCAAAAGAATATGGGAAGTTCAATTTTAGGTATAGGAAGTTCAAAAAAGCTTGTTAATTCTGAAAAGCCTAAGGTTAAATTTGCCGATGTTGCTGGAGTTGAGGAAGCTAAAGAGGAGGTTAAGGAAATAGTAGATTTTCTCAAATATCCTGAGCGTTATATTAAGCTTGGAGCAAAAATTCCAAAAGGACTTTTACTTGTGGGACCTCCCGGAACGGGTAAGACGCTTTTAGCTAAGGCTGTAGCGGGTGAAGCTGATGTGCCGTTTTTTAGCGTTTCTGGCTCTTCTTTTATAGAAATGTTTGTGGGAGTGGGTGCTTCTAGGGTAAGAGATTTGTTTGAAAATGCAAAAAAAGAAGCGCCGGCTATAGTTTTCATCGATGAAATTGATGCCATAGGAAAAAGTCGTGCGGCAAATGGCTTAATGGGCGGTAATGATGAAAGGGAACAAACGCTTAATCAACTCTTAGCAGAAATGGACGGCTTTGGCACAGAAAGCTCTCCTGTTATTGTCCTAGCAGCGACTAATCGCCCTGAAGTTTTAGATGCGGCTTTACTTAGACCGGGTCGTTTTGATAGGCAAGTTTTAGTAGATAAGCCTGATTTTAAGGGGCGTTGTGAAATATTAAAAGTGCATATGAAAGATGTGAAAATTTCACCTAAGGTCAAAGTCGAAGAGGTGGGAAGACTTACGGCTGGTTTGGCTGGAGCTGATTTGGCAAATATTATTAACGAAGCAGCTCTTTTAGCAGGACGCGATGGGAAAAAATTTGTTGAGCAAGATGATTTAGTTGAGGCAGTGGAAAGGGCTATTGCGGGACTTGAGAAAAAATCACGCCGCATTAATGATAAGGAGAAAAAAATCGTAACTTACCACGAATGCGGACACGCCCTTATTGCAGAAACGACAAAGGGTGCAAAAAGAGTTAGTAAGGTTTCAGTCATCCCTAGGGGTTTGGCGGCACTTGGTTATACGCTTAATACTCCTGAAGAAAACAAATTCCTTATGCAAAGACACGAATTAATCGCTGAAGTTGATGTGCTTTTGGGTGGGCGAGCTGCTGAAGAGGTTTTCATAGGCGAAATTTCCACAGGTGCTAGCAATGACTTAGAAAGAGCGACTGATATCATTAAAGCTATGATTTCTATGTATGGTATGAGTGAAATTGCTGGACTTATGGTGCTTGAAAAGCAAAGAAATACCTTTTTAACAGGCGGTCAAAGCATTAAAGACTATTCTGAAAAAATGGCAGAATCTTTAGATGACTATGTGAAAAAGACTTTAGACGAGCGTTATGCTGATGTGAAGCAAACGCTAAATATCTACAAAGGTGCTATTGAAACTATGGTGAGTGCTTTGTATGAGGAGGAGACCATAGAGGGTGCTAAGGTGCGTGAGATTATTAAAGAATTTGAAGAGCAAAATGCTCTACCGACACGCTTGCAGATAGAAGAAAAAAAAGAAGAGCAATGAGTCGTTTTGTAGCAAGGGAAGGTTGGGTAATTATTTTTATTACCTTACTTTCATTATTATTGCTTTGGGCATTTTGGCATTTTTCTTTTATCATTTTTTTGTTTCTTTTGGCACTTTTATTTTTATTTAGGGCTTCGAAACTAAATTTAGTATGTGTTGATGAAAAAGCTATTTTAGCACCGATTGATGGGAGAATTACGCGTATTGAAAATGTATATTATGAAGATTTTGGTGAGTGCTTAGAAATCAATATTAAAAATGCTTTCTATCATTGTGGAAATTTAAATACGCCGATAAAAATGCGACTTGAAAAACTAACTTTAAGGCATGGACTTTTTTTATGCAGTGAGCTTGAGGTCGCTAAAAAGATGAATGAAAGAATGATAATCCGTGCTTTTGCAGGAGATAAAAATATTATAATGCGAATTTGTGCGGGTTCTTTGGATAGAAAATTAAAACTTATAAATAATTCACATCATCTAAATGCGGGTGATAAAATGGGCTTTTTACTCAATGGTTCTGTAAGCTTACTTTTGCCAAAAGATACAAGAGTGCATGTGGGCTTAAATGATGAGATTAAAGCAGGTTCGCTTCTTGCTTATCTTTCCTAAGGTTTAAAAATGAATCATAAACCCCAACTCATTTACATCTTGCCTAATCTTTTCACTGCGGCTTCGGCTTTTTTAGGTGTTATTTCGATTATTTCTTCGATACACGGTGATTTTGAAAAGGCTTTGATTTATATTATTTTATCTCTACTTTTCGATGGGCTTGACGGACGCATAGCAAGACTTACCAATACAACTTCTAAATTTGGAGTAGAGTTTGATTCTTTAGCTGATTTGGTGGCGTTTGGAGTCGCCCCTGCTGTGCTTTTTTATACGAGTATAGGGGTTTATTATGGCAAATTTGGCTCTTTGGTTGCGGCGTTTTTTGTCGTTTTTGGAGCAATTAGATTGGCGCGTTTTAATGTAACCACAGGCACTTATGAGCCTTCCGTTTTTATAGGACTTCCCATACCAACGGCAGCGATTGTAAGTGCGATTTATACTTATACTTATTTAAGTTATGATTTTTTGAAGGCTTATGGGCTTTTATTTGTGATTTTGCAAGCGATTTTGGGAATTTTAATGGTAAGTAATATACGCTACCCAAGCTTTAAAAAACTTAATTTCAACCGCTCCAGCGTTTTAAAAGTGCTAGTTTTCTTAATGATACTTTTTTCTTTTTTATATCTGTATCCTTTAGAAAGCTTGGTAATTTTGGCTAGTTTATATGTGATGTATGGAATTTTACGCTTTTTTTTGACCTTTTTTGGAGTGAGAAAAAAAACTAAAGGCTAGGAGTAAAAATCTTTAAGTTCTTCAAGCTCTTGTTTGCTAAAACCAGCTTTAAGTCTTGCTTCGTCATTGAGCTTTTTACCAGCTAGGTTAAATTCCTTAAATTGCCTACAAAGACTTAAATAATCATCTCTCTCATCTTTAGCAAAATTCCACCAAAAATCGCCTTTTTTAACATGTATAATTTCTTCTTCTAAAATGATTTGTAAAATTTCTTCCAAAAAGGGCTTAATGCTATGATTTGAATTTTGAATTTTTTTAAGGACAAAGGGATTTGCGTCAAGCCCCTTAGCCTCAAGACCTCTATGCACCACGCCCATTCTATATTTGAGTGAATTTTTAGTCGCTTTTAAAGCATCTTCTAAATTCTCGTGAGCTTCAAAAGAGCCATATTCAAAGTTAAGCTCCTCTAAAGCCCTATTTAAAAGTTTAAAATGCCTCATTTCATCTTTTGCGACTTCAAGCCAGTCTTTATAAAATTTCAAGGGTAAATTTTTAAAACGATAGCTTGCGTCTAAAGCCAAATTAATAGCGCTAAATTCTATATGTGCGATCGAGTGGACAATCTTTGCTAAAGCCTGTGTGCTATTTGTGCTTTTGGGGCGGCGTATGCGAGTGGGATGTAAAATTTTGATTTTTTCATAAGTATTATTTTGAAAAATAGCAAAATGTTCGTGATTAAAGATCAAGTTTTCTTTTTGAAATTCTTCGTAAAAATTATCAAAAAGTTCAAATTTAAGCTTTAAATTTTTTTCATATAAAATTTTTTCTAATTCACTAAAAAATTCTTTTTTCATCTTTGCTTCTTTTTAAAATCTTTTTTTCATAGATAAGTTTAGTCCTAATTTCGTTAAAAAAGGCTTTGAGAAAGAGATATTTTCTGCTTAAAATAGGTAAATTTGGCTTTACATTTATTTGTTGAAATTATTTTAATGACGAGTTTAAATGAATAAAAAGATTAGTGAAATACTCAAAATATTGTAAAAAAAAAGAAACTTATTTTCATATTTGTGCTAGAATTTATCCTTGAAATTTTTGCAAAAGGATAAATAATGCTAAGTGAAGAAGAAAAAAGAATTATCATAGACAAAGGAACGGAAGCGCCTTTTAGTGGGGAGTATAATGATTTTTTTGAAGAGGGCGTGTATCTTTGTAAGCAGTGTGGAGCAAAACTTTATGAATCTACGCATAAATTTAAGTCGCATTGTGGTTGGCCTAGTTTTGATGATGAGATTAATGGTGCTATTAAAAAAGAACCTGATAAAGATGGAGTTAGAACTGAAATTTTGTGTGCGAATTGCAATGCACATTTGGGACATATTTTCAAAAATGAGGGTTTTACATCTAAAAATGTGAGGCATTGTGTCAATTCTTTATCGCTGAAATTTGTGAAAAAATGATATTTGCGAATATAGAAAACGAATTTTACCTTATGTTTTTCGCAGCCATTACTATACTTGCCGTACTAAATCCTTTTGGAAATTTGACGCAGTTTTTGGCTATGAGTGAGGGTTTGCCCATCAAACTTAGAAAAAAGCTTTTTGCGACTATACTCTATACTGCTTTTATTATTGTCTTAGTTTTTTTGTTTTCAGGCTCTTTTTTTATGAGCTATGTTTTTCGTGTGGATTTGAACGATTTACGAATTGCTGGGGGTTTGATACTTATTATAATGGCAGTTAAAAATTTACTTTTTTCGACTAAATTGGCAACGCAAGATTTCTCACATTATCAAGAATTTGACGAAAAAGAGCTTTTAAGACGCAGTCTTATCCCTATGGCTTTTCCTATGCTAGTGGGTCCGGGGACTTTGGCTAGTGTAGTTGTAATCGCTGAAGATGGTGGAGTTAAAGTTGCTTTGGGTGCTGTTTTGATGGCTTTTTTATTTATGGCGATTTTATTTTATTATGCGGCGACAATTGAAAAAATCGTAGGAAAGCTTATCTTGCATGTATTTTCACGCATTGCTCAAGTTTTCATCGTGGCTATGGGCGTTAAAATGATGATAGTTGGGATTAAAGGAATTTTTGGTTTAAGTTAAATTTTTTTAAATTCTCATACTCGCTTGGAGTCCCGCAAAATAAAATTTGATTTAAATCGATTAATTCATATCTTATATCGGCATTTTGAGAAATTAAAGTATTATACATAGGAGCGATGTAAAATTCGCCCTTTTCAAGTTTATTTTTTTCTTGCATTGTCTTAAAAATGCTTAAAAATTCTTCACTTTTTCTAAAATAATAAAGCCCACTACTACACAATGATGAAATGCGTTCTTTTTCTGCTGTTTTAGCGACTTTGCAAAGTTTTTCATCGCTAGTTTTTACGAAGCTCCACTGCTCTCCCTCACCCTTAAAAACCTCCAAATAGCCATCAATCTTATCTAAATCAAAATTTTGTGGAAGGCGAAAATTGGGGCGTAGGGTGTCGATATTAAAAATCAAAATATTATCTTTAATGCTCATTTTTTCAAGTCCAAGTGCGACTGTATGTGCCTGTCCTAGTGTGAGGCTATCAAGCTTTAGGCTTTGATAATTTTTAAGATTAAGTTTTTGACACTCTTGTTTGATAAATTCTTTTGTATGATGAATATCTCTATAAATGAATAAAAAATGACTTGTCTTAAAATACGCTCTAAAGCCTTCTAAAACCCACGAAAACACGCTTCTTTCTTCTAAATTTAGCATATATTTAGGTAGGGTATAACCCATCTTACTAAAGCGTGAGCTAAGCCCAGCCATAGGAAAAATAATAGTCATCTTTCTTCCTTTAATAAATCATAAATTCGATAAGCATTTGCTAAGAAAGCATTTTGCCTTTTTGCATCATCATTGTGAAGTGGTAACATTGACAAAAAAAGATGTAAAGTAAGCGTCATAAGGGCTTTATCGATCTTAAAAATTTCTTTGAAAGCATTTTGAATCGCTATAATATTCTCATTAATTTCAAGCTTAAAACTAAGATTATAATCTTTTAATTCACACTCATAAAAGCCAGCTATTATAAAATCATAAAGCCCTAAAACAGAGTGGGTTAGCTTGGCTAAATCGTAATTTTTATCTCCAAAAATGCTAATTTTCCCATCAAAATCCAATCCTCTTGGATCATAAGTTTTAATTAAGCTGCCTCTAAAATCATACATGATATTAGAAAAGCAAAAATCGCCGTGTATGAGGCTAAATTCTTTTATGCTTGGCAAAAATTCGCTAGTTTGCTTGATAAGTTCATTAAGAGAGGGCTGTGGGGTGTGATTTAGAATAAAGGGCTTATCAAGGTCTATATTTCTTTGCTTGGCAAATTCTTTAAGTCTTGATAAAGTTTTTTCTTGATAGTTAAAATTGAGTTTATCTTCACTCTTAAAAGTGTCGCAAATGTTTAAAAAATCCTTAATAGAGAGAAAAATTTTTCTCCAAATAAAATCAGGCAAAGATCCAAATACAAAAAGCTCACTCAAGGTATTATGATAAAGATATTCTAAAGCATAGCCACTTTTTTGTGTGAAATATTTTGGCGTGTAGATTAAAAGTGTGGAGGGTAAATTTTCAAACCACGCCTTTTCGGCTTTTATTTTTTCAGTCCAAGAAGAATTTTTAATAATGTAATTTTGTGAAATTTGCATCTCATTAAAGCTTCTTTGTGTAGATATGATTTTTTTGGAGTGAAAATAATTTGTCATTAAGCCAAAATCAAGCCAAGTTTCATTTTCAATTGCCCACATTATTTTTTCTTTAGAATAGCTTTTTACACTTTTTACAAAATCATAATGATTTGCAACTAAGTGTTTGGCTAATGTCCTCGCATCGCTAAAACAAAAAGCACCGGTGAGGATTTTACCCCCCCCCCCCCCCTCATTTACAATATTAAATTCCTTGTCTAAATAAGCCCACTCATAATTTTCCCTAACAGCACTTACGCATAAGCTATCTTCTTTTAAATCTAAATTTGAAAAGAAGGTATCGCCGTGGAGTATGCTTAAATTTCCATTAATATTTAAAGCGTTTATGCAATACAAAATGGACTCTCCAAGGCTTAAATTTGGCTCGACAAAAATAAGCTTAATGTTTAATTTTTCAAGTTTTTCTAGGTCGCAGTGATTGACTTTAAAATTGTTTGGTAAAGATAATGCGACTTTTTCTTTTGATAATTTTGCTTGATATTCGTAAAGTCTTTTATTTCCAAGTGGCAAAAAAGACGGCACTATCTTGCCAAATTCAAGGGTAAAGTCCGCAGAAGAATACTTAGCCGAAGTGATTAAGAGCATTGTGAACTTTCTTTTGCGAGGAGCTTTTGAATTTCTTCATAGCTTAAAGTTACAAATTCACTCGGTCTAATAGCCCTATCATCGACATAAAAGCCCTCATCTCCACACCAAGCTTTACCGACAATAAGCTCATCAAAAGGCACTTTGTGCTTGTGAAGCCATTGTAAAATTTTAGGATAAGTGTGCGTTTTGATCTTTTCAATATCATTATTAAAGCTTCGCATAGAACGACTGGTGAAAATGGTGATTTTAAAGCCTATTTTTTGATATTTTTGTAATTGTTTAATGAGGGCTAAATTCGGCTTTTTATCTTCATAGGGGATATTTTTTTCATCTAGGGTTAAAGTGCCATCAAGATCAACGATAAGATTTTTCACAATTTTCCTTAAAATTTAAATGAGTTTGATTATAACTTAAGCTTGTAAATCAAAGCTTAAGTAAGAATTGACTAAGATAATAAGCTTTAAAGGAGAAAATATGCAATTTAACGAAATTTTAAATCAGCTTAAAACTTACGAGCCGGGTAAGGATATAGAATTAATCGCCAAAGAATACGGCGTGAAAGAAGTGATAAAACTAGCGAGTAATGAAAATCCGCTTGGAGTTTCTCAAAAAGCTTTAAATGCCATTATCCAAAACGCTTCAAAGGCACATTTATATCCTGATGATAGTATGAGCGAATTAAGAAACGCATTAGCTTTAAAATTTGGACTCAAAATGCAAAATGTCATTATAGGAGCGGGAAGCGACCAGATTATCGAGCTTGCTACGCATGCTAAATTAAACCACCAAAATGCCTTTTTACAATGTGGCGTAAGCTTTGCTATGTATGAAATTTATGCCAAGCAAGTGGGAGCTAAAGCCTATAAAACTAAAAGTATAACACACGATTTAAACGCACTTAAAAGCCTTTATGAAAAGCATAAAAGCGAGATAAAAATTCTTTATCTTTGCCTACCAAATAACCCTTTAGGTGAGTGTTTAGACGCCTTTAGTGTGGAGGAATTTTTAAAGGATATTGATGAAGATTGTTTGGTTGTTATTGATGCAGCTTATAATGAATTTGCAAGTTTTAAAGATATGGAAAAGCGCATCGACCCTGCCAAATTAATCAAAAGCTTCCCCAATGTGCTTTATCTTGGCACTTTTTCAAAGCTTTATGGGCTTGGGGGTTTGCGTGTGGGCTATGGTATGGCAGATGAAGAGCTTATCAATGCCTTGTATAAATTAAGAGCGCCTTTTAATGTCAATATCTTAGCCCTAAAAGCTGCTACTGCCGCACTTGATGATGAAGAATTTGTCAAAAATAGCCTAGAAAATAATTTTTCTCAAATGCAAGAATTTGAAAAATTTGCAAGAGAAAATCAGCTTGATTTTATCCCTTCTTACACAAATTTCATTACCTATTTTTTTGAGGAAAAAAATAGCAGTGATTTGAGTGAAAAATTACTTAAAAAGGGTATAATTGTGAGAGATTTAAGAAGCTAT
Source organism: Campylobacter upsaliensis (assembly GCF_900637395.1). NCBI lineage: Bacteria > Pseudomonadati > Campylobacterota > Epsilonproteobacteria > Campylobacterales > Campylobacteraceae > Campylobacter > Campylobacter upsaliensis. Next base: position 1,115,340 of record NZ_LR134372.1, on the reverse strand, counting down.
GGTTTAAATGCTATACGCATTAGCATAGGTAAGCCTTATGAAAACACACGCTTTTTTGAGGAATTTGAAAGCATTTTAAAGAAAAATTAAATTTTATTTTGATTAAAAAATAATTAATTTTTTGATTATAAAATAATGGCAAATTAAGGTATGAGAGAGTCTATGGATTTTAAAAATATGTTGCTGCAAATTGGACAGCTGTATCAAAATTTAACGCGAAAACAGCGTATTGTTATAGCCGCTTCCATTGTTGTTGTTGTGGGATTTTTGGTTTTTTTAGCTCTTTTTCGTAATGGTCCAGCAGGGTCAAATGGCTATGTTCCTTTAATAGAAAATGCGAATCCAAGCACAGCGGGAGCTATTGTTACAAGACTTGAGCAAAATGGAGTTCCTTATCGTTTAGAAAATGAAAGCACCATTTTAGTCCCTCAAGATCAAGTCAATCGTCAAAAAATGTTTATTGCTAGTGAGGGCTTGATAAAGGATAATCGCGTTGGTTTTGAGGTTTTTGATAAGCAAATTTTTGGTGCGACAAGTGCGGAGGAAAAGGTTAGAGCCCAAAGAGCTTTACAGGGAGAAATTGCAAGGATTATAGAAACTTTAGAGCCGATTCGCAGTGCTTCAGTTATCTTAGCCTTACCTAAAGAAAGTGTTTTTACAGAAAGACAAATTCCTCCAACGGCTTCAGTTACTATTAATATTAAAGACGGCTTTAGACTCACAAGAAAGCAAATTGATGGAGTTAAAAATATAGTCGCCGCTTCTGTGCCAAGACTCACTAAAGAAAATGTCAAAATTAGTGATCAAAATGGCAATACTTTAGACGAGCAGCAGTTAGAATCTGGCGAGGTTTTGGCTATGCAAATTCGCTACAAAAGAGATAGTGAAAGAGAGCTTGAAGAGAAAATCATCAACTCTCTTGCACCCTTTGCAGGAGGACGCGATAAGCTCCAAGTTAGCGTTAATATAGAATACGATTTTTCTAAACAAGAATCAAAAAGCGAAATTTATGATCCCAATACGGTTGTTAGAAGTGAGCAAACGCTCAATGAAGAAAAAACAGGCAGAAAAGATCCAGAAATTCAAGGCGTTCCGGGTGCTGTTTCTAATATAGGTCCTGTTGAGGGCTTGGCAAATAATGGCGTAATAGACTCTTATAAGAAAAATCAAGTTACAACAAATAACGAAATTTCGAAAACTATTACAAATACACAAAAATCTTTCGGTGTGCCTTTACGCATTTCAGCTGCTGTTACTATTGATGGCAAATATGAAGATGTTGTCGATGAAAATGGCGAGGTTAAAAGCGAATATGTGCCTTTGCCACAAGCTCAACTTAATGGAGTTGAAAGTATTGTTAGAAACACGATTAATTTCAATGCGGCAAGAGGCGATAGTGTCGTGGTGCAAAATTTACCATTTTATAGAGAGTCCATTAAGGTCGAAAGTAAGGTTAAAACCTTTTACGGACGCTTTATCGAGCCTTTTATCCCTCCTGTTAAATACTTCATTGCGGCGATTTTACTTTTCTTCTTTTACAAGAAAGTTATCGCTCCTTTTACGCAAAAAATGCTCGAGGATGTTGCCGCTCAAGAAGAGGCACAGCAAGGACCAAATGCTATCATTGATGATGCAGAGGATGCATTGGAGAAATTTAACGCAGCGAGGAAAAAGGTCGAAGAGCAGCTTGGCTTTGGTGAGAATTTCAATGAGGATTCGATACAATACGATGTTTTACTTGAAAAATTAAGGGCTTTGGTGAGTGATAAGAGTGAAGAGATAGCGGCACTTTTGCAAAATCTTATTCAAAATGACTCTGATTTTAGCGAAAATAAGGATATATAATGATAAAGCTGAGTGAAGAACAAAAAATGATTTATGATGATTTATCTATGCCTGAAAAGGTGGCGATATTTCTCATACAGCTAGGTGAAGATTCTACAACTTCGGTTTTTTCTCATATGGAAATCGATGTCATTACTGAAATTTCTCGCTATATCGCTATGGCTAAAAATGTCGATCGCTCTGTGGCTACGGCTGTTTTGGAGGAATTTTATACTCTACTTCAATCAAATCAATTTATCAAAACGGGCGGTCTTGAGTATGCTAAAGAAATTCTTTTCCGCACTTTTGGACCTGAAATTGCTAATAAAATTTTAGAAAAACTTACAAAAAGTATGGAAAATAATCAAAATTTTGCATACTTGGCACAGATTAAACCGCAGCAATTAGCCGATTTTATTACCAAAGAACACCCACAAACCATAGCTTTGATTTTGGCACATATGGATAGTATCCAAGCGGCGGAAACTTTGGAATATTTTAGCGATGAATTAAGAGCGGAAGTTGTGATAAGAATGGCAAATTTGGGCGATATTTCTCCAAGCATTATCAAAAGAGTTTCTGCTGTGCTTGAAAGTAAGCTTGAAAGTCTTACATCTTATAAGGTCGAAGTGGGTGGTCCTAGGGCTGTGGCAGAAGTGCTTAACCGCTTAGGTCAAAAGGCGTCTAAATCGACCATTACTTATATCGAGCAAAGCGATGAGCGTTTGGCTGAAACGATTAAGGAGCTTATGTTTACCTTTGATGATATTCAAAAGCTTAGCACTCCAGCCATTAGAGAAATTCTTAAAGTTGCCGATAAGCGTGATTTAATGGTAGGTTTAAAGGGTGCAAGTGAGGAGCTGAAGCAAAAATTTCTTGCAAATATGTCCACGCGTGCTAGCGAGGCTTTTTTGGAGGAGATGGGCTTTTTGGGTGCTGTGAGAGTAAAAGATGTCGAAGAGGCACAAAGAAAGGTCGTAGAAGTAGTGCAAAAGCTAGCAGAGCAGGGTTTAGTCCAAACAGGCGATGCTGATGAGATGATAGAATAGGCTAAAATATGATTAACCGCAGTAATGTAATTTCTAATGAAACTTCAAAACAACATGTCATTGAGGGCTATCGCTTTAAGGTCATTTCCGAATTTACAAGTGAGCAAGAAAAAGCCCAAAATGAGCAAACGCACCACGAAATTCCAATGCCTCAAGCACCCATAAAAGAGGATAAAATCGAAGAGCCAAAAGAAGACAAAGCTGAAGAACAAGGAGTGGCTTTTCAGCCTAGTTTTGTGGAGGATTTGCTTAAAAAAACGGACGAAATGTCTAATAATATCATCAAGCTCCAAATGCAAATTGAAAGTCAAGAAAATGAATTTAATAACCGCCTTGCAAGTGAGCTTGAAAATGCTAAAGAAAAATACACAAAAGAGGGTTTTGAAGAAGCAAAAAATGAATTTGAAAAAGAGCTTAATGCCCTAAAAGATAAATATTTAAAAAGCATTTCTAAGCTTGAGGAAGCTTGTGCGAATTTAGATGATTTTGTGATTAAAAATGAAAAAGAATTAGCCGATACAGCTGTGGATATTGCCAAAGAAGTGATTTTAAAAGAGCTTGAGGAGGATTCTAGAAAAATCGCTTATGCTTTGGCTAAGGACTTAATGGAAGAGCTTAAGGGTGCTAGTGAGCTTGAATTAAGAGTTAATGCGGAGGATTTTGAATATTTAAAAGAGCATTTTAATCAGGATAGTCATATTAAGGTGAGTTTAGATGATGCTATTAGCAAAGGAAGCGTTGTGATTTTAAGCAATGCAGGTAACATAGAGTCTAATCTTAACTCACGCTTAAATAAAATCAAAAAAATGATTCATAATGACTAAGTTGGCTCATACAAATTTAGAATTGTGTGCTTTAAGTGAAGAAGAGCTTAAAACGCTTGCTGATAATTTAAGACGAAAAATCATAGAGGTTGTAAGTCAAAACGGAGGACATTTAAGCTCAAATTTGGGCGTTGTCGAGCTTAGTATAGCGATGCATTATGTGTTTGATAGCACAAAAGATCCTTTCATTTTCGATGTTTCCCATCAATCTTACGCACATAAGCTTTTAAGCGGAAGGGAGGAGCGTTTTCATACGCTAAGAACCTTTGGGGGTCTAAGTGGCTATACGAAAGATGAGGAGGGGGATTATTTTATCGCCGGACATTCTAGCACTTCCATTTCTTTAGCTATAGGAGCTTGTAAGGCTATAAGACTCAAAAAGGAGGAGAGAACGCCTGTGGTTTTAATAGGCGATGGGGCGTTGAGTGCGGGTATGGCTTATGAGGCTTTAAATGAATTAGGAGATAGAAAATATCCTTGTGTTATTATTTTAAATGACAATGAAATGAGTATTTCCAAGCCCATAGGTGCGATTTCAAAATACCTCTCCCAAGCGATGGCAACGCAGTTTTATCAAAAATTTAAAAAACGAGTAGAAAAAATGCTAGATTTCTTGCCAGATAGTGCGACTTATATGGCGAAGCGTTTTGAGGAGGGCTTTAAGCTTATCACGCCTGGGCTTTTATTTGAGGAGCTTGGGCTTGAATATATTGGTCCTATTGATGGGCATAATATTAATGAAATGATTAACGCTTTAAAGCAGGCTAAAATGATGCAAAAGCCTTGCATTATCCACGCCCAAACCATAAAGGGTAAGGGCTATACCTTAGCTGAGGGTAAGCACGCAAAATGGCACGGCGTAGGCGCTTTTGATATTCATAGTGGTGAAAGTCTCAAAAAATCAAATTCTAAGTCTAGTGCGACAGAAATTTTTAGTCAAAATTTACTTCATTTAGCGCAAAAATATGAAAATATAGTCGGCGTTACAGCAGCTATGCCTAGTGGGACGGGGCTTGATCTTTTGATAGAGGCTTATCCTGAGCGTTTTTGGGATGTCGCCATAGCCGAACAGCACGCCGTTACCTCAATGGCAGCTATGGCAAAAGAGGGTTTTAAGCCTTTTATAGCGATTTACAGCACCTTTTTGCAGCGTGCTTATGATCAAGTTATTCACGATTGTGCAATTATGAATTTAAATGTTGTTTTTGCTATGGATAGAGCTGGTATTGTAGGCGAAGATGGTGAGACGCATCAGGGTGTTTTTGATGTGAGTTTTTTAAGTGCTGTGCCAAATTTAACTCTTATAGCACCAAGAGATTCTAAAATGATGGAAAAATGTATGGAGTATGCGTATTTTCATCAAGGTCCTTTAGCCTTTCGTTATCCGCGTGGTAGTTTTATTTTGGAGGAAGAATTTGCTCCGTGCAAACTTTCTTTAGCCAAGTCTCAATGGCTTATTAAAAATACGAACGAAGTGGCGTTTTTAGGCTTTGGGCAGGGTGTTGGTAAGGCGTGGAAAGTTTTACAAAATTTGGGAAATGATTTTGCGAATTTGATCGATTTGATTTTTATTAAGCCTTTAGATGAGCTTTTGCTAAAAGAATTGGCTAGTCAAACTAAAATATGGTTTGTTTTTAGCGAAAATGTTAAAATCGGCGGAGTGGCAAGTTTGCTTAGGGAATTTGTGGATCGATATGACTTAAATGTGAAAGTTGTGAGCTTTGAGTATGAAGATGCGTTTATAACGCATGGAAATTTAAATGAAGTTGAAGCAAGTTTGAATTTAGATGTAAAAAAGCTAAGTCAAAAAATACTTGATATTATTTAATAAAAAATATTTTTTGATATAAACATTTTTTAAATAAATTTTTTATATGATTTCGCTTGAAACTAAATTTAAGGTGAGATTATGGAATTGTTGCAAATGCTTAAAAAATATGATTTAAAAGCAACTCCGCAAAGACTTTGTGTGTTAAAAATTTTAAAAAGACACGAACATCCTAATATCGATGAGCTTTATGCTGAGATTAAACGAGAATATCCTTCCATTTCTTTAGCGACTGTGTATAAAAATATTAACACGCTTCAAAGTCAAGGTTTAGTTGTAGAAATTAACATCGCAAATCAAAAATCCTGCTATGACATTTATGAAAAAGAGCATATTCACATTATTTGCAATGGGTGTGGAAGTATCGAGGATAAAAATTTTGATGAAATAGAATTAAACGAATATCAAGAAAAGCTTGAAAAAAAGATTTCAAATTTAATTGAGCATTTGTCCGTTTGTGCTTATGTGAAAAATTGCAAAAAATGTCAATAAATATTAAACTTAAGAGGCTACAATAAGCGTTTTAACAGGGGCTTATTGTGAATAATTTATTTCAAAGATTTTTTTTACTCCACTCTTTTGATTTAAACGCGAGGCAAATGTCAAAAGGCGTATCCATAACGACTTTTTACACAAAAATTTCTTCTAAAGAAACTTTAAAATTTCAAAGTGTCGATGAGAGATACTTTTTATTAAGAAATAATTTGAGAGAGGAAATTTCTAAAAAAGATTTTGAAAAGGCAAAAAAGAAAGCTATACTTGGAACGCTTTCTAAAAAAAGTTACGAATTTTTAGAAGGAGATAGAAAATGCCTTTTTCAAATTTATAAAGAAGAAAGACTCTTTGTTTTAAAGGTTTTATTTAAAAGCGAAGAAGAGGCTCGTCAATTCAAACCTGATGAAAAAATAAGGCTTTTAAGGGAGCTTGATGAAAAATTTAATTCTAAAAATTTAATACTTTATAAGTATAAAAAAGCTTTTTTTGACCTCCGCACTTGTTTTAACATTATAGAAAAAAATCAAAATTTTACACTTAATTTTCCTCAATCTTTGCATGCAAATGATGGTTTTAGAGTGCTTTTATTTTATCTACTTTATAGTTTTAAGAGTCAAGCGAAAAAAGGAAATGATGGGGTAAAATTGCATTTTTGTATTTTGAAAATTTGTGTCTTTTTAAAAAATGCAATAGAGCTTTTTGATGATAAAATGGCACAAAAATTGCTAAAGGGATTTGAAAAATTAGAAGAAAAACTTAGGCAAAATTTAAATAAACGCTTTAATATTAGACCTTATAGGAATTTATTGAGTGATTTTGAATTATTTTTAAGAGAGGGAGAATTTTATAAAAGTGCAAAGGAAGAAGTTTTTTTAAAAGTTTTTGTAGCACGAATTTTACGCTTAAAATTGATAGAATTTAAGAGATTTTATGAAAATTTTTCTTATGAGGAATTTAGGCTAAAATGCCTAGAAATTCGCATTTTTCTCGAGCATTTTTCCTTTCTCTTTAGGGAGAAAAATTTGCAAAAATTACAAAATTTTTTCAATGAGGATATTTTTATTCAATTTATTAAAAAAAGAGAAAAAATTTTAAAGCTAATTCAAAAAACAAATAAGCATTTAAAAATTTATAAAGGATAAAAACTATGCAAAAACAAGAAAAAATTATAGAAATGTTTAATCAAATCGCCCCAACTTATGATAAAGCAAATCGCATTTTGAGTTTTGGTGTAGATGTAAGTTGGCGTAAAAAAGCGTGCAAGAGGGTTTTAGAGCTATGTGAAGAAAATACTTTAGATATAGTTGATGTGGCTTGTGGCACGGGAGATATGATAGAAATTTGGCAAGAAAGTGCGCAAAAAGCCCATAAAAATATAAAGCATATACGAGGCATAGACCCAAGCTCACAGATGCTAAGAGAAGCGAGAAAGAAATTTAAAAATGTTGAATTTATCGAAGCTGGAGCACAGGATCTACCTTTGGAAAGCGAGAGTGTGGATATTTTAAGCATTAGTTATGGAATTCGTAATGTAGTTGAAAGACAAAGGGCTTTGGGTGAATTTGCTAGAGTGTTAAAAAGGGGTGGCATTTTACTCGTTTTGGAATTTACTAAAAGAGAGCAAGGTGGTTTTATAGCGTTTTTTAGGGATTTTTATCTTAAAAATATTTTGCCAAATTTAGGAGGCTTTATTAGTAAAAATAAAGAAGCTTACGCTTATTTGCCAAATTCCATTGAAGAGTTTTTAAGCAAGGAGGAATTTAGCACAGAACTTCAAAGCGTAGGCTTTAAAAATGTAGATTTTAAAAGCTTTAGCTTTGGAGTAAGCTCCATGTTTATAGCGAGAAAAAATGACCGTTAGTGAGCTAAATTTAAGTGCTAAAGCTTTATTAGAATCGCATTTTGAGAACATATTTGTGAGCGGAGAGCTTTCTAAGATCACAATGCACAGCTCGGGACATTGGTATTTTGAATTAAAAGATCAGTGTTCAAGCATAGCTTGCGTGATGTTTAAAGGGAATAATTTTAAGCTTGGTTTTGAGCCAAAAATTGGTGATTTTTTAGAACTTGAGGGAAATTTAAGCTTATATACTGAAAATGGGCGTTATCAATTTATCGCTAAGAGTATGAAAAAAGAAGGTTTTGGAGATTTAGAAGCGCGTTTTTTGGCACTTAAGGAAAGTTTGCAAAAGGAGGGTTTATTTGATGAAATTCATAAAAAAAATCTTCCAAAATTTCCTTTAAAGATTGGAATTATTGCCTCTTTTACTTCAGCCGCTTTAGAGGATATGCTTAAAATCATCACCCAAAAGGCTTATTTTTTAGCAAAAATTTATGTTTTTAATGCCCTTACGCAAGGACAAAATGCTCCATTTTCTTTAATAAAAGCTTTAAAAAAAGCTGATGCAATAGGGCTTGATGTTTTGATTATGGCAAGAGGGGGAGGGAGTAGGGAGGATTTATTTTGCTTTAATGATGAGGTTTTAGCAAGAGAAATTTTTGCCGCTAAAACGCCTATAATTTCAGCCATAGGACACGAGATTGATTATGTGATTAGTGATTTTGTGGCGGATTTAAGAGCGCCTACTCCAAGTGCTGCCATTAACATCTTGCTACCTTCAAAAGAGGATTTGGAGCAAAAACTTGATTTTATAGAGGATAAATTAAAAACAAGCTTTATGATAATTTGTAAAAATTTAGAAAATAAACTTTCAAATTTAGAAAAAATTTTCAAAGCAAATTCCTTACCTTTGATGATAGAGCAGAAAATAAAACATTTAGAAAGCCTTAAAAAACAATTGGATTTATTAATTAAAAATAAAATTCAAATCAGTTTTTTAGAATTTGAAAAGCTAAAAAATGCCTACTTGCAACACGAAAATTTCTTTGAAAAAAGCAAACATCTAGTTTCGCTTAGAAAAAATGGTAAAATAGTGTGTTTAGAAGAGTTAAAAAGTGGCGATACCCTACTTCTTAGCTCACAAAATGTAGAAAAAAAAGCTAAAATTTTATGATGAGGAGAAAATATGAGAAAGATTAATTTTAGTGCAGGTCCTTCAACTCTACCATTAGAACTTTTAAAAGAGGCGCAAGAAGAGCTTTGTGATTATAAGGGTTTGGGTTATTCTATTATGGAGATTAGCCATAGGACTAAGATTTTTGAGGAAGTGCATTTTGGTGCTATGCAAAAGGCTAAAGAACTTTATGGCTTAAATGATGAGTATGAGGTGCTATTTTTGCAGGGGGGAGCTAGTTTGCAATTTGCTATGATACCGATGAATTTGGCTATGGGAGGGGTTTGTGAATATGCCAATACAGGCGTTTGGACTAAAAAGGCGATTAAAGAAGCACAAATTCTTGGAGTCAATGTCAAGGTCGTAGCTAGTAGTGAAGAGGAAAAATTTTCCTATATTCCTAAGGTAGAATTTAGCGATAAGGCTGATTATGCTTATGTATGCTCAAATAATACAATTTACGGCACTCAGTATCATCATTATCCTAAGTCTAAATCGCCTTTAATTGTCGATGCTTCGAGTGATTTTTTCTCTAGGAAGGTGGATTTTAGCAATATTGCTCTTTTTTATGGTGGTGTGCAAAAAAATGCTGGAATTTCAGGGCTTTCTTGTCTTTTCATACGCAAAGATATGCTTGAAAGAAGTGGGGAAAAAAATATCCCAAGTATGTTAAAATACGCTATCCACGCAGAAAATAATTCTCTCTTTAACACTCCTGCAACCTTTGCAATTTATATGTTTAATCTTGAAATGGAGTGGCTTTTAAAGTTGGGTGGTTTAGATGCAATTCATCAAAAAAATATGCAAAAAGCACATCTTTTATATGAAATGATAGATCAAAGTGAGGGCTTTTATAAAGGACATGCCAAAAAAGAAGATAGATCTTTAATGAATGTAAGTTTTAATATAGTAAAGAATGAGCTTGAAAGTGTCTTCATTAAAGAGGCTGAGGACGCTGGTATGATAGGACTTAAAGGACATAGAATTTTGGGTGGAATTCGTGCGAGTATTTATAATGCTATAACTTTAGAACAAGTAAAAATTCTATGTGAATTTATGAAGGAATTTCGTCATAAATATGCTTAGTAGTTTAAGAAAGTCTTTTCGACTTTCTTAAAAATTTTCTCCTCCAAAATGAAGCAAAGCTGACCCCCAAGTAAAACCACCACCAAAAGCATCAAGCAAGATTAAAGAGCCTTTTTTTAGGCGTTTTTCTTCATAGGCATCATTCATCGCCATAGGTATGGAGGCAGCGGAAGTATTGCCATATTTTTGCACGGTAATGATACATTTTTCATCTTCTAAGCCGAGCTTTTCTTGCACAGCTTTGATAATTCTAAGATTTGCTTGGTGTGGGATAAATAAGTCAATTTGTGATGAGTGTATATGATTTTTTTCTAAAAGTTCTACAACATCGTTACTTAGGGTTTGCACGGCTATTTTAAAAACTTCATTGCCTTTCATTTTCATTGCCAAAGGAGAGCAAATTTCCACACTTTTAGAACGCTCTGTCATAAGTAAATCGCCATAAGTTCCGTTGCTTGCTGTATGCACATCAATGATGGGATTTTCTTTATCAAGGCTGATGATCCCAGCTCCAGCTCCATCACCAAAGAGAATGCAAATACTTCTATCTTTATAGTCCATTATGGAACTTGCTTTTTCTGCACCTATGATGAGGATATTTTTTTTAGCACCACTTTCAACCAAGCTTTTGGCAAGTTCTAAAAGATAGATAAAGCCCGAGCAAGCTGCGGATATATCAAAGGCTGTGATATTATAAAGCCCTAAATTTGCGGCGATTTTACAGGCTGTTGAGGGCATAGTGAAATAATCGGGACTTAAAGTCGCTACAAGAATTGCATCAATGTCGCTTGGTTTTAAATTTGCTCTCTCTATGGCTTTTATGGCTGCTTTTGTGCCTAAATCGCTGGTATTTTCATCACTTTCCGCTATTCTTCTCTCTTTAATACCTGTGCGACGCATTATCCACTCATCGCTTGTATCAACCATTTTTTCAAGATCTTTATTATTAAGAATTTGTTTGGGTACATAAGATGCTATGCTTTTAAGAGAGGCTTTAAAATTTGGAGAGTTCATTTTCTATAGCTTTATTAATGTTAGCTTCACTAAAATGAAGTGCTTGAAAAATAGCATTTTGAATAGCTCTTGCATCGCTTTTTCCATGGCTGATAATCACGCAACCTTTTACGCCAAGTAAGGGTGCGCCGCCGTATTCTTGCCAGTCAATTTTCTTTTTAAGACGCATAAAAGATGGTTTCATTAGCACTGCTCCCAATTTGGATATTAAGTTTGTTTTAATATCTTCCTTTAGGATTTTAAAAATCGCTCCAGCCACACCCTCGCAAGATTTTAAAATGACATTACCACTAAAACCATCGCAAACTAAAACATCAACATTTGCATTAAAAATATCACGCCCTTCAGCGTTACCAATGAAATTTGGAAGTTTTTTCATTAATTGGTGGGTTTCTTTGGTAAGTTCATTGCCCTTACACTCTTCTTCTCCGTTTGAAAGTAGGGCAATTCTTGGTTTTGCAATTTGCATAATTTCTTTTGCATAAACCCCACCCATAATGGCAAATTGAAATAAATTTTCACTTTTACAATCTGTATTTGCACCTACATCTAAAAGTAGGGTTGTTCCGGTAATATTTGGCATTAATGTTGCTATTGCTGGTCTTAAAACATTTTGTAATCTTCCAAGTCTAAGTGTTGCTAGAGACATACTAGCTCCACTATGTCCAGCTGAAACTACGGCTTGAGCTTTGCCATTTTTGACAAGTTCGATAGCCTTATATATGCTTGTATCTTTGCGTTTTAAGGCATCGGTGGCATTTTCTTCCATAGAAAAAACCTCCTCAGCTTCTTCATATTGCACAAAATGTTCCAAATTTTTTGGAATAAGCGGTTTTAAAACTTCACTTTTGCCCACTAAGATGGCGTTAAAAGGTTTGATATTTAAAGCCTTAATAACACCTTCTACAATAGGTTTTTCACCGAAGTCGCCTCCCATTGCATCAATGGCAATGCTTATCATAATTCTCAATATTCCTTAGTTAGAGGATTGGCACGGTGAGGCATTTTGTAGCTTCCATCTTTATCTTTTATAGGCTTAGGGAGGCTAACTTTATAGTGCGTTCTGCGTTTAGCTGCACGAGTTTTACTCACTCTTCTCTTAGGGACTGCCATTTTTTCTCCTTTTTAAAATTTAATCTTTACTTACTGCAAGAATCGCAGTAAAAATAGTCGCTCAAATAAGCTTCTAATTCGCCCATAGCAATTTCTAATAAATCGATATGAGAATCAAAAAATTCTATTGTATCACTTAGCTCATTTTTAGAATCCTTATAAAGACCATCGCTTGCTAAGAGATCTAGTTTTTCATCGATATGAAGTTCCATTTCGGCTCCACATCTATCGCAAGGTCTATAAACAAAACCCTGCATTTTTGCTTGAATTTTTACAAGCTGGGAATTAATTCTACTTAAATTCCCTTCAAAGACTATATTTTCTAAATTTAATCTAAAGGGATAAGCGGTAGAATTAATTCTAGAAAAAGCGATTTTCATCAGCAAATTTCATTAGATTTGAAAAAGAAATCAATTTCGATTTTTGCATTTTCTAAGCTATCGCTTCCGTGAACAGCATTCGCGTCAATATTTTCAGCAAAATCTGCTCTAATGGTTCCAGCTTTAGCTTCTTTAGGATTTGTTGCACCCATTAATTCTCTATTTTTAAACACAGCATTTTCGCCTTCCAAAACGGAGACAACCACAGGACCACTAATCATAAATTCCACCAAATCCTTAAAAAATGGTCTTTCTTTATGCACGGCGTAAAATCCTTCAGCCTGCTCTTTGCTTAATTGTAGTTTTTTCATCGCTGCTATTCTTAAGCCATTGCTTTCAAAGCGGTCCAAAATTTTACCTATAACACCCCTTTTAACGGCATCTGGCTTGATGATAGATAAAGTTTTTTCCATAATCACTCCTTAACAATTTTAGTAAATAAAACTTGGAATTATACTTAAATTTGTTTATAAGAAAATTAAACGAAAGAAAAGCTAGTAAAAACTAGCTTTAACATTTTAAGCAAATACAGGAGTATCGCCACTTCTCATATCGCTTGATATATTTTCTCTGCTTGGTTGCCCCGAAGCAACTTCGCTCCATACTATACAGCCATCAGTAGGGCAAGCACTAGCACAGGCTGGCTGGTCATTATGTCCGACACACTCGACACATTTGTTTGAATAAACATAGTATCTATCTTCGCCCTCAGGATTATTTGCATCATCTACAATAGCACTAACTGGGCATTCATCAATGCAAGATCCACAAGCAATGCAGCTATCTGTGATTTTCACAGCCATTTCAACTCCTTTAAAATTTTGATATTTGCTGAATATTTTATCGACAAAATCTTAAAGGAATATAATTTTATTGTTTTTTGATAATCAAAAAGGCTTTATTTTTGATAATAATTATTGTTTTTTATATTTTCTATTATGCTTTTAAATCTTTTTAAAGTTTTAAATGATATAATTTTGCTATCAATAAATTTTATTATTTAGGAGAACACAATGATTGTTACAAAAAAAGCTTTAGACTTTACTGCTCCAGCAGTATTAGGCAATAATGAAATTGTAAATGATTTTAATCTTTACAAAAATATAGGTCCAAAAGGTGCTGTCGTTTTCTTTTACCCAAAAGATTTCACTTTCGTATGCCCATCAGAAATCATCGCTTTTGATAAAAGATATGATGAATTTAAGAAAAGAGGCATTGAAGTAATAGGAATTTCAGGCGATAATGAATTCTCTCATTTTGCTTGGAAAAATACTCCTATTAATCAAGGTGGTATCGGTCAAGTAAAATTTCCACTTGTTGCCGATTTAACTAAGCAAATTGCTAGAAATTTCGATGTGCTTTTTGCTGAAGCTGTCGCACTTCGTGGGTCATTTTTACTTGATGCTGATGGCACAGTTCGCCACGCTGTGATTAATGATTTGCCACTTGGTAGAAATATTGATGAAATGCTAAGAATGGTCGATACTATGCTCTTTACAAATGAGCACGGCGAAGTTTGCCCTGCTGGTTGGAATAAGGGCGATGAAGGTATGAAGGCTGATCCTAAGGGCGTAGCTGAATATCTTGGCAAAAACGAAAACAAACTTTAATCTCAAAGCCTCTTTTTGAGGCTTTTTATCTTCATTTTACTTTATTATTCTCATTTTTAATCTTTACCAAATTTCCACACTTTAAAATTTAAGATAAAATTAAGCAAATTTTAAGGGGATGGGGTATGATAACGGCTTTTATTTTGTAGGAGTCATTATGATTTACATTTTAGCGTTTTTCTTATCTTATTTGTTAGAGGACTTTAGATACAGGCAATATTGAATTTTATCCTTTGTGTGATAGGCTATTTTACGATAATGCTCTTATTTGGAGGTTTTCTTTGTTTTATTGCTTCAATTTGGGGCATTATAGCTATTTTGCAAAATAGTAGCAAGAAAAATCATCAAGAGATGCTTGAAGCTTTAAAAAAACAAAAATTAAAATTCTTGGTCTAAACTTTTGTTTTAGACCACACTTTCTTGGATAAAACTCTACAAATTTATATTTTTTCATTATAATTTAGCTTTAAATTTAAAGGTAAAATATGGCAGGCGAAGACCAAGAAAAAACGGAAGAACCCACCTCCAAAAAGATAGAAGACGCTAGACAAGAGGGCAATGTCCCTAAAAGTCAAGATGCTGCCGCTGTGGTTACGCTCATCGTGGCGATTACTTTGCTTTTGTTTTTGTTGGGTTTTATGGGCGAAAGAGTGGCGAATTTGTATCGTTATTATCAAAGTTTTATCGGGACGGAATTTGACTTACGCATTATTCAAGCTATTATGATGAAGAGCATTTTTGAGGTTTTAATCATACTTGCCCCCATAGTTTTAAGCATTATGGTTGCAGGAATTATTGGTAATGTAATGCAATTTGGCTTTATTTTTACAACTAAGCCCATTATGCCAAATTTAAGTAAAATCAATCCTCTTAAAGGACTTAAAAATCTTTTTTCTCTCAAAAAACTTATCGAAAGTGTCAAAATTATTCTTAAAGTAAGCGTAGTTTTTACTATAGCTTTTATTGTCTTACTTCAATTTGTCAAAGAACTTCCTAAAGTCGAGCTTTATAGCCTTGCCGCACAAATGGTTTGGCTAAGGGATAAGGCTTTGATTTTAGCGGCTATTGTGATTATTGCCTTTTTGATTATTGCTATTTTAGATGTTTTTTTGGTGCGTTTTCAATATTTTCAGGGGCTTAAAATGAGTAAGCAAGAAATCAAAGATGAATATAAGCAAATGGAAGGAGATCCGCAGGTTAAAAGTAGAATTAGGCGTTTGCAAATGGAAGCTGCAAGGCGTAGAATGGTGCAAGATGTCGCGGGTGCTGATGTGGTCATCACTAACCCTACGCACTATGCTGTGGCTTTGCGTTATGATACGACTAAGGAAAACGCTCCAAGAGTTGTGGCTAAGGGGGTCGATTTTCTAGCCTTACGCATTAAAGAGATGGCGTATAAACACAATGTTATCGTCTATGAAAATCCTCCTCTTGCAAGGCAGCTTTATAAGGACTGCGATCTTGATCAACTTATCCCTAGAGAGCTTTTTAAGGCTGTAAGTGAGGTGTTTAAATTTGTTTATCAGGCAAATAAAAAGAACTTTCTCAAATCTTAATCTACAATTTCTAAGGTGATTTCTTCTTTTAATTTAAATTCTTTAATGTCTTTTAATTTTAAGTTATTTGGGAGTTTTGAGAGTAATTCTTCGTTAGACTTAACTTGATT
The DNA here is from genome assembly GCF_900637395.1 of Campylobacter upsaliensis. NCBI lineage: Bacteria > Pseudomonadati > Campylobacterota > Epsilonproteobacteria > Campylobacterales > Campylobacteraceae > Campylobacter > Campylobacter upsaliensis. Next base: position 1,099,437 of record NZ_LR134372.1, on the reverse strand, counting down.
TTGTGCGGCTATTCTTAGCAAAATGCCCCGATAAGCCTTAGCATAATGGCTGACTATTTTGCCATTTTTAAGGAATTTGTAAGTGCTTACTTTCTTTTTGGGCGTGTAAAATTTATCATAAAATCCAGCCCTTAAGTCAAGCACCTCTTCCTCATTTAAAAATTTATCTAAAGCCTTGCTAAAGTGCTTTTTGTAAAAATATTCGACATTAAAATCCTTTAGCTTTGCACCCTGTTTAAATTTGTAAAAGGGCAGGGTATCATTTGCTCTTACCACTCCAAAAAGATTAGAAAAGATGAGCGTATTTTCTAAGATGTAATTTTTAGCTTTTTGTTCCAAGTTTTGATAAGCTAAAAATTCATAACTCACGCCTGTGTAAAGTTCTATGGCGTATTTTGTGGGTGCGTTTTTAAGATCTTGCAAAAATTCTTGCGGAGGATTTTTCACGCCAAAAAGCTTTTGCAAATCTTCTTGTGTAGCATTTTTGATATAATTTTCATAATTTTTAAGTGCCTCAAGTCTAAATTTAAAAAGCTCCCTAAAGATAAAGGAGCTTTCATCAAAAGGACTTAAAGAGCAATTTAAATCCTTACTTTCACTTGGAGAAAATAGAATTTTCAAGGATAGATCTCGTCTAAAGGATTGCTATTTCCAATTTGCGAAAGCTGATTGATAGTTTTAAGTATGGCACTAAAATCCTTACCATTAATAATAATTTTTGCAATACTTTCTTCTTTTAAATTGATAAAATCACTCACTGGGATATCCTTAAAGCCAAGCGCAAGATTTAGCTTATAAAGCGGGTCTTTGCTAACATCATTGATGAGCTCAAGCACTTGAGAATAAAGCAAATTTTGCTCTTCATTAGAGCTTTGGTTTTGAAGTGCCTCTAAGGAAGCTTTTGCCATATTGATGTAAGGGCTAAAGGCGTTATTTGTTTGAAGATTGAAATTAAAGTTAAATTCTTTAAGTGTGCCTTGTTTTAAAAATTCTTCAAAATTATTATTGAAATCTTCTTCAAATTTTTGAGGCGAATTTGTTAGATTAACGGCTAATTGATTGGTGTCAAATTTCACATTTAAATTGTCTAGTAAGGTGAAAATCTCTTCTTTGAAACTGCCTTTTAGATTTGTAGAAATGACATTTTCTTTATTATTGTCAAGCTTGTAGGAAAAAGCGTAATTTAACTTTTTGTCATTTTTAGTTGTTAGCGATGTGTATGTGAAATTGTAAGTATCTTTGCTAAGATCTTGCATTAATTTAGCGATTTTTTCATCATTTATAAGTTGTTTGCTTGCATTTTCCACTGCTTTAATGCTTTCATCGCTTAATTTTAGATTTTCAAATATTAAATTTGCTTCTAGCTTATCGCGTTTAGCAAAAAGGTGCGTGTAATAATCTTTGTAGGAAATCAAACCTGAAATATTATTTTCTGTGTAAATTTCATTTGAGCGAAATTTGATGTTTTGAATATCAAAAATTTTTGTCTTTTCATTACTTAACGAAAAATTAGGGCTTTGACACTCTACAAAAGCTTTATCAGCTTTACAAGTGAAGTTTTTAAAATCGATCTTAAAATTTGGAAAAGCACTCATTTGCTCTTGTATAATTTTTTGTGTGGAATCATTAAGTGATTTTTCATATTTTTTAACAACTTCATCGCTAAGATCATTTGACGAGCAAGCATTTAAAAAAAATGCCAAAGCACCACCAAGTAGGGCTAAATTCTTTTTCATTATTTTTTTCCTTTACCATTTAATAGGGCGAAATTATAGCAATTTTTTCTTAACTTTTTTTCGATAATTTTTATCCTAATTAATTTTTTTGTATTAAAATAAATGCAAATTTAATGAAAGGGACAAAGATGAAAAAAATTCTTTTAAGTATTTTTACAGCTTTTATTGCGGTGTTTTTAGCCGCTTGTGGTAGTAGTGAGAGTGGAGTAAATTCCATTGAGAGAATTAAAAATGCAGGAGTAGTTAAAATCGGCGTTTTTGGCGATAAGCCTCCTTTTGGCTATGTTGATGAAAAAGGTGCAAATCAAGGCTATGACATCATTTTAGCTAAACGCATAGCTAAGGAGCTTTTGGGCGATGAAAATAAGGTAGAATTTGTGCTTGTCGAAGCGGCAAATCGTGTTGAGTTTTTAAAGTCTAACAAGGTCGATATTATCCTAGCAAATTTTACTCAAACTCCAGAAAGAGCGGAGCAGGTCGATTTTGCTCTACCTTATATGAAAGTAGCTTTAGGCGTAGCAGTGCCTAAAAATAGTGAAATTAAAAGTGTGGAGGATTTAAAGGATAAAACTTTAATTTTAAATAAAGGCACAACAGCAGATGCGTATTTTACAAAAAACCACGCCGATATTAAAACTTTGAAATTCGACCAAAATACTGAAACATTTGCAGCCTTAATGGATAAAAGAGGCGATGCTTTAGCACACGATAATACTTTGCTTTTTGCTTGGGTTAAAGAAAGACCTGATTATAAGGTTGTGATTAAGGAGCTTGGAAATCAAGATGTTATCGCTCCAGCAGTTAAAAAAGGTGATAAAGAATTGAAAGAATTTATCGATAATTTAATCATTTCTTTAGCCGCAGAGCAGTTTTTCCATAAAGCTTATGATGAAAGCTTAAAGGCACATTTTGGAGCAGATATTAAAGCTGATGATGTCGTCATTGAGGGTGGAAAGCTTTAAATTTAAGGGCAATTTGCTTAAATTGCCCAATAATGGCGAAAAGAGTTTCTATGCAAAGATTTAAAACAAGACAAATTAAAGTCGGTAAAGTGGCTATCGGTGGGGACGCACCTATTTCGGTGCAATCTATGCTTTTTACAAAAACAAGAGACATTGAGGGCTGTTTGGAGCAGCTTAACCGTCTTTATTTTGCGGGAGCGGATATTGTCCGCCTTGCTTGTTTGGATATGGCAGATGCTAGAGCCTTAAAAGAAATTAAAGCAAAAAGCCCCCTACCTTTAATCGTAGATATTCATTTTAATTACAAACTTGCTCTTTTTTGTGCGGAATTTATAGACGGAGTGCGGATTAATCCGGGTAATATAGGCTCTAAAGATAATGTCAAAGAAGTAGTAAAAGCGTGTAAAGAACGGCAAATTCCCATAAGAATAGGCATTAATCACGGCTCGATAGAAAAGCAATTTAGCGATAAATTTGGCTATGGAGTTGATGCTATGCTTGAGAGTGCGAAGTATAATATAAGACTTTTGGAGGATTTGGACTTTACAGATATTAAAATTTCTATGAAAACTTCTCACACGCAAACGACCATTGAGGCTTATGAGAGATTGCGTCCGCTTTGCGATTATCCTTTTCATTTAGGCGTAACGGAAGCTGGGACGAAATTTCACAGCACTATTAAAAGCTCTATTGCTTTAGGTTCTTTGCTTTTAAAGGGCATAGGCGACACGATGAGGGTTTCTATGACTGGGGAGCTTGAGGAAGAAATTCGCGTAGCAAGGGCTATTTTACAAGATAGCGGTGTGCAAAAAAGCGGGGTAAATATCATATCCTGTCCTACTTGTGGGCGTATCCAAAGCGACTTGCTTTCTGCGATTAAGCTTGTAGAAGAGAAAACTAAGCATATTAAAACCCCTTTGAATATCAGCGTTATGGGCTGCGTGGTCAATGCTCTTGGCGAGGCAAAAGGTGCTGATGTCGCCATAGCCTTTGGTAAGGGTCAAGGACTAGTGATAAGAGCTGGCGAAGTGGTGGCAAAACTTAAAGAAGATAAGCTTGTAGAACGCTTTTTGGAGGAAGTTGAGGACGAAGTGAGACTAAGAGGGGAATAAAACTTACTTGAAATTGCTATAAAACCATAAATACTCCCCCCCCCCCCACCCTTTTTTTGCTTCTAAAAAGCCAAAATCTAGCCCTTAAACTCTCAACTAAAAGACCTCATACACTATCATAAGCCTACAATACCCCTTAGCCTTTCCCAAAACTCCTATTTTCTAGGCTTTTACAAAAAAAAAAAAAACGATTTTTCGAATTTCTCTTTACTTTTTGTTAATTTTTCCTTATAATTACGATTATTTTTATCTCATTTATGAAAGGTTTAATATGCAAAAATTTCAACCAAACTCACACACGGGGGGGGGGGGGGAGTATGACTTAAAAAAGCCTCTTTTATCTTTAGCCTGCATTTTTGCTTTAGCTTGTGCTACTAACCTACAAGCAGATGCAGAGGTTACAGAACCGGAAAATCCACAAAGCAATTTTTTAAAATCACATTATAGTTATCAAAGTGAAAGTCGAGAGAGAGAATACAGTCAAAGAATTAATCCAAGAGATTCGATAGGTTGCTCCTATTCAATCTGTAAATATGACCAAGAATACACAAAGGTTAATTTTGCCGAAAATTCTAGCGCTTTGAATTGGAATTATAGGACAACCGATTGGAATAAGCTTACAATAGAAAGTATTGGTTCTATCAAATGGCAAAATTTTGGACTTCATACCGTAAATATCAAAGAAGCTAATATGAAGGGTAATACACAAATCGAATTTCAAATTAAAACAGGCTCTAACTCTATCACTACTCTCAATCATAATGCCAAAAGAATAAATTTTAAAATCAATGGTGGAAGTGGCGGCACCCTAACCATCACCACCCTCAACCAAGACTCCACAAATGGTGACACTCAGCTTTTTAACGGCGTAAGCATACAAACGGTTAATCTTACAGCAGGTAAATTTTATCAATACGCAGGCACAATCAATACGCTTCATATAAAAAATGGCACGGAATTCCGTCAAGGCTTAAAAGATAACGGAACGATAAATAGTGACGGAGACGGAGGCACCATTACCAATCTTACCATTGATAATGGCACCTTTACCAAAGCTAAAGGAAGTGTAACTGGCACTATCACTAATACCAATGGTAATATTGCTAATATGGCAAATTCCTCTATCAACACTATCACTAGCACAAATGGTAACATCACCAACGCAGGAACTATCACTTCCCTAACCTACAAAGCAGCCCCTACTACAAAAGCTATCCAAACAAAGGCTAGCACAGATAGTATTACTAACACAGGCACTATTACCACCTTTACAAATGATGGAGGAAATCTAACAAACACAGGCTCTATCCAAACCTACACTCAAGAAAGTGGAAACACAATGCAAAGTGGAGGCACTATACAAACTCTTACTCAAAAAGGAGGAAACTTTACTTATCAAGGTGGAACGATAGGCTCTTTAAAACAAGAAGGCGGAAGCTTTAATAACCTTCAACAAAACATTAGCCTCTTTACCACTCAAGGTGGCTCCCTAAACAACATACAAGGCACTATTGAAAATCTTAAAATTACTTCAGGTGATTTTGAACTAAATAATATGCAGCAAGGTAGAATTGCTAATATAGAAATAGGTGGAAATGGTAAGATTAATATTAATGATAATATGAATATAGGCTATAATAATGGAATTTCTACCTTTAGAATAGCAAATGGTGCTGCTCCTACTTTAAATTTTGGTGAAGTAAGAACAGCCACCACAGCACAAGAAACCTATGCAACTGTTAAGCTTGTAGATAGCACAAGTAATGCTAATACCACTCAAGCAAGAGTAGCCATAGATAAACTTACCATAGCCTTAGTGAGTGAGGATACACAAATTGGTAAAAGTGTTTCTTTAGCTAATTCAGTATCAGGTGCTGCTAATACTGGAGTTGGAAATGTTTATGTTAAAAGTGCAGACTTTTCACAAGATCTTAAACAAAGTGGCTTTTATGGGAAATTTAATGCACAAACTCAAACCATAGACACCCGTTTTAATGCTAATCTTGGTGCGGCAGGTTTATTCTCTCAAGCCTTTATCAATCAATTAGGGCGTCGTTCTTTATTATTTGATTCTTTCTTAAATGAAGCAAGTCGTGCTTCTTTAAGATATAAAAGAACCCAACCTGATACAAATTTTGATATCTTTGTGCGTCCTTATTATTCTAAGATTAAAACAGACTTAGCAGATATACCAGAAAAAGCAGATGGAACAAGCTCTGGTATCTTAGCAGGAGGACATACATATTTTGATAATAGCTTATTAATGCTTTATGGAGCAGTAGAGAAAAATAAGACTCATTTAGCTGATGATGTCTTTAATTTTGATAGTGATACTTTCTTACTTGGTTCAAAATATAGCATAGAACTAGCTCAAAGTCATATAGGACAACTTTTTGGTGGAGTGGATATAAGAGGCTCTTATACTAAAGCAGATCTTGAAAGAGAACCAGTAAGTGGTTTTAAATCTCAAGGAGATGCAAAAAACTATGCTTATGATGCTAGAGTATTTTTAGCTTCTATTATTTATTATAACTTACAAGATCATAGCCAATATCTCACTCCTCAAATAGGCATAGGTCATACAGGAGCTAAGTTAAAAGGCTTTGATATGAAAGGGAATAAATTAGCCTATAAAGAAAGCTTAGATGATATGACTTATGGTATCACTTATGCAACAGCAAGTTTGAATTGGTTTAAAAGAAAAGATAATGTTGCTATTCAGCTTGATGGAGGTGTAAGGGTCAATCTTAATAATGAAATAGATACCCAAACTAGAATCAATGGTCAAAACTTTACCAATCATTTTGAAACATCAAAATACTATTCACAATTAGGGGGAGCTTTTATGTGGATAAATCCTTATGGAGTAGATGTAAGCTTAGGCTATAAATTCCTCTTTGGAGAAAGTGCAACATCACATACTGCTAGTTTAAGACTGCATAAGACTTTTTAAGACTTTTTAAAGGATATAAGCTAAGGCTTGTGTCCTTATGAGTTTTTATTTGCTTTTTGACTTCTTTTATTTTTATTGACTTTCTTTGCAATAATGAGTGAAAATGATGTGTTGGAGCCATTTTGCATATAAAATTAAAGAACTTTAATTTACATAGTTTTGTTAAAATTTGCTTTTCAAAATGGAGTCAATTGATGAATAATGAAGAGCATTATGATTTAGATTTAGAGCGTATGATATTAAGCTCTTGTTTGTTAGGCGGTGGGGAAGTTTATGCAAATATCGCTGGAGATATTGAAATCAAGGACTTTAGCCTAAAAGCACATCAAGATATTTTTAAAGCCATTGTCTCTTGTGTGAATGCTGGAGAGCCAATTGGGCTTAGTTTTTTGAAAAAATATGGCAAATTAGATGAGCAAATTTTAAATGAAATTATCGCCACCCCCTCGATGATTAATATTAGTGCTTATGCTAAAGAGTTGAGAGAGAAGTCTATCAAAAGACAGCTTTTAAGTTTCGCTCATCTTTTACCAAGTCGCATCAGTGCAAATAGGGCTGTGAGTGAAATTTCTGATGAGCTTAGTAAGGATATTTTTACCATTATTAGCCGTGTTAATTCTGCTGATATTAAAAATGTCAATGAGGTTTTAGGTGAGCTTTTAGAGGAATTTAAAAGGCAGAAAAGTTTGGAAAATAAGCACATCATAGGGCTTGAAAGTGGTTTTAGTGAGCTTGATGATAAAACTAAAGGCTTTAAGGGGGGTGAGCTTATTATCGTTGCGGCTAGACCTGGTATGGGTAAGACAACTCTATGCTTAAATTTTATCGATAATGTTTTAAGGCAAAATAAAGGTGTGGTAATGTTTTCACTTGAAATGCCCGGAATTCAAATTATGCAAAGACTGCTCGCTTCTAAAACTTCTATCCCCTTGCAAAAAATTATTACCGCTGATTTAAATGATGATGAGTGGGATAGGGTGAGTGATGCGTGTAATTATTATGCTAAGACTCAATTTTTTCTTTATGATAGCGGTTATGCTAGCATTACGGATATAAGGGCGATTTTAAGAAGACTTAAGGCTCAAGAAGATGATATTTCTTTGTGTGTGGTCGATTATATAGGGCTTATGATGAGTCATTCAAATTTTAGCGATAGACATTTGCAAGTGAGTGAAATTTCACGGGGACTCAAGCTTTTAGCAAGAGAGCTTGATATGCCTATAATCGCACTTTCTCAGCTTAATCGCTCTTTGGAAAATAGGTCCAATAAACGCCCAATGTTAAGTGATTTGCGTGAAAGTGGAGCCATCGAGCAAGATGCGGATACGATTTTATTTGTTTATCGTGATGAAGTGTATAGGGAACAAGAGGAAAAGGAAAGGGAAAATAAGGCAAAGGCAGAGGGGAAGGAATACCACCCTAAATTTATCCCTAATCCAAGGCAAGAACTTGCCGAGATTATCATCGGTAAAAATAGAAATGGTCCCGTTGGCACAGCTGAAGTGGAATTTCAAAAGGAAAATTCGCGTTTTGTGGATAAGCCAAGCGGTATGATAGAAACAACTTTTAATGGATAAGGATAAAAAATGAAATTAAGAGAGATAGCGGAATTTTTAAGTTTAGAATATGAGGGCGAGGATTTAGAAATCAGTGCGCTTAATTCTTTATTAAGGGCTAGTTTTACGGAGCTAACATATTGTGATGGGGAGAAAAATGCTAAAGATATCCCAAATACAGGTGCTGCGGCTATCATAGTCGCTAAAGAGTATGAAAATTTAGTTCCAAAAGATACTAAGGCTCTCATTTCTCCTAATCCTCATCTTAGCTTTGCTTTTTTAAGTAAAATTTTTGCTAAACCTCTTTTTAGCGAGGTTAAGTCGCAAAATATCGCAAAAAGTGCGAAGATTATGCCTAATGTTTATTTGGGAAATAATATTAACATAGGCGAAAATGTGGTGATTATGGCGGGGGCTTTTGTGGGGGATAATGTCAGTATAGGCGATGAAAGTGTGATTCACCCTAATGTCGTCATTTATAATGACACTAAAATAGGCAAAAAATGCCATTTATTAGCAAATTGCGTGATGGGAAGTGATGGCTTTGGCTATGCGCATAATAAAAATGGAGAGCATTATAAAATTTATCACAATGGTAATGTGATTTTGGAAGATTTTGTCGAAATAGGTGCTTGCACGACTATTGATAGGGCTGTGTTTGGAAGCACGATTATTAAAGCTGGGACTAAGGTGGATAATTTGGTACAAGTGGGGCATAATTGTCAAATTGGGCAAAATTGCATTATAGTCGCTCAAACAGGAATTTCAGGCTCAAGCGAATTGGGGCGTAATGTTGTAATGGGCGGACAAAGTGCAACAAGCGGACATCTTAAAATAGGCGATTTTAGCACCATAGCAGCAAGAGGGGGCGTGAGTAAAAGCTTAGAAGGTGGGCGTGTGTATGGGGGCTTTCCTATAATGCTGCAAAAAGACTGGCTTAAAATGCAGGCTAAAATTGCTTTAAGTTTTAAGGAGAAAGATTAAACGAAGTCTTGCTTTGAGTGTGAGAAGAAAGTGTTTTGCGTTGCGATATAGGCGGTAAAGCTCACGCGTGAATTTGTAGTTGTTCTCTCTCTCTCTCTCTCTCTCTCTTGTAGCGGCTATATCACTTGCTGTGTCAAAATCTTGCAGAAAAAGAGGTTTAAAGATGATGTTTGAAACAGTGCTATAATCCATACTATCATCAATAGGATTGATTAAAATTCGCGTGTGTTTTATGAATTTTTTAGCCGCACTAGGCTTGATGAAATAGCCTCTCGTTCCCGCTACATTTGAAAAAGTGATATTAAAATGATTATTAAGAGCGTAAGAACTCTTTTCTTTTATGTAGTGAATTCTCACATACTCATAAGGACTTTTTAAAATTTTTTCTAAATTGTTTGCGTTAAAAGCCTGAGTAAATTCCACATCGTCCTCAAGCACAAAAATGCTCTCATTAAGCTCTAAGCACTTTTGCCATAATTTATAATGACTTGCAAAACAGCCTTTTTCACCCGAACTTAACTTTCTACCATTGAGATATTTCGTCCAAGTTGGGTGAAATTTGGCAAATTCTTCTCCCCCATCTCCATCAACAGCTTCAAAAAAGATAAATTCTAAGCGATCTTTAAGGGAGGAATTTTCGCTAAAAAGCTTAGAAATTTGCTTCTGCATAGCCTTTTTTCTGTGCGTAGAGCGTAAGAGATTAATGATGAAAATTTTCATTTTCGCATCCTTTCTATAATGCCTGTCGTGCTAAAGCCTTGCCGAAATTCAAGTAATCTCACTTCTTTGACAAGCTCACTCCCCACGACCTCTTTGCCCTCATAATCTGCCCCCTTTACCAAAACATCAGGCTTTAAAGCCTTAATTAACTCAATGGGCGTATCCTCCTCAAATATACACACAAAATCGACAAAATAAAAAGCCCCCAGCATACAAGCCCTTTCGTATGCCTTATTGATAGGGCGTTTTTCTCCTTTTAGTCTTTTGATGCTAGCGTCTGAATTAAGCCCTACGATTAAAATATCGCCTAGTTTTTTCGCCTGCTCTAAATAGCTTAAATGCCCAAAATGCACGATGTCAAAACAGCCATTTGTAAAAACGATTTTTTTATCTTTTAAATTTGAAAGTAGGCTTACAAGTTCATTTTTGCTTTTAATTTTCTTTTCAAAAGTGCTTAAATTTAGACTTTTTATCTCGTCAAAACTCACGCTCACACTGCCTATCTTACTTACAACCACAGCCGCTGCCTCGTTGGCTAATTCACAAGCCTTTAAAATAGGCACTTTACAAGCTAGACAAAAGGCTAAAACAGCAATGACACTATCTCCAGCCCCAGTTACATCATAAACCTCCAAAGCTCTAGCACTGATTAGGTGTAAATCCTCATCAAACAAGGCTATGCCGTCTTCTGAAAGCGTGATGATAGAGTATTTTAAATGAAAGTCATTTTTAAGCTTTTTAATGGCAAGTTTTAGATTTTCCCCCTCTAAATCTTTAAATTTCAAAGCCTCCAAAGCTTCTTTTTTATTGGGCGTTAAGAGAGTGGCGTTTTGATATTTGCTATAATCATTTCCCTTTGGGTCGATTAAAATAGGGATATTAAGCTCATTTGCCCTACAAATAAGAGCTTGACACACTTTTTCACTCAAAACCCCCTTTCCATAATCGCTCAAGATAATTGCCTCAAAATCTTTTGTTATTGTGTTAAAATTTGAGATTAGCTCCTCTTCTAATTCGATTTTAGAGCTATCTTCCTCATCAAGTCTTAAAACTTGTTGATTATGTGCTAAAATGCGGTTTTTAAGAGGAGTTTTGCGTCCTTTTTGTGTGAGAATAACACCTTTTAAATGACGCTTTAAAAACTCTCCGGCTTCATCATCTCCCACGACCCCAAGTGCGAAAACTTGTGCATTAAGATTAGCCAAATTAGCATACACATTTGCCGCTCCGCCCAATCTTTTTTCTTGTTTGAGGGATTTTGCGATTAAAACGGGGGCTTCAGGGCTTATTCTTTCACACGCACTCCAAATGTAATTATCCACCATAAAATCACCCACAACAAGAATTTTAGGGCTTTGTTTGCTTAAATTTTCAAGCATTATATTCCTTTTCAAAAATGCGTTTAATTTCAGGCAAATAGTCTCTAATCCCAGTCTCAAGCTCAAATTCGCCTTTGTAAAAATTCTCGTCTAAATGTGCCTGGGTGTGAAATTGATAGGCTTTTTCATAGGGATTTTTAATCCACTCATAGTCTAAATTTGTGCCAAGTTCTTTTTGTAAAATATCTACAATATCCTTAAAAGTTCTTGCCTTGCCACTGCCTACATTATAAATTCCACTTTTTGTTTCTAAGGCTTTTAAATTTGCATTTACAACATCTTTTATATAGGTAAAATCTCTATAAATTTTTTCACTTCCTTCAAATAAACGCGGATTTTTCCCACTTAAAATTTGTAAGCCAAATTGTAAAATCATCGAGGCGGTTTTGCCTTTAAAAAATTCATTTTTCCCATAAATATTAAAATAGCGTAGCCCCACGATATGAAGCTCGTTAAAATATTTTTGTGCAAGTTTATCCATCATTAATTTTGAAAAAGCGTAAGGGTTTTTAGGCTCTTCATAGCCTACTTTTTGAGGACTTGGCATATCTCCATACACGCTAGCAGAGCTTGCGTAGATAAGCTTAGAGTCGCATTTAATAGCAAGCTTAATGAAGTCCTTAAAGCTATTTAAATTCACGCTTAAAACTTGGGTTTGATTATAGGCTGTGGTGTCCGAAATGGCTGCTTGATGAAAGATTATATCCGGTTTAAACTCACGCATTACATCAAAGCTTTTAGCCTCGCAAATATCACCCACAAAAAGCTCCCCTTTAAATTCAAGTAAATTTTTAAAATGCCCAAAACTCTCCAAATTTCCATTATCAAGTCTTTTATCACTTCGCATTTTATCGATAATTAAAACCTCGTGCTTTTCTTGTAAAGCAAGAGCTAAATTCGAGCCTATAAAGCCTGCTCCTCCTGTGATAATTATACGCATATTTCCCCCTTTTCGATGTCTTTTAAAAGTGCATTTAAATTAGTATAATTTTGATAAAAATCGCCCTTTTGAGTAGAGTTTATGAGATAAAGTTTTTTAAGTCCTGCATTAAATCCTGCTTGCATATCTGTGAGATTATCGCCTATAAAAAAGGAATTTTCTCTATCGATGTCAAATTCTTCATAAGCTTTAAAAAACATACCGGGCTTTGGCTTTCTACACTCACAACCCTCCAAATGCGGACAATGATAAATTTTATTTATTAAAATTCCTTTTTTGGCAAATTCTTCACACATAAAAGCACTTAATGTCGCAAAATCTTTCTCATTATAATAGCCTCTTGCAATGCCTGATTGATTAGTGATGACAAAAATAAGATAATTTTTTTGTGTGAAAATTCGGCAAAGCTTAAAAATCCCCTCGCAAAATTCAAAATCTTCTATCTTGTGAACATATTTTTTGTCGACATTGATTACGCCGTCTCTGTCTAAAAATAAAGCCTTTTTCATAAAATCATTATAATTAAATTTTTTAAATGATTGAGAAATTTAAGAAGTATTAAATTTTTAAGGATATAATAACGAGATTTTGTAAAAAGGAGATAAAATGAAAAAGTTTGTTGCAATTTCAGCTTTAGCCTGTTTGGCTATCTCAGCTTATGCGGCAGATGGTGCTACGCTTTATAAAAAATGTGCAGTTTGCCACGGACCAAAGGCTGATAAGGTGTATCTTAATAAGGTCCCAGCACTTAAAAGCATTTCGACTGCTGAAAGACTTCAATATATGAAGGAATATTCAGAGGGTAAAAGAAATGCTTATGGACAGGGTGCAATTATGAAAATCAACCTTAAAGGTTTAACGGAGGAAGATTTTAAAGCTATTGAAGCTTATATCGAAACTCTATAATTAAGGCTCTTTTTGAGCCTTTTTTGCTAAGGCTTCTTTTTTTCTACGCTCTAATTCTACCGCTTCTTTTAGGCTTTCTTCATCATCATTTAGTGTTGTAAATTTATAATCATCGTCAAATTGCTTATTTTTAACCCCCCAAAGCAAGGTCGCAAGTATGATAAAAAAAACGATGATAGAAACCCCCATCATCATCATAATCACCCAATTCATTTTTTAATCCTTAATGCATTTAAAACGACTATTATACTACTAAAAGACATAGATAAGGCTGCGATGAGAGGATTAATAAGACCTAAAAAGGCTAGAGGTAGGCTTAAAGCATTGTAAAAAAGTGAAAAGGCTAAATTTTGCTTGATAATTTTAAAGGTAAATTGAGAAAGCTCGAAGGCTGTTTGTAAGGATTTTAAATCATTTTTTAAAAGCAAAATGTCACTATTTTCAATCGCCAAATCACTCCCCTCTCTTAAAGTAATAGCCACCGCAGCAAATTTTAAAGCCAAAGCGTCATTAATCCCATCACCCACAAACAAAACTTTATGGCGTTGTGAAAGCTTTTCTAATTCTCTCATTTTATCTTCTGGCAAACACGAAGCTTTATAGTTTGAAATTCCAAGTTGTTTGGCTATTTTTTGCACGCTAAATTCATTATCTCCACTTAAAATCATCACTTGTTTTTTTTCTTTTTGTAAATATGTGATTAAGTCTTTAGCCCCTTCTCTTAAAATGCTTTCTAGCTCAAAAAAGGCTAAAATTTCATTATTTTTAGCAAAGAAAAAATGTGAATTTTCTATTTTTTTTTCTATTTTGATGTGATTTTCTCTTAGAAAAACTTCATTGCCCCCTAAAAAAAGCTTTCCATTTAAATTCGCTTTTAATCCTCTAGCACTGATATTTTGAAGCTCTTTGAAATCTAAATTGAGCTTTTTAGCACCCCTTTGCTTTAAAAACTCTCCAACGCTTTTTGCTATGGGGTGTTTTGAAAGACTTAAAAAGGTATAAAGCTCATTAGGATCAAGTTTTTCGCTAAGGTAAAATTGCTCGACTTGAAGTTCCGCCTTTGTCAAAATGCCCGTTTTATCAAAAACGGCAAAATCGCACTTGCTTAAATTCTCAATCACACTAGAATCTTTAAAAAGAATATGATGTCTAAAAGCCTTGCTTAAAGCGATTAAATTACTCACAGGAGTTGCAAGGGCTAGGGCACAAGGACAGGCGATGATTAAAACAGAAATGGCGTTAATAAGCGATTTTTCCACGCTCTCATTGAGATAAAAAAACCAAAAGCAAAAACAAAGCAAAGCTAGAGTTAAAATCGTCCTTGAAAAATAGCCGCTAATTTGACTTACAAGATTAGCCAATTTTGTCTTTTTAGAGCCTGCAAATTCTAAAAGTTTGATGATTTTAGAGAGTGTAGAGTCTTTGTAAAGTTTGGTGGCTTTGTATTCTATATTTCCATCTATTAAAACACAAGCTGATTGTAATACATCTCCTTTTTGGACAAATTGTGGAGCGTTTTCTCCATTTAAAGAGGAGCGATCGATACTGCCCTCACCCTTTACGCAAATTCCATCGATTAAAATTTTATCTCCAGCTCTTAGCAAGATGATGTCGCCCAATTCTACTTTTTGCACTTCTTTTGGCTTAAATTCATTTCCATTAAAGACTAAAATTTCATTTTGTAAAAAGTCATTTAAGCCATCTATGGTGTCAAGGGCGCGTTTTTTGCTAAAAACTTCCAAATATTTACCCACAAAAACAAAGCAAATAATCATAGCCACAGAGTCAAAATAGACTTCCCCAACTCTAAAAAACATCGCCCATAAAGAATAAATATAAGCCAAACTCGCCCCGCTAATGACAAGAGTGTCCATATTTAAATTCTTGTATTTTAAGGCTTTAAAAGCATTTTTATAAAAACTTGAACCTGTGTAAAAAAGCACAGGAGTGGCTAGTACAAATTCGAAGAAATTTAAAATATCCTTAATGTCTCTTTCCATACCACTAAAAAAGCCTGCATATTTTGCCACGGCAATCCACATTATATTCATCACGCAAGCAATGGCAACTATCATTTTAGAGTAAAATTCGCGTTTTAATCTTTCTGCCTTTTTTTCGTTTTTGCTCACATCATAAGCACTTGCTTTATAGCCTATGCTTTCAATGAGGGTTAAAATTTCTTTAAGGCTTATTTCTTTTTGGTTAAATACAATTCTAGCTTTATGGTTAAGATGATTAATTTCAAGTTCTAAAATGCCTTTTTGACGGATTAAAATTTTTTCATTGAGCCAGATACAAGCGGCACATTCTATGCCGTGTATGAGAAGATGAATTTCGCTAAAGCCGTCTTGACTCATATGGATAAATTCATCATAATTTTTAAATTCTTTGCTTAAATTAACAGGCTTTAGACTTTGATTACCAAGTCTTTGATAAAACTCATCAAGTCCATTATCTTGCAAGATTTCATACACGCTTTCGCAGCCCTTACAGCAAAAAAATAAGCCATTTTTTTCACGCATTTGTTCTTGTTTGAAATTTAATTTACAATGTTCGCACTTCATTTTTTGACTTTGAATTTTTTTGTAAGTATAAACTAAATTTGACAAAAATAAGAATTTTTTACTAAAATCACATTTTTGATTACTGCTATATCTTACAGAGGACTTATGGAAAAAGAAAAAAAACATCAAAGAACGCATGTTCCCGTTGAGGGCTATAAAATAGAAGATTTAAAGCTACTTGACTTAGAAAATTTAGTTAAAATCGCAAATGAGTGCGAGATAGAAAATCCTAGAGAATTTCGCAGACAAGAATTAATTTTTGAAATTTTAAAAGCACAAACTAAAAAAGGTGGCTTTATCCTTTTCACGGGGATTTTAGAGCTTAGTCCCGAAGGGTATGGCTTTTTAAGGGGAATGGATGCTAATTTAAGCGATAGTGTAAATGATGCTTATGTTTCAAATTCGCAAATTCGCAAATTTGCTTTAAGGATAGGCGATATCGTTACTGGGCAGGTTAGAGAGCCAAAGGACCAAGAGAAATATTATGCACTTTTAAAAATCGAAGCGATTAATTACCTTCCTTTAAAAGAGGCGAAAGAAAGACCTCTTTTTGATAATCTTACTCCCATTTTTCCCACAGAAAAAATTAGGCTTGAATACGATGCGATGAAACTCACGGGTAGGGTGCTAGATCTTTTCACTCCCATAGGTAAGGGGCAAAGAGGTCTCATAGTCGCACCGCCTCGCACGGGTAAAACAGAACTGATGAAGGAATTAGCCACAGCCATAGCTAAAAATCACCCAGAAATGCATTTAATCGTGCTTTTAGTCGATGAAAGACCTGAAGAAGTTACTGATATGCAACGATGTGTTAAGGGTGAGGTATTTAGCTCGACTTTTGATTTACCTGCTTATAACCATGTGCGTGTGGCTGAGCTTGTTATAGAAAAAGCAAAAAGAATGGTAGAAATGGGTAAAGATGTCATCATCTTGCTAGATAGCATCACGCGTCTTGCAAGAGCTTATAATACTGCGACTCCAAGCTCTGGCAAGGTTTTAAGCGGGGGTGTGGATGCAAATGCTTTGCATAAGCCAAAACGCTTTTTTGGAGCAGCTAGAAATATAGAAAATGGCGGCTCTTTAACCATCATCGCCACCGCTCTTATCGACACAGGATCAAGAATGGACGAGGTGATTTTCGAAGAATTTAAAGGCACTGGAAATAGCGAAATCGTGCTAGATAGAAATATTTCCGATCGCCGCATTTATCCGGCTATTAATATCATCAAATCAGGCACAAGAAAAGAAGAGCTTTTGCAAGGAGTTACAAATCTGCAAAAAATTTGGGCGATTCGCTCTGCTATTTCACAAATGGACGATGTGGAAGCGCTTAAATTTTTATATTCTAAAATGCTTAAAACAAAAGACAATACCGAGCTTTTATCTATAATGAATGAGTAGAATATGCTTCAAGCCTTAGCGATTAAATACCGCCCTAAAACCTTCGATGAATTAATTGGACAAAAAGCTGTTAGTGCGAGTTTAAGATACGCCCTAAATTCCAAACGCCTTGCTCACGCCTATCTTTTTTCAGGGCTTCGTGGTAGCGGGAAAACTTCAAGTGCTAGAATTTTCTCTCGTGCCCTTGTGTGCGATGAAGGACCAAATGCCACACCTTGCGGCACTTGTAAGCAGTGTATCGCCGCACTTGAAGGTAAGCACATCGACATTATAGAAATGGATGCAGCGAGCAATAGGGGGCTTGAAGATATACAAAGCCTTATAGAACAGACAAAATACGCTCCCTCAATGGCGCGTTTTAAAATTTTCATCATTGATGAGGTGCATATGCTCACCCCACAAGCAGCAAATGCCCTGCTTAAGACCCTTGAAGAGCCACCAAGCTATGTGAAATTTATACTTGCTACGACCGACCCCTTAAAGCTTCCAGCGACCGTTCTTTCGCGAACTCAACATTTTCGCTTTAAGCAAATTGCTCAAAGTGAAATTTTGACACATCTTAAAGATATCTTAAATAAAGAAGGTGTGAAATTTGAAGAAGAGGCTTTAAAATTTATAGCAAGAAGTGGAAGTGGCTCTTTACGCGATACTCTTACGCTTTTAGACCAAGCCATTATTTTTAGTGAAAATCATATTAGCACTGCTAAAATTACAGAGATGCTAGGCTTTTTAGACCCGTCCAAAATTAAGGAATTTTACCACGCTATTTTACATAAAGACAGAGAAAGGGTGTTTGAATTTTTAGAAGAGCTTCAAGATTATGAAGCAAGTAGTGTGATAGATGAAATGCTTTTTTATCTCAAAGAAAGTTTTTTTGCAAGAAGCGAGGAATTTTCAACTCTGATTTACGAAAGATTTTTTAGGATACTTTCAAGAGCTAAGAATTTGCTTTGTGACGATGATGGATTTACGCTTTGCGTGATGGCTTTTATGATGATGGAGGCAAGCTATCTTAAGGAAATCGATATGCAAATTAGCGATCTTCAAAGTCAAATTAAAGAGCCTTTAGAGCAAAGTAAAGCAAAAGAAAATATTAAAATAGAAAAGGCGATAAAGTCTCAAACAAATCAAAACGCTTATGAGCTTTTGCTTGAAAAAATTTATGATAGAGATTATGAGCTTGCTGAATGTTTTAAGAAAAGCACGAAATTTATAGCTTATGAAAACGAGGTTTTAATTATTAGCTCTAATGCACAGGGGCAAAATCGCACTTTGTTAAATCAAGGCTTTAAATTAATTCAAGAATTACTAAGAGAAAATTTTGGCACAAATGCTAAGATAGAAGTGAGAAAAGAAGTTGTTATAGACGAAAGTAAATTGCAAAGTCTTAAGCAAAATATTAGTGAAAATGATTTAAATTCGCAATTTGATGAATTGCGTAAAAATGCTAAAAAAGCAGACTCTCAAGGTGAAACTAAAGAAGCCTTAAGGCAATGTTTTGGCGATCCTCAAGTGGAGTAAAAATTGATTTTATAATCTTGCAAAATATTACTTTTTGTAACTTTTTCTAAGAATTAAAAATTTTATTAACTCTCAAATTCTACAAATAAATATTACTAAAAGTAACTTTTACCTTAAATTTTCTTTAAAAATATTTCTTTGCCTATATTTATTAATAAGGCTATTTTAATCTTATTAGTAAAAAGAAGAAAAGATGAAAATGCAAGAAGTTGTTGTGGTGGCTGCGAAAAAAACAGCTATTGGTTCTTTTTTTGGGTAGCTTAAAACAAACAGATTGTAAGTATGCTAACTAAATCTTTGCTTGATGAAGCGGGTGTTGATAAGAGCTTGATTGATGAGCTTATTTTAGGTCAGGTTTTAGGAGCTGGCTGTGAGCAAAATGTCGCAAGACAAGCCTTGATAAATAGTGGCTTAAGCGTTGAAAAAACGGCTTTTATTGTTAATATGCTTTGTGGTTCTATAGGGCTTGGTTATGATGCGATTAGTTTAAATAGGGCGGATTTGCTTTTATGTGGGGGCGTTGAAAATATGTCTTTAGCACCCCTTTTTACTTAAAAATGCTAGACTCGGCTATAAAATGGGAGATCAAAATTTAGTTGATAGTATGATAAAAGATGGAATTTGGTGCACTTTGAGTGATTGTCATATGGGTATTATGGCAGAAAATTTAGCAAATTTCACGCGAAGAGCAAGATGAATTTGCACTCAATTTTCAATTAAAAGCCGCAAAAGCTATTGAAAATAAAGCTTTTGAAACAGAAATTTTGCCATTAAAAATTCAAGATAAAAAAGGGAATTTTTCTTTAGTGAAGATGAATTTGTGCGTAAGGATGCAAGTTTGGAAGCCTTATCGCGTTTAAAACCAGCCTTTGATAAAAATGGCACTGTTACCGCTGGTAACTCTTCTGGTGTTAATGACGGAGCGGCTATGCTTTTATTAAGCTCTAAAGAAAAAGCCCTTGAGTTAAATTTACCCATTTTAGCGACTTTAAAGGGCTTTGCTAGTGTGAGTGTAGAGCCTAGCATTATGGGTATAGGTGCGGCTTTTGCGGCGAAAAAGGTACTTGAAAAAACACACTTTAGCATCGATGATATGGATTTAATTGAAGCAAATGAAGCTTTTGTGGCACAAAGTTTAGCCACGCTTAAGGCTAATGCAAATAGGGTTAATATAAATGGTGGTGCTATCGCTCTTGGACATCTCATAAGTGCAAGTGGGGCGAGGATATTAACCAGTCTCATTTATGCTTTAAGAGCTAGGGGTAAAAATTTAGGCTTGGCGACTTTGTGTGTGGGTGACGGACAAGGAATCTCCGCTGTGCTTGAGATAGAAATGTAAAAAATGAATAAAATTATTATAAATTTAAATGAGGCTTTTAAAGATATAAAAGATGGCGTAACGCTTTTGGTTGGAGGATTTGGTCTGTGTAAAATCCCTGAATATGCCATTGCAAAAATTAAAGAACTTGGGGTTAAAAATTTAACCATAGTGAGTAATAATTGTGGCGTAGATGATTTTGGCTTAGGTCTCTTACTTCAAAATAGACAGATACAAAAAATCATCGCTTCTTATGTGGGAGAAAATAAGACTTTTAAACAGCAATTTATCAATGGTGAGCTTGAAGTCGTTCTCACACCGCAAGGCACATTAGCCGAGCAGCTTCGAGCGGGTGGAGTCGGTATAGCTGGATTTTACACGCAAACAGGCGTTAGCACTTTGATTGCAGAGGGTAAGGAGCATAAGGAATTTGATGGGAAAACTTATATTTTAGAAAGAGCGATTAGGGGCGATTTTGCCTTAGTTAAGGCTCAAAAAGCGGATCGATTTGGCAATCTTATCTTTAATAAAACGGCTAGAAATTTTAATCCACTTTGTGCTATGGCAGGTCAAATAACCCTAGTCGAAGTTGAGGAAATTGTCGATGAAATCGAGCCTGATAGCGTCCATTTGAGTGGAATTTATGTCTATTTTGTCTATTGTGGGGAAAATTATGAAAAACGCATAAAAAAAGTCATTACGAAAGGATAATTATGTCAAAAGAACTTATTGTTAAAAGAGCGGTGAAAGAAATTCAAAATGAAATGTATATTAACCTTGGCATAGGTATCTCAACCCTAATATGAGATAGAAAAACTCAATCTAAAGGTCTTTTTGCAGTCTGAAAATGGACTTTTGGATATAGGTGCGTATCCTACAAAAGAGCAAGTGGATGCGGATTTAATCAATGCAGGCAAAGAAACGGTTATAGCAGTTAAAGGGGCTAGCTTTTTTGATAGTGCCGAGAGCTTTGCGGTGGACATATTGATTTAGCTATTTTAGGAGGGATGGAGGTTTCTCAAAATGGCGATTTGGCTAATTATATGATACCCGGTAAGCTCGTTAAAGGTATAGGGGGTGCTATGGCGGTGCAAAAAAATCATAGTGGTAATGGAACATACAAATAAACACGGAGAAACTAAGCTTAAAAAAGAATGCACCCTACCGCTAATGGGAAAAGCAGTGGTTCATAAGCTCATTACCGAGCTTGGAGTTTTTGAATTTGAAAGTAGTGAAATGTTTTTGGTGGAATTAATGCAAGGAGTTAGCTTAGAAGATATTAAAGCTAAAACGGAAGCAGAATTTAAAGTGAGATTTGGAGGTGCTTGATGTTAAGAGCTTTTACGCAAATTTGTGTTAATATGGCTTCCAGATTCTTTTGTTTTGGTGGCAATTTTAACCCTTTTTGTTTTTTATCTGTGTGGGGTTTTACAAGTCAAGATCCTTTGCAAATCGTGCAAAATTGGGGTTTTGAGCTGGTTATATCGGCGATTTTTGCAAAAGAAATTGCAAAAAAGGTTATAAAGGTGTGGATTATCGTTTGCTTATAGCAGCGGCTTATTCTGGCTTTATAGTGTGGCACACAGGACTTTCAGGCTCTATACCTTTGACTCTCTCAAGCGGAGGTGAAGCTTTAGCGAAAAGCACGGCTGGAATTTTAAGCCAGAGCATACCTAGCTCTATGACTATATTTTCAAGTTTTAATCTTACTATTATTGTAGTGTATTTGCCTTTTTTACTTGCTTCTATCCACCCTACTAAAGAAAATACTTTAGAGATTGATAAAAAGATTTTAGAGCGGGAAAATAAAGATTTAGAAGTCATTAATTATAGTCAAAATAAAAGTTTAGCCGTTTGGCTTGAGAATAGTTTTTTGGTGAGTTTTTTTAATTTCCATTATGGGTTTTATTTATATTATCTCACATTTTATAAAGGGTGGAGATTTAAATTTAAATGTTTTAAATATGATTTTTTTATTTTTGGAAATTTTACTTCACAAAAAGCCTGTTTTATATATTAAAGCCATTAACATAGCCGCAAAAAATGCGGCGGGGATTATCGGTATGATGGTCGCTGGTGGGGAACATAGCCTTGCAAGTGTGCTATCGCAATTTTTTATTAGCATTTCAAATTCTAACACTTTCGCTCTTTTTGCTTTTTGGAGTGCAGGTTTTGTAAATATCTTTGTGCCATCAGGTGGAGGGCAGTGGGCTGTATTATGATACCTGTCGGACTAGAGCTTGGGATAAGTCCTGCGGTAACTTCTATGACTAGAGCTTGGGGGGACGCTTGGACAAATATGATACAGCCATTTTGGGCTTTACCAGCACTTGCTATCGCAGGGCTTGGTGCAAAAGATATTATGGGCTATTGTGTCATCACGCTTTTATTTACGGGTTTGGTGATTAGTCTTGAATTTTTATTTTTGGTTTAATTAATAGCTTAATTTAAGATTTTAAGCCTCGCTTTTATTGATAGAGCGAGGTTTTATGATAAATTATTTTAAAACGATTTAAAATTAAATAAATTATGAATAAAATTTCATAATTTTTTGTCTTCAAATAACTATAATGCCGCAAGTTATATTAATATAAATGTATATTAAAGACTTATTTTATCCTTAAATAAAAATTAAATATTTCTTGTTATAATTTTCCATTACGATTGTAAATTATTTTACAAGGAGGGGATTTTGGGGCAAAAAAGAGCTTTTACGAATCTTTTTGGCATTTTTTTACTCTTGCTTTTTGCTTTGTTTGCTGTGGGTTTTTATACCTTTTATAATGCAAAGGGCATTTCTTATTTTAGTAATGCTAGCGAGTCTTGTAATAATTGCCATATTATGAATGAGGTTTATAACGACTATTTGGCGGCTTCTCATTCTAAAAAGGTCAAAGGAGAGCCAAGAGCTAGTTGTGTGGATTGTCATTTGCCACATCAAGGTGTTAAAAAATGGGTTGCAAAGGCTGAGAGTGGCTTATCTCACGCTTACGCTTTTACCTTTAAGCTTGATGAGTTGCCGACAAATTTGAGTGCGACACAAAAAAGTAAAGAAATGGTGCAGGATAATTGCATTCGTTGCCACGGTGATTACGCTGGGGCAGCTATCAATGCGACAAGTAACCCACATAAAGATAATTCTTTAAGCTGTGTATCGTGCCATAGTGGTGTCGGTCATAAACGCGGATTTTAAATTAGGAGGTTTTAATGAATAAGAAGGGTCCTTTATACTTCGGTATAATCGTAGTTATCGCTTTAATCGGCGGAGTGTTATGGCTTAATAATGATGTGAATCAAAAGCAACAAGAAAGCGTAGGAGGTATCGTCAGTAAAAATTTCGTGGAGATGAGTGATGATAATCCTACCTTTGATGAGTGGGGTAAAAATTTCCCTGATTATTTAGATATGTATTTGACTGTGGAGAAGGAAAAGCCTTTTGAGACGGATTTTGGTGGAAATTTGGCTTATTCTAAACTTATCCGCTATCCGCAGCTTACTGTGCTTTGGGCGGGGTATCCCTTTTCTATTGACGCAAATGAAGAAAGGGGACATTTTTGGATACAAGTTGATCAAATGGACACAGCTAGAAATAACAAAGATTTTCTTAACGCTCACGGCTTTGCAGGTTTTGGCGGACAGCCAACAGCCTGTATGAATTGCCATAGTGGTTGGACTCCTTGGCTTTTGAAAAATGTCGCTAAAGATGACTGGGTAGCGTTTAACTCGACTAAATACTGGACTATGATTAAAAATATCCCAGCGGTTAATGGCTATGAAGAAGGCTCAGTAGAGCATAGCGGACCACACGGAGGTAAGAGAATGGGCGTAACCTGTGCGGACTGCCATACTCCAAATAATATGAGCTTAAGACTTACACGCCCAGCCGCTATCAATGCCTTAGTGGCTAGAGGTTATGAAAGAGATGCGGAGCAGGGCGTGAAAGCGACTAGAGAAGAAATGAGAACTTTAGTTTGCTCGCAGTGCCATGTGGAGTATTATTTCAAACCAACAGGCGAAAAAGTTAAGGTTATGGGCGAAAGTATAGCAAATGATACAAGCAAAAAATGGTGGAACGGCACACAAAAAACTTACGATGAATTTGACACTTGGAGAGATGGTAACAAGCCTACCGAAATCGAAGTAGCTGGGATAGAGCTTGTTTTCCCTTGGAGTGAGTGGAAAAAAGGTGAGCCATTTAGAATAGAAATGTTTGACGAATATTATGAAAAAGTGCGTAAAGTTTTTGACAAAGACTGGGCGCATAAAATCAGCGGTGCGCCTATGATTAAAATTCAACACCCTGAAAGTGAGCTTTATAGTGGTGGTGTGCATGCGGCAAATGGTGTAAGTTGTGCGGATTGTCATATGCCTTATATTAGAAAAGGTGCGAAGAAAATGACTCAGCATAATATCACTTCACCTTTAGCAGACATTAACGCTGCTTGTAAAACTTGTCATAATCAAAGTGAGGATTATCTTAAAGCTCAAATTAAAGATATTCAAAACTCAACCGCACATAATCTAAGAACAGCAGAATATGCAATCGTTAGTCTTATCACAGACATTAAAACAATGCGTGATGCACTTGGTGCTTTAGAATCTTATCAAAGCGAAGGTAAGGCAGATGTGAAGAAGATTAATGAAGAGTTAAATGAAGTTTTAGAGCTTCATAGAAAAGCACAAATGAGAGCTGATTTCATCGGTGCGGAAAATTCAACAGGCTTTCATAATCCAAGAGAAAGTTCTAGAATGCTTTTACAAGCTGTGGATATGGCTAGAATGGGTCAAACTAAGCTTGTAGAAATCGCTAACGCAAATGGCATAGCAGATTTTAAAACCTCAAATTTAGGCTTTGAAGATATGCAAAAGCTAAATCCGGGCGAGATACGCTACAAAGTCGAGCTTAACGGACATAAGGAGGGAGAACGCTATTATAAGCACGATAATGTCAATGGTAGCCCATCAAATGCCCTAATCGAAAGGGATAAAAATCTCAAGCCTTACAATCATCAAGTCATTGATAAGCAATAATTTAAGCCCGCAAAGTCGGGCTTATCTTCATTTCACTTTCACTTCACAGATTATATTTATAATACGCTAAATCTTTCAAGGAGTGAAATATGATTAACAAAAATAAGCTTTTTAGGCAAATTCACATTTACACTAGTCTTTTTTTCTTACCCTGTGCTGTGCTTTTTGCTTTTACTGGTATGGCTTATATTTTTGGTTTCAATCAAGATGTGGGACTTAAAACGCAAAATTATATTTTGCAAAAAAATATAGAGGCGGGTAAGGAACGCGAGACGCTTTTAGAATTTTTAAAAGAAAATCATTTAAAAATTCCAAGTAATACCGAACTTCGCATTGGTAAGGGTAAAGGTAATGGAAATTCGGCTAATGTGATGTTAATGGGAGGGACGCATTATAGTGTAGAAATGAAACCTGTGGCAAATCATTATGAGATTACGCTTAAAACTAGAAGCATTTTAGGAGATATGATAATGCTGCATAAAGATAAAGCGGCGTGGTATTTTTCCGTGCTTTCTGTGGGCTTTGGGGTGGTGCTATTTTTACTTTATCTTTCTGGGCTTATGATAACATTTTTTGCAAGTAAAAAGGATAGGGCTAAACAGCTTACGACTTTTGCTATCGGGCTTTTAGTAACGATACTTTTAGCTTATTTAAGTTTATAATGCTCGGCTTTAAGCTGAGTATTATTTAAATTTTATTATAATCACACTTTCTTTTTACGGACAGATGGGTGAGTGGCTGAAACCACACCCCTGCTAAGGGTGCAGATCTTAACGGGTCTCGAGGGTTCAAATCCCTCTCTGTCCGCCACTTCTTTTAAATTTATCGTTTTTTTGTAGCATTTTTAAATTTGATAATCGTTGAAACTTTGCTTTAAATTTGTAATGGTGTTATAATTCGTCAAAAAAGGAGTATCTATGCAAATCCATCAATTTCAGCCTATTATTAGTTTTATTTGGAGTGTGGCAGATGATTTACTGCGTGATGTGTATGTAAAGGGTAAATACCGCGATGTTATCCTGCCTATGACGATTTTAAGGAGGCTAGATGCTATCTTAGAGCCGACAAAAGATAAAGTTTTAGAGACTTACAACGAAGACAAAGATATAGCAGATGAAGATACTCTAAAAGATTTACTATGCAATGCAAGTGAGACCACATTCTACAACCACTCAAATTTCACACTTAAAAAGCTCTTAAATGACCCCAAAAACATTAGAATCAATTTTGAAAACTACCTTGAAGGCTTTAGTGAAAATATCAAAGACATTATCACAAAGTTTAAATTCAAAAATCAGCTTGATACACTTGATGAAGCAAAAATCCTTTATGGCGTTATAGAGCGATTTTGCTCTCCTAAAATCAATCTCTCTATGCACGATATTAAAGACGATAAAGGCGAAGTTATCCATAAGGGCTTAAGCAACCTCGGTATGGGCTATGTCTTTGAAGAGCTTATAAGAAGATTTAATGAAGAGAATAATGAAGAAGCTGGAGAGCATTTTACACCCAGAGAGCTTATAGAGCTTATGACACATTTAGTCTTTTTGCCTATAAAAGATAGAATCCAAAAAGGCACTTTTACTATCTATGATAATGCTTGTGGAAGCGGCGGTATGCTTACAGAATCTAAAGACTTTATCACAGATGAAAAAGGGCTTATCCAATCTAAAGCTACAATTTATCTCTACGGGCAGGAGATAAACCCAGAAACCTACGCCATTTGTAAAGCCGATATGCTGATAAAGGGCGAAAATCCCGACAATATCAAATACGGCTCAACCCTAAGCGAAGACAAACTAAGCGGCGAAAAATTTGACTTTATGCTGACAAATCCCCCTTATGGCAAATCGTGGGAAAAAGACCAAAAAGAATTAGATGTCAGCAAAAAAGGCGGAATCACCACTTGCAATGACCCAAGATTTCAGGTAGGCATTACAAGTAAAAGCGATGGGCAGATGATGTTTTTGCTAAATATGCTAAGCAAGATGAAAAAGCCAAGCGAGAATAATGGCGTAGGCTCTCGCATAGCCTCCGTGCATAATGGCAGCTCACTTTTTAATAGCGATAGCGGTATGGTAGCTATCCGCAAATACATCATAGAAAACGACCTCCTAGAAGCCATCATCGCCTTGCCTACAAATATGTTTTATAACACAGGCATTCCTACTTTTATATGGATTCTAACTAACAACAAAATAGAATCTAAAAAAGGCAAAGTCCAGCTCATAAATGCCACAAAAGAGACATATTACACAAAGATGAAAAAGTCCCTAGGGCAAAAGCAAAATAATATGACAAAAGAACATATAGACAAGATTACAAATCTTTTCTTAGCAAATATACAAAATGATGACTGCAAGATTTATGATAACACCGAGTTTGGTTATGCTAAAATCATCATTGAGAGACCAAAAAGCATAGAAATTTTACTAAACGATGAGAAATTTCAAGCCCTAGAGCAAAAAGATGAGCTTGTATCAAAGCTTAAGGAGCTAGAGGCAAATCCGCAAGATTTCACAAGCAAAGAAGACTTTATAAACTTCCTTGATGTCAAACTCAAAAAAGCAGAGGAAAATTTACTCATAGATTCTGATAAGACAAACAACACGGAGAAAATCCCCCTCACACAAGATATACAAAGCTACTATGAAAACGAAGTAAAGCCCTATGTGCCAAACTCTTGGATAGCGTGGGAAAGCAAAGTGGTAGGCTATGAGATTTTGTTTAACAAATATTTCTATACCTACACAGCCCCACGAAGCCTAGAATCTATCAATAAAGATTTACAAGACTTAGAGCAAGAAACGCAGGATTTATTAAGGGAGATTCTATAATGCGTGTTTATAAACCTAGCGGTATAGAATGGCTTGGGGAGATTCCGCAAGGTTGGGAAATTAAAAAATTAAAATATATTGGGGAAATTTTTGGTGGGGTTACAGGAAAAACAATCAAAGATTTTAGCAAGGAATACAAACTAAATTTTAAACCTTATATTACTTTTACAAATGTTTGCAACAACGCAGTTATCAATCCAGATTTAATGGAATATGTATTTATAGATAGCAAAGAAAAGCAAAATAAAGTTTTAAAAAATGATATTTTATTTTTGCAAAGTAGCGAAACTTTTGAAGATGTAGGAAAAAGTGCAATATATTTAAATGATGATGAAGTATATTTAAATACCTTTTGCAAGGGCTTTAGAATAGAGCGAGAAGCGTATCCTATGTATCTCAATTATCTTTTATCTAGTTTAAGCTATAAAAGATATTTTATGTCTGTTTGTAGTGGATTTACAAGAATTAATTTAAGGCAAGAGCATTTTTTAGATATTCCTTTAATTTTGCCCCCACTCCAAGAGCAAAAAGAGATTGCGGAATTTTTAGATAAAAAATGTGAAAAAATTCAAAATTACATCAACAAAAAGCAAAAGCTCATCACACTTTTACAAGAGAAAAAACAAGCCCTAATTAATGAAGCCGTTTGCGGCAGGGTAGCTTGTCATACTGAGCGTAGCGAAGTATCTACAACCGCCTATAAACCTAGCGGTATAGAATATCTCGGGCTTATTCCACACCACTGGGAAGTGGCAAGAAGCGGATTAATTTATAAAAATATTAGCAGTGGAACGACACCGCAAAGCGACAATGATGAGTATTATAAAAATGGTAATATTTTTTGGATTAACTCTGGGGATTTAAACGATTCTGTATTAACAAATAGCAAAAATAAAATTACACAAAAGGCAATGATGGCATACTCTGCGTTAAAAATTTCCCCCAAAGGCTCTTTGATTATAGCTATGTATGGAGCAACAATAGGGAAAGTATCTATTTTAGGAATTGATGCTTGCACAAATCAGGCGTGTTGTGTTTTATGTGAAAGTAAATATTTGAATACAAGATTTGTTTTTTATTATTTTATTGCAAAAAGACAAGACCTTATTTCAATGGCATATGGTGGCGGACAACCCAATATTAGTCAAGATATTATCAAAAACTTCAAAATCCCCTTACCCCCACTCCAAGAGCAAAAGCAAATCGCAAATTTTTTAGATGAAAAATGTGAAAAAATCAATTCAGTCATAGAGAAAACAAAAAAGCAAATAGAACTTGTGAAGGAATACAAAAACACACTCATAAACGAAGCCGTTTGTGGTAGGATAAATTTAGAAAGGAAGTAAAATGAGAAATTACACAGAAAAAGACTTAGAAAGCTTGATAGAATCTTCTTTATTAGAAAATGGCTATATCAAAAGAGTAAGTAAAGACTATGATAAAAATTTATGTGTAGATAAAGAATTGTTTTTACACTTTTTAGAATCTAGTCAAAAAGATAGCCTAGAAAAGCTAGAGCAAAAAAACATAGGAGAGCAAGAACTCCTAAAAGAAGTGTCTTCACAAATAAGGCGGAGAGGAATTCTAAAAGCCCTGCAATCGCATATAGAAATAATGGGCGTTAAACTCTCTCTAGCATACTCTAAGCCAATTTCAAGCGACAATCCACAAGCCCTAGAAAATTATGAGAAAAATATCTTTTCTATCACTAGACAGCTTTATTTTAGTGAAAAAAATAATAAGTCTTTAGATATGGTGATTTTCTTAAATGGACTGCCACTTATCACTATGGAGCTTAAGAACCCTTTCACAGGTCAAAATGTCTATAATGCCATAGAACAATACAAAAAAGATAGAGACCCTAGAGAGAGTATATTTAAGCAAAGTGTGGTGCATTTTGCCCTAGATAGTGATTTAATTTATATGAGCACAAAGCTAGAGGGAGTGGGGACGAGATTCTTACCCTTTAACCGTGGGCTAAATAATGGAAGTGGGGCGATAGGGTGTGAATGTGGTGGAGGCAATCCTGCGGTAAAAGATAAGATGAAAACGAGCTATTTTTGGGAAGAGCTTTTGCAAAAGGATACTTTAGCAAATCTGCTTTTTAACTTCGCACAAATTGTGAAAAAAGATAAGGCGGAATTTGTGATATTTCCTAGATTTCATCAATTTGATGTCGTAAGTAAGCTTTTAAAAGATGTAAAAGAAAAAGGCGTGGGACAAAGGTATCTTATCCAGCATAGTGCAGGAAGTGGGAAAAGCAACTCCATAGCGTGGTTAGCGCATAATTTAGTAAGTTTGCATAGAGTGGAAAATCATAAAGAAAAAGAGGTTTTTGATAGCATTTTAGTCGTAACGGATAGAAGGGTGCTTGATAGACAGATACGAGAAAATGTCAAGTCTTTCACGGAAAATAGAAGTCTTGTAGAAGCTATCACAGAGGGAAGCAAACAGCTAAAAGCCGCCATAGAAGGGAGTAAAAAAATCATCGTTACAACCATACAAAAATTCCCCTATATCGCCGATGAAATCACGCATTTACAAGATAAAAGCTTTGCTATTATCATCGATGAAGCACATTCAAGCCAAAGTGGTAAAAACGCAGAAGAAATGGGAAAAGCCATAGGCAATAAAGATGATAAAGAAACGGGCGAAATGGACTTAGAAGAAGAGCTGATAAAAATCATCAAAAATAAGAAATTTCAAAAAAATGCAAGTTATTTTGCCTTCACTGCTACGCCTAAGCCAAAAACGCTAGAAATGTTTGGAAGTGCTTGTGAGATAAATGGGGAGAAAAAATTTATCCCCTTTCATCTTTACTCTATGAAACAAGCCATAGAAGAGGGCTTTATCCTTGATGTGTTAAAGGGCTATATCACTTATGCAAGTTATTATAAAATCGTATCTAAAAATGATAATAGGGAATACGATAAGAAAAAGGCAAATGCAAAATTAAGAGCTTATGTAACAAATCATATCGCAACGATTGAAAAGAAAGCAACAATAATGATAGAGCATTTTTTTCAAAATATTTATAAAAAAATCGGCGAAAAGGCAAAGGCAATGGTCGTTACAAGCTCTAGGGAAAATGCGGTTAAATATTATCTTTTCTTTAAAAAGTATTTACAAGAGAATTACCCAGAGTATCAAGCTTTAGTGGCATTTTCAGGGGATAAGGAAATAAATGGGGAAAGTTATAGCGAAGCAGAGCTAAATGGCTTTAGTGAAGCTATGCTAAAAGATGAATTTAAAAAGGATAATTATCGCTTTTTAATTGTCGCAGAGAAGTATCAAACAGGCTTTGATGAGCCGCTTTTACATACAATGTATGTGGATAAACGCTTGGAGGGCATAAGTGCGGTGCAAACACTCTCACGCCTGAATAGAATCTGTAAAAATAAAGAGGATACTTGTGTGCTAGACTTTGCAAACACACACGAGGAGATTGGCAAATCTTTTAGCGCTTTTTATGGGCAAACTTATCTTAAAGAGCCGACAAATATCGATAATATTTACACGCTTAAAAGCGAGTTATTTGACTATGGAATTTATACGCAATATGAGTTAGATGACTTTGCAAAAGCTATTTTAGATGAGCAAAGCGAGGATAAAATCCACTCTAAACTTGATAATATGATAAAAGAATATAACGCAAAAAATGATGATAAAAAGACAGAATTTTACACAAAGGCAAGGGTGTATTTAAGGGAATATTCTTTTCTAGCACAAATTTTACCCTTTAATGATATAGAACTTGAAAAATTATCTATTTTGCTAAAAATGCTTATCACAAAGATTGCCCCACCACGCACGGAGGATTTAGCAAAGGGGATATTAAATAATGTAGATTTAAATAGCATACGCATAATACTTGAGAGCAAAAAGGATATAGAGCTAGAGGAGGATAAAGGCGGGGTTAAACCATCAAGTGCCGATGGCTCTAGCAAGAAGAAAGTAGAGCTTGAACGCTTATTAAACATCGTTAGGGAATTTAACACTAAATTTGGTAGCGTGGATTTTGGGACAAATGAAAAGATAGCAAAAGAACTTATGGATTTAAAAGATGATATTGCAAAGGAGCAGACTTTTAGAGATTCTCTAGGCGATGAGCAAAATGCACGCAGGTTATTTGCGGATATTTTTAAAATTCAATATTTACAATTTTTTAAGAGAAACAAGGATTTTTTTACACAGCTTGATAATAAAGAAGAATTTAAAGAAAGAGTTTCTAATGTGATATATGAGATGATTGATGAGGGTTATCAATATAATGCTTTTAAAAGCTTTTAAAAATTTAAACCGCCTTATAAATTACAATTTTAAATTTTTCTTAATCAAGCATTCAACATAGGCTGTTAGAATTCTCCCTTTTATAAAGAGGGTTTATGATGCGTAAAATTCATTTTATAGGTATAGGCGGCATAGGAATTTCTGCTTTGGCTAGATTTTTAAAAGAAAAGGGCTATGAGATTAGCGGGAGTGATTTAAAGCCTAGTAAAATTACAAAAGAGCTTGAAAGCGAGGGTGTGAGAGTATTTATCCCGCATAGTGAAGAAAATGTGTGTGGTAAGGATTTAGTCATTTACTCTGCGGCGATTAAGGAGGAAAATAAAGAATTTAAACACGCTAAAGCCCTTGGCATTAAATGTCTTTCAAGAAAAGAAGCTTTACCCTTAATTTTAAAAGATAAAAAGGTCTTTGCAGTGGCTGGAGCACACGGCAAAAGCACGACTTCTAGCATTTTGGCTTCTTTGTTTGATGATGCGAGCGTGATTATCGGGGCGGTGCTTAAGGAATTTGGTTCAAATATGATTTATAAAGAGAGCGAAAGGCTTGTTTTTGAGGCAGATGAGAGTGATAGCTCTTTTTTAAATTCAAATCCTTATTTGGCGATTGTTACAAATGTAGAAGCTGAACATTTGGAGCATTATAATAACGACCTTTCTAAGCTCCATAATGCTTATGCGGATTTTTTAAATGCAGCTAAAATACGAGTGATTAATGCTGAAGATCATTTTTTAAGAAACTATAAAGGCGAAGCTTTAAGGCTTTATCCAAGTTTGGATATTAAAAATGTTTCTATGCAAATTGAAGATTATAAGCCACTTACGCGTTTTGAATTTAAAGATTTGGGGCAATTTAGTGTTTTTGGTATGGGTTATCATTTAGCTCTTGATGCGGCTTTAGCGGTAATGGCAGCTTTGGAATTTGAAGATGTGGAGCAGGTGCGTTTAAAGCTTAAAAATTACCAAGGCATTAAAAAGCGTTTTGATATTTTATATGCAGATGAAGATTTGGCTATTATTGATGATTATGGACATCATCCAACGGAGATTAAGGCAACTTTAAGTGCCGCAAAAGAGTATGCAAAACTTGCAAATTATTCTAAAATCACAGCCATTTTTGAGCCACATCGTTATACGCGTTTGGTGGCAAATTTGGAGCATTTTAAGGAGGCTTTTAGTGAGGTGGATGCTCTTGTTATTTTGCCTGTTTATGCGGCTGGAGAAGATGAAATTGAGATTGATTTAAGGACACATTTTCCTAAGGCTTTGTTTATAGATGATATTAAAAGAGAGGGTAAATTTTTAGTGGCAAATAAAGGAGAACTTTTTGACGAGGGGCTTATTATAGGCTTTGGTGCGGGAGATATTAGCGTAAAATTGAGAGCTAATTAGCTTAAATTTAGAGCCTCTAACATAGCTTTTTGAATTTGTTTTTGCTGATTTTTTAAGTCAAAAAAAAGCTCAAAAGCAAAAACGCCCTGCCATAAAAGCATATCAAGCCCATCTTTATGTTTGATATGTTTTTCTTCATAAAATTTTATAAAAGGCGTTTTTTTACCATAAATCACTTCAAAAGCGTATTTTGTTTGTATTTTTTTCAATAAATTGACATCGCAAGGCAAGTAATCATCGCTTAAACCTGCTGAAGTGCTATTAATGATAAGATCGAAATTAAAGTCCTTTAAATCCTCATAAAGCACACAATTAAAATCCTTAAAATGGGCGAAATTTTTCTCACTTCTATTTGCTATAAGGCTTGTAATATTTTTTTGTTTTAAGGCATAAGCGATAGCTCTAGCCGTGCCTCCCGCACCTAAAATTAAGGCTTTTTTTACATCTTTAAATTCCTCAATAGCCTTTAAAAAGCCCGGTGCGTCTGTATTGTAAGCATAAATTTGATTTTCTTTTAAAATAAGAGTATTGGCAGAGCCTATTTGCTCGGCTAAATAATCTTTAAAATCGGCTATTTTAAGGGCTTCTTCTTTAAAGGGTAGGGTAATGTTTGCACCATTTAATTCAAGCTTAAAAAGGCTTTCTTTAAGCTTTTCTTTATCTTTAAGGTGGAAGCGAGTATAGATGCCATTAAGCCCTAAGAGTTTAATGGCATTATTGTGAATTCTAGGCGATTTAGAATGCGAAATAGGATCGCCTATGACACAAAAAAATTTCATTTTAGCGTGAAAGAAAAGGCGTCTTTTGCTATTTCTTGGCGAATTTTTGCAAGTTCATTTGCAATTTTATCTTTTTCAAAAGGACCGATTAAAACCTTAGTAATTTCCTTGCCATTAACCGTCGTTTTAAAGAGTTTATAATCATAACCTTTAGCTTTGACATTGGCAAGTTCTTTAGATTTTTGGTCTAAATTACTAACCGAAAAAATTTGCACATACATACCCATAGCAAGACCGCTTGAGTGTGTTGGGACAGCTTCGACATTTTTAAATAAGTCCTTAGGGTTAGCTTCTTTTTTAGGAGTTTCTTTCTTAGAGTTTTCTTTGACTGGAGCTTCTTGTTTTGGTTTAGCTATGTTTTGCTTTACCGGGTTTGATTCTTGTTTAGCGACAGGTGGAGGCGTTTGCTCTTCTATCTCTGTTGGCTCTTGGATGGCAGGTGGAGGCGTTTGTGTTTCGTTATTGACGCTAGGCTCTATTTGAGCTTGAGAGCTTTCGTTACTCTCTTCGCTTTGAAGTTGTTTTCTTAAAAGATCAAATTGATCTTCAGGGCTATTTTCTGTGATTGGCATATTTTCAAAACCATTGTTGGATTCTGTTGGGGTTTGAGTGATTGGTTCGCTTGGTGGGGTTAATTGCTCCGTGCTTTCATCGCTATTGATAAGCTTCATAACTATCATAACGACTAAAAAAAGTATGATAAGAGCGATAGCTCTAAGGAGAATTTTCTTAATTTTCTCATTTTTATTACTTTTTTCTAAGATGATGTCATCAAATTCATTTTTTTTATTGTTTTCCATAATTTTCCTTTTTACATATGTTTAGACCACGAACTACCGCGTTCTTTTTGATAAACCTCATAAGGCACCACTAAAATATTAAAATCCCTTGGCATATCCATACTAGGAAAAACCTTCCATTCAATAGGCATTTTACTAGCAAACATCATAGAAAGTTTAGAGGCTAGAGAATAGCCCTCATTTAAAGCCGTGTGTCCTTTATGGATATAAAGATGCAAATGTCCTGGCGTTTTAGTTTTGTAGGCTGTAAAATTAATAAAACCCTCTTCGCGTAGGATAAGCTGTGCTCTATGCCAAAACCTCTCAGCGTTAAAGCCATTATAGTCAAAAACGATATTTTCGACCTTATTATCTTTTGTGATAAGGTCGTGAGCAACAATGATTTTTTTATTAGCGTGTTCTCTTAAAATATTTGCGTTAAGAGGAGCATCAATCCTTTCAAATTTATTAAAAAAATATCTACCTCTATGTTCGCATTTGCTGACAATCTTATCTCGTTTAATATAATAATGATCGCTTATCATTTTTATAAGCGACATATCCATAGCGGAAATCAAAACATAGCCTTTGGATAAATGATAAAATTGCTCGCAAGTTTTTTAAGCTTTTCTTTTGTGTTGATTTGTAAATTTGTATTGTTGATATCATCTAAAATATCCGCAATGGAGTGTGCTACTATTTCAATCTCTTTTTCCTTAAAGCCTCTTGCAGTAAGTGCTGGTGTGCCAAGTCTTAAGCCACTTGTTATAAAAGGGCTACGCGTTTCACCAGGGACCGTGTTTTTATTGGCAGTAATGCCTGCATTTCCTAAAGCTAAATCCGCATCTTTACCGCTAAATTCTTTATCTAAAAAACTCATTAAAACAAGATGATTGTCTGTGCCATCACTTACAAGTTTGAATTTTCTTTCCATTAAAATTGTTGCTAAAACTTTAGCATTTTGTACAACTTGCTTGGCATAGTTTTTCCACTCTGGACTTAAATTAAATTTAAAGCCCACAGCCTTAGCGGCAATGATATGCATTAAAGGACCGCCTTGAATTCCAGGAAAAATCGCAGAATTAATTTTTTTAGCAATTTCTTCATCATTACACATAATAATTCCACCTCTAGGACCTCTTAGGGTTTTGTGTGTGGTTGAGCTTACGATGTGTGCGTGAGGGAAAGGACTAGGATGCTCACCAGCTACGACAAGTCCAGCAATGTGAGCAATATCTGCAAAAAGATAAGCCCCCACTTCATCGGCTATCTCTCTAAATTTAGCAAAATCAATAATCCTAGCATAAGCACTTGCCCCGCATACAATGAGTTTTGGCTTAACGATGTGTGCTATTTCTCTTACTTTTTCATAATTAATACGCCCATCAAGCTCAACTCCATAAAAAAAGCTTTCATACATTTTACCCGAGCTACTAACCTTAGCTCCGTGTGTAAGATGTCCTCCGTGGCTTAAATCCATACCTAAAATTCTATCTCCTGCATTAAGCAAGGCAGCATAAACGCCTTGATTTGCTTGTGAGCCTGAATTTGGCTGGACATTAGCAAAGGCACAATTAAAGAGTTTTTTGCATCTTTGGATAGCAAGAGTTTCAATTTCATCAACAATCTCACAGCCACCATAATATCTTTTCCCCGGATAACCTTCGGCATATTTATTTGTCAAAACACTACCCATTACCTCCATCACTTCAGGCAGAGTAAAATTTTCACTTGCTATCATTTCAAGTCCATCGCATTGACGCTTTAATTCTGCAGTGGTAAGATCGTAAATTTCTTTATCAAATTGCTCTAAACTCATTCTTTATCCTCCTTAAGTTCTGATTTTAACGGACGCATCGCTGGAAATAAAATCACATCGCGGATAGATTTTTTTCCGGTTAAAAGCATTACAAGCCTATCAATGCCTATACCCTCACCAGCAGTTGGTGGCATACCATAGCCTAGAGCATTAACAAAGTCTTCGTCCATTTCACACGCTTCTTCATCTCCAGCATTTTTGGCTTCGATTTGCTTTAAAAATCTTTCATATTGATCAAGCGGATCGTTTAATTCATTAAAACCATTAGCTATCTCTTTACCTGCGATAAAAAGCTCAAAACGCTCGGCTATATTTTCATCTTTTTCACTACGCCTTGAAAGAGGGCTTATAGATATAGGAAAGTCTATAATGAAAGTGGGATTAATAAGCTTATCTTCGACATAATGATCAAAAAGTTCTGCTTGTAAATGTCCTAAATCTAATTTTTCATTTGCTTCAAAACCGTCATTTTTGAGTTTATTTAGAATTTGTTCTTTGTTTTCAATTAGTTCTTTGTCTAAATTTCCATATTTTTTTAAGGCTTCTTTATAGCTAATCCTTTCAAAAGGTTTAGAAAAGTCGATGATTTTATCGTCAAATGTGATTTTCGTTTCTAAATTTAATTCTTTCAAAAGTAGGGCGAAAAGTTTCTCTGTTAAATCCATCAAATCCCTATAATTGTGATAAGCCCAATAGAATTCAATGGTTGTAAATTCTGGATTATGCGTTAGATCCATACCTTCATTTCTAAAACAGCGATTAATCTCAAAAACAGCTTCAAATCCCCCTACAATTAACCTTTTTAAATGAAGTTCTGGAGCAATTCTTAAAAATCTTTCTACGCCTAGTGCATTATGGAAGGTTACAAAAGGCTTGGCATTTGCTCCACCTGCAATGGGGTGCATCATAGGGGTTTCTACTTCTAAAAAGCCTTTATTTTCAAAAAAATGTCTAATCAAACTCACAATTTTAGAGCGCGTGAAAAAATCTTTTCTAACATCTGCGTTCATAATCATATCCACATAGCGTTTGCGATATCTTTGCTCTATATCTGTGAGTCCGTGAAATTTTTCAGGTAAAGGCACTATACTTTTTGTCGCAAGAATTAATTCGCTAATGTGCAGACTAAATTCTCCCATTTTCGTTAAAAAAGGATAGCCTTTAGCTAGAATAATGTCGCCCACTTCTAAATTTTTCTTAAAGAGATTAAATTGTTCTTCCCCTATGCTGTCTTTAGAAAAATAAATTTGGACATTTTCACTTTCATCTTCTATATTTGCAAAGATAGATTTTCCGGCTATTCTTAAAAGCTTAACGCGTCCTGCTATGCTTACTAAGACTTTTTCATCTCTTTTTTCATCTTTTTGTGTAATGTAAGCAAATTTATTTTTAAATTCCTTAATGCTTAATTCTTTTTGTAAAAAATGTGGGTAAGGATTGATCCCTGCTGTTTTAAGTTCTGCTATTTTGGCGATTCTTTGCTGTTCTAAAATATTATCAAACATTTATATTTTTACCTTTGTTTTATGATTGCAATCGCTACAAATTCCATAAAGTTGCATTAAATGTCCCGTGAGTTTAAAATGATGCTCATTGGCGATTAAAGATTGCTGTCTTTCGATGATAGGGTTTTCAAATTCTATAATTTTTCCACAGACTTTGCAAATCATATGGTCGTGGTGAGGCTTGTTTGCAAGTTCGTATTTTTTGCCCGCAGAGCCAAAGGATAAGGAGGTTACCATTTCAGCTTCTTCAAGTAAATTAAGCGTTCTATACACTGTGGCTATGCCGACGTTAGAGTCTGGTTCGGCTTGTTTGATTTCCATATATAAGCTTTCTGGAGTGTAGTGTGTGTCGCTATGGTAAAGCGTTTTAAGTAAAACTTCTCTTTGTTTTGTGTATTTGAGCCCACCCTCACGCAAAATTTTTTTAAATTTTTCAAGTAAAACATCATATTCTAAATTTTCCATTAGCATTTATTGTCCTTGAGCTTCATTGGATATATTTTCTACACTTTCTTTTAAATTTTGTTGCGCCTCTTCTAGGTTTTGTTTCGCTAAAGGCTGATTCATTATAAATGCACCGGTGTTTTTAAGTAAATTTAAGGTGTAGCTATCTTTGGCGAAATTTTCTAATTTATCGTTTAAAAAGTCTATTCTAGCGACACAAAAGATTAAAATTGCAAAAATTAAAAAAACCTTAGCTCCGCCAAACAAAAAGCCACCAATTTTATCTAGAAAGCCTAAGCCACTAAGTTTAACAAGTTTTGCTAAAAAATTTCCAAGTAATAAACAAGCAATCCAAAAAACAATTAAGATCGCCAAAAAGCCCGCAAAAGAAGCTAAAGATTCATTTTCTATCCTATAGAAAGTATTTTGTATGAAGGAAGCACCATCATTGGCATATTTTGAAGCAACAAAAACTCCACCCACTATACCTAAAAGTCCAAAAATTTCCCTAAATAGTCCATTTAAAATTCCTTTAAGTCCTAGTAATAAAGTGAAGCCAATAATAAAAGCATCAAACCAATAAAAATTCATTTTAATCTTACCCTTAAAAATAAAAATCTATAAAACACATTTTACTTTAAATCCAAAAATGATGAGTAAATCACTCTATGATTTTTGGCACAGAGAAAAATCTTTCCTCGTGGCTAGGTGAATTTTTTAATACATTTTCTATCACTTCAGATGTTTTTTCATCATCGGCTCTTAAAGGTGTGCCACCTTTTAGTGTGCTAATGGTAACTTTGTTTTGACTTAAATCTAGCGTGTTAAGCTTATCGACAAAATTGACAATTTCACTCAATTCGTTAATTACACTTTGTCTTTTTTCTTCATTAATCTTTAGAGCACTAAGTTTCTCAAGCTTATTTAAAAGTTTTTCATCAATTTGCATTTGTAATCCTAAATTTTTCAAAATTTCGAGCGAATTATAACATAAAAGGCTTAATTGTTTAGAATATTTTGCGTTTATTATGATACAATTTTGCAAAAATTTAAATAAGGAATTATTTTGGCATTAAAAGAGAATTTAAAAGCGATAAAAACAGAGATGAATACAGAAGAGCAATTTTTGGAAAATTTCATCAAAGGTGAGAGATTTATACGCAAATATAAACTTTATCTTGTCAGTTTTGTCATTATTTTTGTTTTATGGTTGATAGTCAGTTTTATTATGGATACTATAAAAGAGAGTAATGTAAGGGAAAGTAATGAAATTTACGCCAATTTGCTCGTAAAAAATGACGACAAAATTCTTTTAGATAAATTAAAAAATAAAAATCTTAATTTATATGCCATTTTTTTAATGCAGAAATTGACTCAAAATCCAACAAATACGCAAATTTTGCAAGAACTTAACACATTGAGTGAGAGTGAAAAAATCGACCCTTTATTTCGCAATATTATAGCTTTGACTAACAATAATAAATCCATATTTTTAAAAGATTATGCTAAAATTTTGGAAGCTTATGTTCTTTTAGAGCAAAAGAAAATCGAAGAAGCAAATGTTCTTCTTGCACAAATTAAGCCAAATACGCCTCTAGAGAAAATTGCTAAAAATCTTAAACATTATCAAGGTATATCACAATGAAACATATTATAGTAACTCTTTTTTGTCTTTTTTTGCTTTGTGCTTGTGGCACAAAAAGGCAGTATTTTACACCTAGCTATGAGGATGGAGTTTTAAATTCTAATGGAAGTTTGGGAGCTAAAATTATTGATTATAATATTGCTTCAGCTAAACTAAATAATAGCAAAACAATCTTCAAAAATGACGGCATTTTAGATTTTAAACTAGAGAAAAATTATACTCTTTTACATTAT
The DNA here is from genome assembly GCF_900637395.1 of Campylobacter upsaliensis. Lineage (NCBI taxonomy): Bacteria > Pseudomonadati > Campylobacterota > Epsilonproteobacteria > Campylobacterales > Campylobacteraceae > Campylobacter > Campylobacter upsaliensis. The sequence continues at coordinate 1,058,635 of NZ_LR134372.1, read as the reverse complement.
CAAAATGGCGAATTTGTTGTCGCGGATAATAGGGGTAATTTGAAAATTTTAAATGCGGATAAGGAGGAGCTTTACGCATATCAATTTGATGCGAGTGTTTTAAGTGTAGCTTTAGATGGAGATGATATTGCTTTAATTTTGGCAAATAATACTATTGTTTTGGCAAATCGTAGTTTAGGCGTGAAATTTTCTAAGACTTTCACGCAAGCCGTAGCACAAGATTATCGTTTTGCTGCTCCTGTATTTTTAGGAGAGTTAATTATTTATCCTACCTTGGATGGAAAGCTTGTTGTTTTTTCAAGACTTAGTTCTCAAATTATAAAAGATGTGATTGTTTCATCGCAAGACTTTTTTAATAATATTATTCATTTAAGCGTTTTAGGTGATAAAATGATAGCTGCAAGTGGAAAAAAGATTATAGTTGTTACTCCTGTAAAGACTTTTTATTTAGATTTAGATATTAAAGAAGTGCTTGTTGATGATAATGCTATTTTTATTTTAGGAAAAGATGGAAGTGTGATAAAGACGGATTTTGAGTTAAAAAAGCTTGATGAAAAGAAATTTGAATTTGCTATTTTTAATAAAGCAAGCATTTATGGAAATCATTTGTATATTTTTGAAAAAATGGGTTTTTTAATTAAGTGTGATACTAAACTTGAAAATATAGAAATTTTTAAACTCGAAGGAGCCATAGATAAAAAATCTTTTATGGATGGAAATAAGTTTTATTACGATAATCGTATTTTGGATTTAGATAAAGTTTTATAGGATTGATGTGGATTTGAGTGAATTTACCAAGAAGCGAAGCTATTCTTGTGTTTTGAGTGGGAAGAATTTGGTTTTTTCTTATACGGGCAAGTCGAGATTTGTATTAAAAGATGCAGTATTTTTAGAACGCTTATGTCTTGATGTTTTGGAAAAATATAATATTAAAAATGCTAATTTTTCTTTCATTTCACACTCAACGCTTTGTTCTAAGGCTAAGACTTATTTGCAAATGAAAGGCTTTAGTATTAATGCTTCTATGTGATATAGGTAATTCTAGTGCCAATTTTTTAGATGATAATAAATATTTTACTTTAAACATAGAGCAGTTTTTAGAATTTAAAAGTGAGCAAAAAATTTATTATATTAATGTCAATGAAAGACTTAAAAATTATTTATCCACACAAAATCATTTTATCAATCTTGAGCCTTATTTTGCTTTTGATACGATTTATCAGGGGCTTGGCGTGGATAGAATCGCGGCTTGTTATACTATAAGCGATGGAGTGGTTGTTGATGCTGGAAGCGCAATTACTGTGGATTTGGTGTCGAATTTTATTCATTTGGGAGGATTCATTTTGCCCGGAATTGCTAATTATAAAAAAATTTACGCTCATATATCCCCACGCTTAAAAAGTGAATTTAACACACAAATTAGCTTTGATGCCTTTCCACAAAAAACAAGCGATGCCTTAAGCTATGCTGTTTTTAAAGGAATTTATTTACTTATCAAAGATGTGGCAAAAAATGAAAAATTATATTTTACAGGAGGAGATGGTCAGTTTTTAGCAAATTTTTTTGACAATGCTATTTATGATAAATTGTTAATTTTTAGAGGAATGAAAAAGCTTATCAGTGAAAATCCTCGCATTTTAAAGCTTTAAAATGTTACTATTTTACTCATAAAATTTAAGCTTTTATAGCTTTTATTTTTTTATAAAATAAAATGAATTACACTTTTATTTTGTAAAGAAATAAATTATTTTAAGGAAAATCAATGAGCCGGCAAGAATTTGATGTCTTAGTTATAGGAGCTGGAATTTCTGGAGCAGCTTTATTTTATGAGCTTTCTAGATATACAGATATTAAAAATATCGCTTTAATAGAAAAATATCACGCTCCAGCAACTATAAACAGCAAAAGCACAAGTAATTCACAAACTATACATTGTGGCGATATAGAGACAAACTACACTTTGGAAAAGGCACAAAAAGTCAAACGCACTGCCGATATGATAGTTAAATATGGACTTTTACAAAATGCACAAAACAAGTTTATGTTTTCTCATCAAAAAATGGCTTTAGCTGTAGATGATACAGAATGTGAGTATATGAAGGGTCGCTATGAGGAATTTAAAGAACTTTACCCTTATATTAAATTTTTTGATAAAAATAAAATTAAACAGATAGAACCTAAGGTCGCACTTGGGGAGGACGGCGTAAGCGATAGGAGGGAAAATATTGTCGCTATGGGTGTTGAAGCGGGGGAAGTTTTTACGACCGTTGATTTTGCTAAGATGAGTGAAAGTTTGATTGAAGAAGGACAAAAGCAGGGTAAAAACACTTTGGTAGCTTTTAATGAGGAGGTTGTGCATATTTCTAAAGAAAATGGGGGTTTTACTATAAGGACTGCAAATTTTAAAGAGTATAAGGCTAAGGCTGTTGTGGTAAATGCTGGCGCACATTCTTTGTATCTCGCACACAAAATGGGCTTGGGGCTTGATAAATCTTGTTGGCCTGTGGCAGGAAGTTTTTATCTTACAAAACAAAAACTTTTAAATGGCAAAGTTTATATGGTGCAAAATCCTAAACTCCCATTTGCAGCACTTCACGGAGATCCTGATTTAATGGCAGATATGAATACGCGTTTTGGTCCAACAGCTTTAGTAATTCCTAAGCTTGAGCGTTATAAAGGCTTGAAATCTGTGCCAGAATTTTTTGAGGCTTTGAAGCTTGATAGGGTTGTATTAAGTGTGAGTTTAGGCATGTTTAAAGATGCTACGATTCGAAATTATATTCTCTATAATTATTTATATGAATTGCCTTTTATTAATAAAAACTTATTTGTTAGAAATGCTAGAAAGATTGTCCCAAGCTTAAAGGCTGATGATATTTATTATGCTAAGGGTTTTGGTGGGGTGCGTCCGCAAGTGATTGATAAAACAAAAAGAGAGCTTATGCTAGGTGAAGCCAGCATTAATGAGGTTGATGGTATTATTTTCAATATGACACCAAGTCCGGGTGCTACAAGCTGTCTTGGCAATGCCGAAAGAGATGCAAAAATGGTTTGTGATTATTTGGGTGCTAAATTTGATGAGGATAAATTTAGCACAGAATTATTGTGAGGTAAAAATGCTTAAAAAAACTAAAATAGTTGCCACAGTTGGTCCAGCTAGTGAAAGTGAGGAAGTTTTACGCCAAATGATCATTAATGGCGTTAATGTTTTTAGATTAAATTTTTCTCACGGAACTCACGAGTATCATAAGCAAAATTTAGAAAAAATTCGTAAGGTAGCAAGTGAGCTAAATGTAAGAATAGGGATACTTCAAGATATTAGTGGTCCTAAAATTCGCACAGGTGAGCTTAAAGAGCCTTTCGATCTTAAAAAGGGTGATAGATTAGATTTTTACCGTAGTAAAATTCTTGGAGAAAGGGTTGATGGGGCACATTATAAATTAAGCATTAATCAAAGCGATATTTTAAATATGCTAAAAATAGGGGAATATGTCTATCTTTATGATGGTAGCATTCGTGCAAAAATAGTGAGCGTTAATGAAAATTTTATCCAAAGTGTGGTAGAAAATGATGGCTTTTTAAATTCTAACAAGGGCATTAATTTTCCAAATACGCGTATTAATATCGATGTGATTACGCAAAAGGATAAGCGAGATTTGCTTTGGGGTATTGAAAATGGTGTTGATTTTCTTGCCATTTCTTTCGTGCAAAACGCTCACGATATTGATGAGGTGAGGGAAATTTTGGCACAAAATGGAGCGAAGATTGCTATTTTTGCTAAGATTGAGAAATTTGATGCGGTGGAAAATATTGATGAAATTATCGCTTCAAGTGATGGCATAATGGTAGCTCGTGGAGATTTGGGTATTGAAGTGCCTTATTATAAGGTTCCAAATATACAAAAAAGCATTATTCAAAAGGCAAACAATGCTTCAAAGCCTGTTATTACAGCGACGCAAATGCTTTTTTCTCTTGCCAAGGCTAAAACTGCGACAAGAGCCGAAATTTCAGATGTGGCAAATGCTGTATTAGATGGAACGGATGCGGTAATGTTAAGCGAAGAAAGTGCCGTAGGGATAGACCCTGCTAATGCCGTTGATGTGATGTGTAAGACCATAGTGGAAGTGGAGAAAAATTATCCTTACAATAAATTTAATCGTTTTGATTATTTAGATGATACGGATAAAATCATGCAATCAAGCACTCATTTAGCGGCAGATTTAAATGCGGATGCCATTTTCGCTCTCACAAGTAGCGGTAAATCCGCCATTAAAATTGCTCGCTATCGTCCTGATATAGAGATTATAGCCATAGCACATAGTGAAAAAACGCTTAATTTTCTTAGTATAGTTTGGGGAGTTAATCCTGCTATTTTAGTTAATAAAAGTGATGAATTAACAAAATTGCTCAAAGATGCTGTAAGATCTAGCGTAGAAAGAGGCTTTATGAGTGAAGATAAATGCTATATTTTAAGCGCTGGTTTTCCAACGGGTGTGGAGGGAACGAGTAATCTTATACGCATTTTAAAGAAAGAGCAAATCGCTTATTATCTTAGATAAAAGATTATTCAAAGATAATCACCCCATTTTCTTCGTTATTTGTTGGAGTTTCTTGCATTTGGCTTTCTTTCTTATGCCTTTGCTGAGTAGGATTTTCTTCGCTAAAGCCTTCATTTATAAATTCATTATATTCTTTAGTATTTTGCGGCTCACTTTTGCCCAAATCTAGAGCTTTTGGAAGATTTGCGTGAAGAGAATTTAGAGTGTTTTTGTAAAAAGCTAAATAGGCTTTGTCTATTTCAAAAGCTGGACGCTCTAAGCCTTTGTTAAGTTGGGTTGGGACATTACTAAGTGTCGTTTTAAACATACCCACACCATCACTACTTTTAATAGGATAGGTTAAATCGATAAAAGAATCAAGTTTAGTATCGCTTGAGATTTTAGTTTTATTTTGTGGATTATAAGCATCGACAAATTCGATTTTCCCTTCAAATTTTAAACCAAGTTTTGAGTCTATAGAATCTCCACTAAGCCATTCGCTTGTTTTTTGAATTTCTTTTTCATCGATGAAAATTTTAATTATACCTTTAAGTTTGTAATCGGGATTTGTATTATCTAATTCATAGCCTTTAAGTTTTGCGATTGTTTTGATTTGCTCTTCTAAATTTTGTTTTAAAAGCTCATTTTCTTTATCGATGCGAATTTTAAGCACAGAATTTTCAAAATTATCCGAATAATTATTATTTTGCTCTAAAACTAAAGGCTCTAAAGCGATTTTAATGCCAGAATTTATAGCTTGAATTTGAGTGGGAGTTTGGGGCTTGAAATTGGGCATAGAAACATGGACGAAATTTGAGCTTGTATTTGAGCAAGCTGCAAAGAATAAGGCTGTGCTAAGTAAAAAAGCTTTTTTCATTATTTAACCTTTTATTTTTTTAAATGCAATTATAACAAGTTAAAGTTTTTTTGCTATATTTTCCTTAAAAAATTTGGATTTAAAATGAAATTTTGGCAAAATATTTATGCAAATTTTGATGTTGTAGCCTTTGAGTTTTTTGGTTTTAAGGTGCATTGGTATGGCATTATGTATGTAATAGCCTTACTTTTAGCCTTATATTTGGCGAAATTTTTTGTTAAGAAATTCAATTTAGATATAGATAATAAACATTTGGATAATTATTTTATTTGGGTTGAACTTGGCGTAATTTTGGGTGCTAGACTTGGCTATATTTTGATTTATGATTCCCATACTCTTTATTATCTTACGCATCCTTGGCAAATTTTTAATCCCTTTGATATAAATGGCGAATTTGTAGGTATTCGTGGTATGAGCTATCATGGTGCTATTATGGGATTTTTGTTAGCAACCTTTCTTTTTTGTAAGAAATATAAACAAAGACTTTGGCTTTATCTTGATGTCGTGGCTTTAAGTGTTCCTTTGGCTTATGTTTTTGGTCGTGTAGGAAATTTCCTCAATCAAGAGCTTTTTGGACGCGTTAGTGATGTAGCTTGGGGAATTTATGTTGATGGCTTATTAAGACACCCTTCTCAGCTTTACGAAGCATTTTTGGAAGGCGTTGTTGTTTTTATTGTTGTTTATTTGTTTAAATTGAGACAAAAATTTGAGGGAGAGCTTATTATTATTTATGCTGGAGCTTATTCTTTGGCGCGTTTTGTGTGCGAGTTTTATAGAGAGCCTGATTTTGGGATCGGCTTCGTTGTTTTTGGACTAAGTATGGGACAAATTTTAAGTTTAATAATGTTTGCGGCTGCTTTGCTTTTTTATCTTTTTTTTAAAAAAAATTTAATGTATCTTAAAGGCTAATAAAATTATAATTAATAGTTTTTAAATTTATTCTAAGGAGAAAAGATGAGTGATCTTATCGAAGGTTATTTGGGTAAGAGCATTGAGGGCAAAAAAAGCAAAATGCCTGCGAGACTTGACTTTATCCAAAGCGCTTCAGGGCTTTTTTTGGGACTTTTTATGTGGCTACATATGCTTTTTGTATCTACAATTTTGGTGAGCGAAGATTTTTTTAACTCTGTTGTCCATTTTCTAGAGTTAAAATTTGTTTATGATAACCCTATTATGAGTTACATCACTTCATTTCTTGCAGCCTGTGTTTTGATTATTTTCATTGTGCATGCTGGTTTAGCGATGAGAAAATTTCCTATTAATTTTCGTCAATATCAACTTTTAAGAACGCATACAAAAAAAATGAAGCACGAAGATACGACACTTTGGTGGGTGCAAGCTTTCACAGGTTTTGTAATGTTTTTCTTAGGTTCAGCTCATCTTATCTTCATTATTACAAATGCCGATAAAATCAGTGGCGATATGTCAGGCGAAAGAGTAATTAACCATTTCATGTGGCTTTTTTATATTGTTTTACTTATTTGCGTGGAACTTCACGGAAGTATAGGACTTTATAGGCTTTGTGTTAAATGGGGTTGGTTTGAGGGTAAAAACGCTAAAGAAAGTCGCAAAAAGCTCAAAATGGCAAAATGGGTTATTAGCGTATTTTTCTTAGTTTTAGGTGTGCTATCTCTTGCCGCATTTGCAAAAATTGGATTTGAAAATTATCAAAATCAAGCACAAAGTGCAATGATTAAAACTTATAATGGAGCAAATTATGAATATACAATATAGTGATGCTTTAGTAATAGGCGGCGGTCTAGCAGGACTTAGGGCAGCCATTGAAGTGGCAAAAAGTGGGCAAAGCGTTACGCTTTTAAGTATTTGTCCTGTGAAGCGTTCCCACTCAGCAGCCGTGCAAGGTGGTATGCAAGCAAGTCTTGGAAATGGTGCTAAGGGTGAGGGAGATAATGAGGATTTACACTTTGCAGATACCGTAAAAGGCTCTGATTGGGGGTGCGATCAAGAGGTTGCAAGAATGTTTGCTCAAACTGCACCAAAGGCTGTTAGGGAACTTGCGGCTTGGGGTGTGCCTTGGACTAGAGTTACTAAGGGTCCTAGAACGGTAGTTATCAACGCACAAAAAACCGTGATTGAAGAAAAAGAAGAGGCACACGGACTTATTAACGCAAGGGATTTTGGGGGAACGAAAAAATGGCGAACCTGTTATATCGCCGATGCGACAGGGCATTGTATGCTTTATGGTGTAGCAAATGAAGCGATTAAGCATCAAGTTAAAGTTATTGATAGAATGGAAGCAGTGCGTATCATTCACGATGGTAAAAAATGTTTAGGCGTGATTGCTAGAGATTTAACAAATGGGCAACTTATCGCTTATATAGCGAGAGGAACGATGATAGCCACGGGAGGTTATGGTCGAATTTATAAACAAACAACCAATGCGGTCATTTGTGAGGGAACAGGTGCTGCTATCGCCCTTGAAACTGGACTTTGCAGACTTTCTAATATGGAAGCCGTGCAGTTTCACCCAACTCCTATTGTGCCAAGCGGAATTTTGCTGACTGAAGGTTGTCGTGGTGATGGTGGGATTTTGCGTGATGTGGATGGTTACCGCTTTATGCCTGATTATGAGCCAGAAAAAAAAGAACTTGCTAGCCGTGATGTTGTGAGTCGTAGAATGATGGAGCATATTCGTAAGGGTAAGGGTGTGAAAAGTCCTTATGGAGATCATTTGTGGCTTGATATTTCTATTTTGGGTAGAGCACATGTTGAAAAGAATTTGCGTGATGTGCAAGATATTTGCAAAACTTTCAATGGTATCGACCCAGCTGATGAGGGTCCTAAAGGATGGGCGCCTGTGCTTCCTATGCAACACTATTCAATGGGCGGGATTCGCACTAAGCCAACAGGAGAAAGTCAGTGGCTAGATGGACTTTTTGCTTGTGGTGAAGCAGCTTGCTGGGATATGCATGGTTTTAATCGTTTGGGCGGAAATTCTTGTGCTGAAACCGTTGTAGCAGGTATGATAGTGGGCGATTATTTTGCGGATTATTGTAAAAATAATGGTGAAGTTGTAGATACTAATGTTGTAAAAGATTTTTTAAGTAAAGAATATCAATATCTTAAATCTTTAGTGGATAAAGAGGGACAAAATGATGTTTTTGAAATTAAAAATAGAATGAAAGAGGTAATGTGGGATAAGGTTGCCATTTTTAGAACGGGCGAGGGCTTAAAAGAAGCCGTTAATGAGCTTGAAGAGCTTTATAAAAAATCTTTAAATGTTAAAGTGCATTGTAAAGAATTAAATGCGGCAAATCCTGAGCTTGAAGAAGCTTATAGGGTGCCTAGAATGCTTAAAATCGCTCTTTGCGTTGCTTATGGTGCGCTTTTAAGAACGGAAAGTCGTGGAGCGCATTATAGAGAAGATTATCCAAAAAGAGATGATTTAAATTGGATGAAAAGAACGCTGACTTACTGGGTTGATGGTGAAACCTTACCAAAAGTAGAGTATGATGAGCTTGACATTATGAAAATGGAAATGCCACCAGCCTTTAGGGGATATGGGGCTAAAGGTAATATCATCGAAAATCCATTGAGTGAAAAGCGTCAAGCTGAAGTTGATGCGATTCGCGAAAAAATGGAAAGCGAGGGTAAGGGTCGTTATGAAATTCAAAATGCTTTAATGCCTTATGAGCTTCAAGCCAAATATAAAGCACCAAATCAAAGAATAGGAGTGGATTATGAGTAGGAAATTAACAATAAAGGCGTTTAAATATAACCCTTTAAGCAAAATTTCAAAGCCGCATTTTGTAACTTATGAGCTTGAGGAAACTCCTTTTATGACGGTTTTTGTATGCTTGACACAAATACGCGAAAAAATGGATGCGGATTTGAGCTTTGACTTTGTTTGTCGTGCAGGGATTTGTGGAAGTTGCGCGATGATGATTAATGGAGTTCCAAAACTTGCTTGCAAAACTTTAACTAAGGATTATCCAGATGGCGTAATTGAGCTTATGCCTATGCCAGCGTTTAGACACATTAAGGATTTAAGTGTCAATACGGGCGAGTGGTTTGAGGATATGTGTAAAAGAGTGGAAAGTTGGGTGCATAATGAAAAAGAAACTGATATTTCCAAAATTGAAGAACGCATTGAGCCTGAAGTAGCTGATGAGACTTTTGAGCTAGATCGTTGTATTGAGTGTGGAATTTGTGTAGCTTCGTGTGCGACTAAATTAATGCGTCCTAATTTCATCGCAGCGACAGGGCTTCTTCGCACTGCAAGATACTTGCAAGATCCACACGATCACAGAAGCGTAGAGGATTTTTACGAGCTTGTGGGTGATGATGATGGAGTTTTTGGCTGTATGTCTTTGCTTGCTTGTGAGGATAATTGCCCTAAGGAATTGCCTTTACAAAGTAAAATAGCCTATATGAGAAGACAACTTGTTGCACAAAAATGTAAATAAATATTTCCCCCTTTTTAAAGGGGGATTTTAATGCAAAATATTCTTCAGCAACTTTGGCAAAATAAATTACAATTTTTAGATTTTAACTCGATTTTTGACCATTCAATCCAACTTGATCTTAGTGAATTTGCTATTATTTTAAGTGTTGATGAAACAAATTATGAAAGGTATTTTCTCTTAAAAGAATTTGCAAATATTATGAAAAAAATTGCTTTAAGAGTGGATATTTTTAGTATTCAATATGCACAAATTTGCACTTTAAATCTTTTGCAAAAAGGTTTTTTAAATCAAAAAGATTTGTTAAAAGCTTTGAGGATTTTAGAAAAGATAACTAACAATGATTTGATAATAAAATTTATAGAAAAGACTAAACTAGAAGAAAAAGATAAAAAAGCCCTTTTTGAAACTTCTTTTAATGAGTTAGATGCTATTAACTTCAAGCTTCAGTCCCTAGCTCTTAGTCAAACTAGTAAAGAAAATTTACAAGAAGCTTTAGAAAAATTTAAAAATTTAGAATTTAATGTCGCCGTTACAGGCGTGATGAACGCTGGTAAATCAAGCCTTTTAAATGCTTTATTAAAAGAAGAATTTTTGGGTGTTTCAAATATACCAGAAACTGCAAATTTAAGCGTGTTAAAATATGGAAAATCTAAAAAAGCAAAACTATATTTTTGGAATAAAAAAGAGTGGGAACATATCCTTTCAAATTCTAAATTTAATACTGAACTTGAAAGCTTTGTGCGTGAACTTTCTAATACATATAATATTGCTGATTTTATCCAAGAAGACGGCATAATAAAAGAAATTTCACAAGAAGAACTTAAAGAATTTAGCAGCGCAAAAAATCAAATTTCAGCCTTTATTAAAAAAATTGAACTTGAGGCAGATTTGAAATTTTTGCAAAATAATATTTCCATAGTTGATACTCCGGGGCTTGATGATGTAGTTATTCAAAGAGAATTATTGACGAAAACTTATTTGAAACAAAGTGATTTTTTGATTCACTTAATGAATGCTTCTCAAAGCTTGACACAAAAGGATATGGAATTTTTAGTTTCTTGTTTATTAAATTCGCGTCTTGGTAAATTTTTGGTCGTTTTGACTAAGGCGGATTTATTGAGTGAGGAGGATTTAAAAGAGGTTATTGCTTATACGAAAAATTCGTTAAAAGAGAGACTTAAGGGAGAGGAAATGTTGATTGAAAAAATTGATTTTCTCTGTGTGAGCGCAAAAAAAGCAAATGACTTTTATAAAAATTTGGTAGGCAAAGAGGAATTTGGGCAAAGCGGAATGGAGGAATTTGAAAGATATTTATTAAATGCGCTCTATTCTGGAGAGAAAAGTAAAACGGCTTTAAATGCCTATAAAAAAGAGCTTGGTTTAGAGCTTGTGCAAATCTTAAGCGAGTATGAAATGCAAAATAAGCTTTTTAAAGAAAGCTCACATGCCACTCAAGATGAAAATATGCAATTTTTAGCGGAATTTAAAAAACAAGAAAGAGAACTTTTAAATGCCAAAGATGATATTAAAAATTCCATTTCAAAGCTTAGAAATTCTCAAAATGATATTAATCAACTTGTCCTGCTTTTAGCCAAAAAGCTTAAGGAACGCTTAATTGATGAATTAAAATATCTTAATAATAATGCTAAAAAACTTGATTTAAATCGAGTTTTAAATATGGTTGATATTACGACAAGAGATGGGATTAATGACATTTTAAGAGAGGTAAAATTTGAGAATTTGAAGAAAATTGATGATATTAAGAAAAATTTAAGCTTAAAATATGATTTCTTGCAAGCAGAATTTGATAGTGGTTTTGAAGACTTTAAAGAGGGCATTTCAAGGGCGATAGAGGATATTTTTGCGACAGATCAATTTGCGTTTTTAAAGCTAGAACTTGGTCAAATGATACAAGAAAAAAGCGATATTTTTACTATGGAAAAAAAATTAGACAAGCTTATAACGGAAGCTTTTATGGGGTTTGAGCTTGATAAGATTTTGGAAAATTTAGATATAAATGGAAACTTTTTAAATTTTCTAAATGAAAAATTAGCGTATTTTGAAAAAAATGTGAAAGAAAAATTAAGAAATCTCACAAATTTACTTCAAAATTTAGAAAAAGAACATTTTGATTTTACGCAAAATTATGAAGCAAATTTAGAAAAAATTGCCGAGCTAAAAGAACTTCAAAAGGATCTTTTAAATGCAAATTGAGTTTTTAAAACAATTTATTGATGCCTATGAAAACGCTTATAAAAAAGAATTTGATGAGAGTTTTGAAGGAAAGATAAAAAAGCTTTGTAAAGATTTTGATGAACCTTTTATGCATCTTAGTTTAGGCTTAAAAGAGCGTTTAAAAAGCCTCATTTTTTCTTTGGAGAAAAATATACAAATAGCCATTATAGGTCAATTTTCTAGTGGAAAATCAAGTCTTTTAAATTTGATTTTAGGGCGTGAATATTTGCCGACTGGTGTTGTGCCTGTTACCTTTAAACCCACTTTTTTACATTATGGAAAAGATTATATTTTGCGTGTAGAATTTGAAGATGGAAGCGATGTTATCGCAGAGCTTAGTGAGCTTGAATTTTATACAGATCAAAGAAAAAGCTTAAAAGAAGCTAAAAGCATACATATTTATGCGCCTGTGCCACTTTTAAAGCATTTAAGTCTTGTGGATACTCCCGGACTTAATGCAAATGAAAGCGATACGCTAACGACTTTTAGGGAGCTTGAGAATATTCACTGTGTGATTTGGTTAAGTCTAATTGATAATGCGGGCAAAAAAAGCGAAGAGGATGCTATTAAAGCAAATTTAAAACTTCTTGGTAAAAATAGCTTGTGCGTCTTAAATCAAAAGGATAAATTAAATCAGGTAGAACTTGAAAGAGTCCTTGAGTATGCAGGAAGTGTTTTTGGAAAATATTTTAAGCAAATTATCGCCATTTCTTGCAAGGAAGCTAAAGAAAAAGATAAATATGATAAATCTAACTTTAATACTCTATTAAAATATCTAGAAAACATTGACACAAAAAATTTAAAGCGTGAATTTAGCAAGAGAAAATTGCTTGAATTTTGCCAAATCACTAAGGAAGAAAATATTCTTTTTGATACTATTTTTAATGAACTTGAGCTTAAATTTGAAGCCTATGAAAATTATTTAAGAGCTTATTTTGCCGATTTAAGAGAGAAAATTAAACTTTTAAATCACCAAATTTTAGAACAACTTAAAAGTATTGCTGAGCGTTTGAGTATAGAAATTTTTAGTTTTGTTAGAGAAAAGGAGGCTTTTTTTTATAAGGAAACTCAAGGTTTTTTTAAGAAAAATTTATATCATAAATACAGCTACAAAACTCCTTTTATTTCCAGCGATGATGCCTTTTTGGCGATGTTTTACCATTCTGATGTGATGAATAGGGAATTTAAGCGTATTAAAAAGGAATTTGAAATTTCTTTTGAAGATTTAAAATGGCATTTAAAAGAGAGTTTTGAAACTTTAAAAAAAGAAATTTTGCTTTTTAAGGCGCGAATTTCCAATATTCAAAAAGATGATTTTTTGCAAAGTGAGAAAAATTTTGCCGACCTTAGAGCCTTTGCTAGTGCGAGTGAGGAGTATTTTTTACGCGATTTTGAAAATATTTTATTTAAAAATAATTTGGATTTAGAACTTTTTTTTGAAAAATTAAATCTTAAAGCTTTTGCAAACTATGAAAACGCTTGTAAATTAAGCTTAAGTTTTTTTAGTCGTAAAATTAATGAAAGTCGCACATTTTACGAGCTTGACAGCTCACAATTTTCTTTATATTATCCTAAAAAAAGCGAAATTTATGAAAGAGTTTTAAATGAGCTTAATGTGTATGAATTTGAAAATTTATTGATTGCAAAGCCTGTTATTTTAAAGGTTATTAATATATTTTTTGAGCAGAATTTAGATCTAATTGTGCAAAAAAGAGCATTGATTTTAACTAAAAAAGAGGAAAACAATAAGCGTTTAAATTATATTCTAGCTTTAGAGGAAAGGATTAAGGCTTTATGAAAAGATTCATTTTGTTACTATTTTTAGGACTTAGTGGGCTTTTAGCACAAGACATAGAAAAGGCTTTAAAGCTTTATGAGGCTAATAAATTTGCCAAAGCTTATAAGCTTTTTGAAGATTTGTGTGAAAAAGATAATCCAAGAGCTTGCTTTTCTTTAGGCTATATGAATGAAAAAGCACAAGGTGTTTCAAAAGACTTGAAAAAAGCCCATCGATTTTATGATAAGGCTTGCAAATTCGGCTATTCTAAGGGGTGTTCAAATTTGGCTTTAAGTTTAGAGGAAAATGGCTATAAAAATGAGGCGATTTTAGCCTATAATAGAGCTTGCAAATTGGGAGATGCGAGAAGTTGCAACAATATAGCTTTATTTTATGAAGAAGAAAAAGATAGTGAATTGAGTCTTTATTTTTATAAAAAATCTTGCGAGTTAAAGGACGCTAATGCCTGCTATAAGCTTGGTTTACTTTATGAGAAGGGTGAAAAAGTTAGGCAAAATTTAAACACCGCTTTACATTTTTATTCTCAATCTTGCACTTTTGGATTAGGAGAAAGCTGTTATATTTTAGGGCGTTATAATCAGCTTGAAAAAAAGGATATGAAAAGGGCAAAACGCTATTTTGGCATAGCTTGTGATAAAAAACATAAAGAAGCTTGTGTGGCATATAGAGAGTTAAATGATAGGGGGATTGATATTTATTAATCTTCCCACTTTCATCTTCCCTTAAGCTTCTTTATGTATAATTTCGACTTTCACTTTCTAAAAAAGTCTAAATACAACATTTTAACTCCTTTAGAAAGCCGTTCTTTAACTTATCATTGTTAAGAGTCACAAGCAAGTTTTAATAAACAATTTTACTGAACCTTGTTAAAGGATAAAAGAAATAAAGTTTAATACACGCTTTAGCTTCACATTGACTTTGCGTTTATATGAACTAAAGATTAAACACTTTCCGTCTTTATATATGTAATGAACCTATCTTTAAATATATAGTTTCAATTTATAATATAGCTCTTTTATCATTAAACTTTAGCAAGGAAGTGATGCGTTTTAGAATCAAAAAAGCTAATTTTGGCTTTTATGTCATTGTTTTTTTAGTAGAACTAGAGCTTTTTAGACAAGCCCTTAAGCTTAAGGAATTTCCTTAAGGCTTGGCGGGGTAATCTTTAGCTTTGGTTCTTTACTAAAAGAACATTAAAAGGTAAGCTACTAAGAGCGAATGGTGGATGCCTTGACTGGTAGAGGCGATGAAGGACGTACTAGACTGCGATAAGCTAGGTGGAGCTGTCAAGAAGCTTTGATGCCTAGATTTCCGAATGGGGCAACCCAGTATATAGAGATATATACTACCATAATGGAGCGAACGAGGGGAATTGAAACATCTTAGTACCCTCAGGAAAAGAAATCAAACGAGATTGCGTCAGTAGCGGCGAGCGAAAGCGTAAGAGGGCAAACCCAGTGCTTGCACTGGGGGTTGTAGGACTGCAATGTGCAAGAGGAAAGGTTAGCAGAACACTCTGGAAAGTGTAGCCATAGAGGGTGATAGTCCCGTATGCAAAAACCTAACCTTAGCTAGCAGTATCCTGAGTAGGGCGGGACACGAGAAATCCTGTCTGAAGCTGGGTAGACCACTATCCAACCCTAAATACTCCTACCAGATCGATAGCGAACAAGTACCGTGAGGGAAAGGTGAAAAGAACGGCGGTGAGCCGAGTGAAATAGAACCTGAAACCATTTGCTTACAATCATTCAGAGCACTATGTAGCAATACAGTGTGATGGACTGCCTTTTGCATAATGAGCCTGCGAGTTGTGGTGTCTGGCAAGGTTAAGCTAACGCGAAGCCGTAGCGAAAGCGAGTCTGAATAGGGCGCTAAGTCAGATGCTGCAGACCCGAAACGAAGTGATCTATCCATGAGCAGGTTGAAGCTAGTGTAAGAACTAGTGGAGGACCGAACCCGCTAGCGTTGAAAAGCTATGGGATGACTTGTGGATAGGGGTGAAAGGCCAATCAAACTTCGTGATAGCTGGTTCTCTCCGAAATATATTTAGGTATAGCGTTGTGTCGTAATATAAGGGGGTAGAGCACTGAATGGGCTAGGGCATACACCAATGTACCAAACCCTATCAAACTCCGAATACCTTTAGTGTAATCACAGCAGTCAGGCGGCGAGTGATAAAATCCGTCGTCAAGAGGGAAACAACCCAGACTAACAGCTAAGGTCCCCAAATCTTACTTAAGTGGAAAACGATGTGAAGTTACTTAAACAACCAGGAGGTTGGCTTAGAAGCAGCCATCCTTTAAAGAAAGCGTAATAGCTCACTGGTCTAGTGATTTTGCGCGGAAAATATAACGGGGCTAAAGTAAGTACCGAAGCTTTAGACTTGCACACAACTTAGATGATTTAAATTTAAAATATGAGAAACTAAATTTATTTTTATTTATTTTTTGCTTATCTTTATTCATTTTTATAGAGTAAAGATAAAAACAAAAACTTCGTAAAAATAATAAAATATAGTAAAAAACAATAAAAATATTCTTAGATTAAAAGAGTTAAGTCGTTTAAGTTGTGTGCAATGTGGTAGGAGAGCGTTCTATTTGCGTCGAAGGTATACCGACAAGGAGTGCTGGAGCGAATAGAAGTGAGCATGCAGGCATGAGTAGCGATAATTAATGTGAGAATCATTAACGCCGTAAACCCAAGGTTTCCTACGCGATGCTCGTCATCGTAGGGTTAGTCGGGTCCTAAGCTGAGTCCGAAAGGGGTAAGCGATGGCAAATAGGTTAATATTCCTATACCAACATTAGTGTGCGATGGAAGGACGCTTAGGGCTAAGGGGGCTAGCGGATGGAAGTGCTAGTCTAAGGTCGTAGGAGCTTATACAGGAAAATCCGTATAAGAATACTCCGAGAACTGAAAGGCTTTTTGAAGTCTTCGGATGGAAAGAAGAACCCCTGATGCCGTCGAGCCAAGAAAAGTTTCTAAGTTTAGCTAATGTTGCCCGTACCGTAAACCGACACAGGTGGGTGGGATGAGTATTCTAAGGCGCGTGGAAGAACTCTCTTTAAGGAACTCTGCAAAATAGCACCGTATCTTCGGTATAAGGTGTGCCTCCCTTTGTATTAGGATTTACTCCGAAAGCAAAGAAGGTTACAACAAAGAGTCCCTCCCGACTGTTTACCAAAAACACAGCACTCTGCTAACTCGTAAGAGGATGTATAGGGTGTGACGCCTGCCCGGTGCTCGAAGGTTAATTGATGGGGTTAGCATTAGCGAAGCTCTTGATCGAAGCCCGAGTAAACGGCGGCCGTAACTATAACGGTCCTAAGGTAGCGAAATTCCTTGTCGGTTAAATACCGACCTGCATGAATGGCGTAACGAGATGGGAGCTGTCTCAAAGAGGGATCCAGTGAAATTGTAGTGGAGGTGAAAATTCCTCCTACCCGCGGCAAGACGGAAAGACCCCGTGGACCTTTACTACAGCTTGACACTGCTATTTGGATAAGAATGTGCAGGATAGGTGGGAGGCTTTGAGTATATGACGCCAGTTGTATATGAGCCATTGTTGAGATACCACTCTTTCTTATTTGGGTAGCTAACCAGCTTGAGTTATCCTCAAGTGGGACAATGTCTGGTGGGTAGTTTGACTGGGGCGGTCGCCTCCCAAATAATAACGGAGGCTTACAAAGGTTGGCTCATAGCGGTTGGAAATCGCTAGTAGAGTATAAAGGTATAAGCCAGCTTAACTGCAAGACATACAAGTCAAGCAGAGACGAAAGTCGGTCTTAGTGATCCGGTGGTTCTGTGTGGAAGGGCCATCGCTCAAAGGATAAAAGGTACCCCGGGGATAACAGGCTGATCTCCCCCAAGAGCTCACATCGACGGGGAGGTTTGGCACCTCGATGTCGGCTCATCGCATCCTGGGGCTGGAGCAGGTCCCAAGGGTATGGCTGTTCGCCATTTAAAGCGGTACGCGAGCTGGGTTCAGAACGTCGTGAGACAGTTCGGTCCCTATCTGCCGTGGGCGTAAGAAGATTGAAGAGATTTGACCCTAGTACGAGAGGACCGGGTTGAACAAACCACTGGTGTAGCTGTTGTTCTGCCAAGAGCATCGCAGCGTAGCTAAGTTTGGAAAGGATAAACGCTGAAAGCATCTAAGCGTGAAGCCAACTCTAAGATGAATCTTCTCTAAGCTCTCTAGAAGACTACTAGTTTGATAGGCTGGGTGTGTAATGGATGAAAGTCCTTTAGCTGACCAGTACTAATAGAGCGTTTGGCTTATCTTATAAATATTAACTTATCTTTTAAGTTAATAAAGCATCACTTCCTTGTTAAGGTTTAACCTTAATAAAGTGTAAAGAGTTTAATAAAACTTGCTCTTAACATTGTTTTTTAAGTATTCTATATAAAAACTTATCTAAGATAAAAGATAAGAAAAGAAGAAAGAGAATAAAGAAAAAAGTAAAGAAATAAAAGATTAAGTTTTATTCTTAAATTCAATCTTTCAAAGAATATTTAAATAACAATGTCCGTGATTATACAGATGTGGAAACGCCTTGCTCCATCCCGAACCAAGAAGCTAAGCACATCGTGGGTGATGATACTACGCCTTACTGGCAGGGGGAAAGTAGCTCATTGCGGACTTGTTAATTCTTTTTTAGATACCTTCATAGCTCTTTTATAGCCTAAGAAATGCCTTTGAAGCGTTTATGAACAAAGCCATAAAATACATAGCCTTTGAATATGGTGTCATAAGTATTTTTTGAAACCATAAGTTTGCTATATAACGCCCTTAAAGCTCTATCAAAGAAACCGCACTGAAGCTTTTAAAGCATTGCTTAGAAAGTTAGTTTTAAAGCCCCTTTTTACAGGCTATTAAAAGCCCGTTTAACTAAGCTCCACCGATAAATAAACGCCGTTATTTTAAGCATTTTTTGTTTGAATGCTCCTTAATTAGTTTTAATGAATTTAGAAAACGCAAAATTAAATTTTTTAGTATAGATAAAATAATTTGCAAAATAAAACAACATTAAATGCCGTATAACTCATTTGCTAATTTTTCTAAGTATTGATTTTTAAACTATGAAAATTGATAAATTTGGGACTATTGCTATCTTGCATTTGACTACTTTGCATAATATAAATGAGCTATTAAAAAGCTCTTTTTTAAGTCTATCATTTTTATCATAATGCCTCCTTGCTGTTGAATTCTTTATGAAAGCTTTAATAAGAACTTAGTTTTTATTGTTTTAAATTTTTTTAAAGTCTCTTAAAAAACCCTACAAAGTCATATTAAAAATTTTTTGTTTGATTTTTGAAATTTAATTGTTGAAAATTTAGTATCAAAAAGTTGAAATTAAGTTTTTGATGTTTAATTGTTGTGAGGGTTTGGTATAAGGGTCTAGTTAAAATTCTCTTTTATAAGGAAAATTAAGAAATCTAAATCAAATTTTTTAGCCTTTAATACTCAAAAATGATATAAAAAAATTAAATGGTTTAGAGGCTCATTTTATTCTTTAAAATACTTATTTTAAACAAGACATAAGCGAATAATTGTCGAAAATAAATTTATCAAACACAAAATATTACAAAAATTCATTTTTATATTCTTTAAACTATTTTAATTATTAAGTTTGTCAATTTTATTTATTGTCTATTTTTCCTTTTATATGTGAAGCAAAATTGGTGGAAGTGTCAAGAAGTCAGCATAAAAAATGCCACGATATATATAATAAAGCTCTTATCTAAATCAAAGTTACCTTTAAAGCCCTAATGTAGAAAAATTCCAAAATCCTTAAAATAAAATACCACCTTTGTTTTGCTTAAAATTCTACATTAAAGCTATTTTCCTTTGTTTATTAAAGCCATTTTAAGTATGAAGTTAAGAGCAATAAAAATTGTTGCACTATAATGACAATATGGAATTTTGTATAAACACCTAAAAGTTTTCTCAGCTTTACATAATTTTGTTATAATTTTTTATATTATTACTGACGGATTTTTTATGAAAAATATTAGAAATTTCTCCATTATAGCACACATTGACCACGGCAAAAGCACTTTGGCGGATAGGATTATTAGCGAGTGTGGGGCGATTAGTGCGAGGCAAATGAGTCATCAAGTAATGGACACTATGGATATAGAAAAAGAGAGAGGTATTACCATTAAAGCGCAGTCTGTAAGGCTTGAATATACTTTAAATAATACGCCTTTTATTCTTAATCTTATTGATACTCCCGGACATGTGGATTTTAGCTATGAAGTGAGTCGTTCTTTGGCGAGTTGTGAGGGGGCTTTGCTAGTTGTCGATGCTTCACAAGGCGTGGAAGCACAGACCATAGCTAATGTTTATATAGCCTTAGAAAATAATTTAGAAATTATCCCAGTAATTAACAAAATTGACCTTCCTTCAGCAGACATTGAAAAAGTAAGGCACGAAATCGAGCATATTATAGGCATAGATTGTAAAGAAGCTATTTGCGTAAGTGCAAAAACGGGTGAGGGAATTAAGGAGCTGCTTGAGGCTATCATCACAAAAATCCCAGCCCCTAAAACAGACGACACGGCGGCGACTAAGGCTTTAATTTATGATTCTTGGTTTGATAATTATTTGGGTGCTTTAGCTTTAGTGCGAATTTATGAGGGTGGTATTGCTAAAAATGATGAAATTTTGGTGATGAGCACAGATAAAAAACATCTAGTTCAGGATTTATTTTATCCTCATCCCTTAAATCCTAAAAAAACACAAAAATTAGAAAGTGGAGAAGTGGGCGTTGTCGTGCTTGGGCTTAAAAATATCGGTGATTTACAAGTCGGCGATACGATAACTTTAAGCAAAAATAAAGCAAAAGAAGCCATAGGTGGCTTTGAAAAGGCTAAGGCTTTCGTTTTTGCGGGACTTTATCCTATTGAAACGGATAAATTTGAGGATTTAAGAGACGCTTTGGATAAGTTAAAATTAAACGATAGCTCTATAAGCTATGAGCCTGAAACTTCTTTGGCTTTGGGTTTTGGTTTTCGCGTGGGTTTTTTGGGACTTTTACATATGGAGGTGATTAAGGAGCGTTTGGAGCGTGAGTTTAATTTAGAATTAATCGCCACAGCCCCCACTGTAACTTATGAAATTTATCAAACAGATGGAGAGCTTTTAAAAATTCAAAATCCTAGCGAACTACCTCCCGTTAATAAAATTGAGATGATAAAAGAGCCTTATGTGAGAGCGACTATTATCACACCTAGTGAATTTTTGGGAAATTTAATCACGCTTTTAAATCATAAAAGAGGCTTACAGGTTAAAATGGACTACATTACGCAAGATAGGGTTTTGCTAGAATATGATGTGCCTTTAAATGAAATTGTGATGGATTTTTATGACAAGCTTAAAAGTCTTACTAAAGGCTATGCGAGTTTTGATTATGAGCCTATTGAATATAGACAAGGAGATTTGGTAAGGCTTGATATTAAGGTCGCTGGTGAAAATGTCGATGCTTTAAGCATTATTGTGCCAAATTCTAAGGCTTTGAGTAAGGGTAGGGAACTTGTCAAAGCGATGAAGGAAATAGTGCCAAGACAGCTTTTTGAAGTGGCAATTCAAGCTAGTATAGGCAATAAAATCATAGCGCGTGAAAATGTCAAATCTATGGGCAAAAATGTAACGGCTAAATGTTATGGTGGAGATATAACGCGTAAAAGAAAGCTTTTAGAAAAACAAAAAGAAGGCAAAAAGCGTATGAAAGCCATAGGTAAGGTGCATTTACCGCAAGAAGCCTTTTTAAGTGTGCTTAAGATCGATTAAGGTAAGCATCTTGTAAAAACAAGATGCTTAAAGCCAGAAGAAATATGCCATTAAAGCGATGATGATAGAGCAAAGAATATTAAGGTAAATTCCTACACGCACCATTTGAGACTGCTTAATGTAGCCCGTGCCAAAGACTATGGCATTTGGCGGAGTTGCGACAGGTAGCATAAAGGCACAACTCGCTCCTATGCCTATGATGAGTGCTAAACCAAGCGGTAACATTCCTAAAGACTCAGCTACGGAGATGAAAAGTGGCACAAAAAGTGCCGCAACTGCTATATTTGAAGTAAATTCCGTTAAAAAAATTATAAAAAGAGAAATTAAAAGCACAATTAAAAATAAATTTGAATCCACAAGAAGGTTAAGAAAATATTGGGATATGATTTGACTCGCACCACTATCTTTTAAAATAATGCTCAATAAAATCCCTGAACCAAAAAGTATTAAAAGCCCCCAGTCAGTGCCTTCTTGCACCTTTCTCCAACTTACTGTTCTAAAGGCACATAATAAGACGATGCCAAGTAGAGATATGAGACTATCAAAATAAGCAATTTCCTCTTCAAGCTTTAACAATTTTGAAATGAAAGGATTGATATAAGAACCGAAAACCCAACAGTTTATTATAAGGATAAAAAGAATTAGGGTAATATATTTTTGTGTATCCATAGGGATTTCTTTTTCGAGATTCATATCGATTTGAAATTTCAAATTTGGTTTAAGGATGATATAAAGAATGAGTATGGCTAAAGGTAAAAGAATGAGAACTACAGGAATTCCATATTTAAGCCATTCGGTAAAAGTAATGTCTAAATTTGTTGCCACTATGGCATTTGGTGGAGTTCCTACGAGTGTGCCTATACCGCCTATATTTGCACTAAAGGCTATGCCTAAAAGCACGAAAACATAGGTATTTTTATTTTCTTCATAATCAAGTTGTGAAAGTATAAAAAAAGCTAAAGATACCATCATTGCCGTTGTGGCGGTATTTGATATCCACATCGATAAAAACGCAGACACAAAAAACATAGAAAAAACAATCAATGCAAAATTTCCTTTTGTTAGCGATAAAATTCTTTGAGATATAATTTTGTCAAGTTCTTGAAAATGCATTGTTGCAGCTAGAGCAAAAGCGCCGAAAAATAAGAAAATGTTCGGATCGGCAATATTTTTTAGAGCAGTTGCTGTCGGCATTATTCCCAATATAACGGCTAAAATGGGAATTAAAATCGCAGTGATGGTAACATGCAAGGCTTCACTAAGCCACAAGACTGCGATAAACGCTAAAATAGCCAAGCCTTGATTAGCTTTTGTTTCAAAAGGTAACAAAGCAAGCAGCGCGATAAATAAAATAATATCACCTACAATAATAAAAGTTTTTGTAGAATTTGACATTACAAGTTCTCCTTTAAAAGTTGTTTTAAGTGAGAAGTATAACATTAAAATGGTGAAATTTTGTTTTAAATCTAACGAAATTTACAATGAAGCCTTACAAATTTACTCACTCATCTCAACTTAAGAGAGGCTAAGGCGAGGAGATTAGAAAGTAGAGCTATCATCCAAAAACGAACGATGATTTTATTTTCTACCCAGCCGACTTTTTCAAAATGATGATGAATAGGTGCCATTTTAAATACTCTTTTCCCCCAAATTTTAAAGCTTCCCACCTGCAAAATGACAGAAATGGTCTCTAAAACAAAAACAAAACCTATGAGCAAAAGCAAAATTTCATTTTTACTTACTATGGCTAAAAAGCCTATAAAGCCACCAAGTGCGAGACTGCCGCTATCTCCCATAAAAATTTGTGCGGGGTAGCAGTTATACCATAAAA
Organism: Campylobacter upsaliensis; assembly: GCF_900637395.1. NCBI lineage: Bacteria > Pseudomonadati > Campylobacterota > Epsilonproteobacteria > Campylobacterales > Campylobacteraceae > Campylobacter > Campylobacter upsaliensis. The sequence goes on along the minus strand of NZ_LR134372.1, from coordinate 1,035,134 downwards.
AGCCCATTAAAGCACCGATTAAAGCGGCACAAATGACGACTAACTCACCTAAGCCATTGATTTTCGGTAGAAAGAGATATTCGCTATAAATTAAATTTCCGCTTAAATACAAAAACACGCCCAAAGTTGCTAAAGAAAAAATAGAAGGCACTGTAGCAAGTCCGTCTAAGCCGTCCGTTAAATTGACAGCATTTGAGCTTGAGATTAGCACTAAAATCCAAAAGAAAAGAGCGAAAATATACATATTAAAAAGGGGATATTTGTAAAAAGGTATGTAAAAATCAGCACTTAAAATCCCGCTAAAATATAAAGGAGCTAGGCACAAAAATGAAGCGAAAATTAAGCCAAACATTTTAGCCTTAGGGCTTAAACCTGAATGATTATTTTTTTTAAGAATTTTACCTAAATCATCAATTACACCGATAAAGCAAAAGCTCACTAAGCACAAAAGTCCCATAAGTGCAAATAAATTATCAAATTTAATGCAAAGCAAACTAGCAAAAATCGCACAAAATATAAAAATAACCCCTCCCATAGTTGGAGTGTGAGATTTAATTTGATGATTTTGCGGAGCGTGTTCGTAAATAGGCTGGGAAGCATTTTTTTTCTTAGCCCAGTTGATAAATTTAGGCATTAAAAATAAACTTAAAATTAAAGCGATGAAAAACGCAAAACCCGCACGGACGCTAATATAAGTAAAGAAAGCATAGGAGCTTAATTCGGAAAAATAATACATTTTAGCCTTTTATTTGCTTTTTAAAAGCTTAATTTTAGTAGAATTTTCCCAAAAATATTCTTATAAAAGAGCAAAAATGAAACAAAAATGTATTTTAATCATAACAGACGGCATAGGATACAATCCAAACGCAAAATTTAACGCCTTTAACGCCGCTAAAAAGCCCACTTATGACAAACTTTTCAAAGAAGTGCCTAATTCGCTTTTAAAAACGAGTGGTTTAGCTGTGGGACTTCCTGAAGGGCAAATGGGAAATAGTGAGGTAGGGCATATGTGTATAGGAAGTGGGCGTATTATCTATCAAAATTTAGTCAAAATTAATCAAGCCATAGAAAAAGATATACTTAAAAATAATGCTAATTTAAAAGCCTTGTTGCAAAAATGTAAAAGAGTGCATATTATAGGGCTTTATAGCGATGGGGGGGTGCATTCTTTACATACGCATTTTAATGCCTTGCTTTCAATTTGTAAAAATGAGGGTAAGGAGGTTTTCGCGCACGCTATTAGCGATGGGCGTGATGTTTCGCCAAAAAGTGGGCTAAATTTCATTAAGGATTTAGAAGAGTTTTGCGATGCTAAGGGGGTGCATTTAGCAAGTTTGGCTGGGCGATTTTACGCTATGGATAGAGATAAACGCTGGGAGCGTGTGGAGGCGTATTATAAGGCACTTTTAGGGGAGGCAAAAAGAGTTAAAAAGATGAGTGCCTATGTGGAGGAAAATTATCAAAAAAATATTTTTGATGAATTTATTGAGCCTGTGATAAGTGAGGATTTTGAGGGCTTAAATGAGGAAGATGGCTTAATTTTCATCAATTTTAGAAATGATAGAATGAAGCAATTAGTCGAGCTTTTAAGTGCTGAAAATTTCACGCCTTTAAAGCGAAAAAAGCGTTTTGAAAAACTTTTAACAATGAGTGTTTATGATGATAAATTTAATATCCCCGTGCTATTTGAAAAAGAAGAGCTTAAAAATACCCTTGCAGAAGTTATCTCAAATGCAGGTCTTAGCCAACTTCACACGGCAGAAACGGAAAAATACGCTCATGTAACTTTCTTTTTTAATGGTGGAAAAGAAGATTTGCTAGAAAATGAAACAAGGGTGCTAATCCCAAGCCCTAAGATAAAAACTTACGATGAAAAGCCGCAAATGAGTGCCTTTGAGGTATGTGAGGTGGTAAAGGAGGGGATAAAAAAGGGCGAGGATTTCATCGTGGTGAATTTTGCAAATGGCGATATGGTCGGGCATACGGGCGATTTTAATGCGGCTGTGAGTGCTGTGGAGGCTGTGGATAGGTGCTTAGGAGAGATCATAAAGGAGACAAGAAAGCAAAATTACGCTTTTATCATCACAAGTGATCACGGAAATTGTGAGGCTATGCAAGATGAAAAGGGCAATTTGCTGACAAATCATACAATTTTTGATGTGTTTGTTTTTATCGAAGCACAAATTTGCAAGCAAATTAAGCCTAATATGGGCTTAAGCAATGTCGCTTCGAGTGTGCTTAAAATTCTAAACCTTGAAATTCCAAAAGAAATGAACGAGGCTTTATTTTAAGCGTTTATAAATTTAAGGTAAAATTTATCATTTTAAAAAAAGGAAAATTATGCAATTTAGCGGAAAAAATGTTTTAATTACAGGTGCTAGTAAGGGTATAGGTGCTGAAATCGCTAGGGTTTTGGCGAAATTTGGCTTAAAAGTGTGGATTAATTACCGCTCTAAGCCTGAACTTGCCGATGCTTTAAAAGAGGAGATTGAAAAAGAGGGCGGTGTGGCTGCTTTGATTAAATTTGATGCAAGTAAGGAAGAGGAGTTTGTAAATGCTGTAAAACTCATCGTGGAAAGCGATGGGGAGCTTAGCTATTTGGTTAATAATGCTGGCATTACAAATGATAAACTGGCTCTTAGAATGAGCCTTGAGGACTTTAATTTTGTCGTTGATACAAATTTAAATTCCGCATTTTTAGGCTGTAAGGAGGCATTAAAAGTGATGAGTAAGAAGCGTTTTGGCGCTGTGGTAAATATCGCTTCTATTGTTGGAGAAATGGGAAATATGGGACAGGTTAATTATAGCGCAAGTAAAGGCGGTATGATAGCAATGACTAAGTCTTTTGCAAAAGAAGGAGCGAGTAGGAATTTGCGTTTTAACTGCGTAACGCCGGGTTTTATCTTAAGCGATATGACTGAAAATTTAAGCGAAGAAGTGAAAAAAAACTATGAAGAAAATATCCCTCTTAAGCGTTTTGCAAAGCCTTGTGAGGTGGCAAACTGCGTAGCATTTTTGCTAAGTGATTATGCTTCTTATGTTACGGGTGATGTGCTTAAAATTAATGGCGGATTATATATGTAAGGGATAAAATGCTATTTTTAGATGTGCAAGGAACCTTAATTAGCGATAAAGATAAGTCTTTAATCACTGGAGCGAAAGAGCTTTTAAGCCTTTTAAATCGTAAAAATATCCCCTATGTCATCATCACAAACAACACTAAAGATTTAAATTTTTTAGAAAATTTGCGTCAAAAGGGACTTGAGATAAAAGATGGGGCGTATTTAGACCCATTTTGTGTTTTAAACTCTTATCTTAAGCCTTGTAAGGTGGCAGCTTTTGGTGCGAGTGAATTTATAAAAAGTCTTGAAAATTTAGGTTTTGAGCTTGATTTTGAAACACCTGAAGCTTTGTTGGTGGCGAGTTATGATGATTTTAAATTTAAAGACTTTGCCAAAATGATAGAATTGGCACAAAAGGGCGTAAAATTCATCGCTATGCACGAAACGAGCCTTTATAAAAAAGATGGTTTTTTATATCCAGGCGTAGGAAGCGTGATGGCTATGCTTAAAAACGCGACAAATTTAAGCTATGAAGTCGTAGGAAAGCCAAGCAAAGCCTTTTACGAAGAGGCTTTAAGGCTGATTAATTTGCAAAAAAATGGACTTAAATTTAGCGATATAACTATAATAAGCGATGATTTTAAGGGCGATTTACTAAAGGCTTATACGCTTAAAATGCGTCCTATTTTAGTTTTAAGTGGGAAAATTAAGAGCCTTGAGGGTTTAGATAGTGAGATTTTAAGCGGGGTTTATGAAAGCGTTTTAGAATTTAAAGAGGAGTTTTTGTGCCGAATTTAGAGGAATTTAGATTAAAAATTGACGCCATTGATGATAAGCTTTTAAAGCTTTTAAATGAAAGAATGAGCTATGTTAAGCGTATAGGGGAGCTTAAGCAAAGCTTAGGCACAGCGATTTATAGACCTGAAAGAGAAAGAGCGATTATAAATCGCTTGAAAAGTGAGAATTTAGGGTTGTTAGATCAAAATGCTATTGAGGCGATTTATGGGGAGATTTTTGCGGTTTCTAGGAATTTGGAATTGCCTCAAGCGGTGGCGTATTTTGGACCAGAGGGAACTTACACACATCAAGCCGCTAGAATGCGTTTTGGTGCGATGAGTCGCTATATCCCCTTAGCGACCATTGAAGATGTTTTTAAAGAGCTTGCGAATAAAGAAGCGAAATTTGGAGTCGTGCCGATAGAAAATAATACTGAAGGTGCTGTTGGTGTAACTCTTGATTGCTTAGGAGCGTATGAGGGACTTAAAATTTTTGGCGAAATTTATATGGATATTCATCATTCTTTTGTAGGAATTAATGAAAATATCAAGGAGATAGAGAGAATTTACTCTCATCCGCAAGGTTATAATCAGTGTAGAAAATTCCTAGAAAGCCACGACTTAAATGCTGTGGAATTTATCCCCGCCAAATCGACCGCAAACGCCGCTTATCTAGCCTCACAGGATAAAAAGTCCGCTGCCATTTGTTCTAAAATCGCAGCAAAAATTTATAATGTGCCGCTACTTTTTGATAAAATCGAAGATAACGCAGCAAATAGAACGCGATTTTTGATTTTAAGCGATATGATAACGCCTAAAATGGAGCATTGTAAAACTTCTATTTTAGCACACACAGCACATAAGCCGGGTGGGCTTAGTGCCTTGCTAGAAAATTTTAAAAAAGAAAATATTAATCTCACTAAGCTAGAATCGCGTCCTGTGAAAGCAAAAGAATTTCTTCATAGCTTTTACATCGATTTTGAAGGGCATATAGAAGATGAAAATGTCAAAAGAGCCTTAAAGGGCAATGAGGATATTGTTTGGCTTGGCTCTTATTTGAAAGAGAATTAGTATTTTATATATACCCTTGCCATTTTAAATTGCTGTATTTATTTGTTTAGTCTCACTTCCTTGCGACTCCTTTTCTTTTCTCTACTCTGTGCGTTGGCTTGAAGTTCTGCGTGTTGGTTTTTTATTTCAAGTGGCCAGTCCGCTCCTTGTTCTTGCACATTCCATTCTGGGTGTTCGCTTTCCACACTTAAATAATCTTCCACGCAACACTGCTCTATAAATTTATAAGAAATGGAAACATTTTTGACCTTTTTTAAGCCAAATAATCCTTTCACTTCTTTTTCAAAATTCTCGCAGGTATTTCATATAAAATTCTATTTTTTTATCCTGTAAAATTAGAGAAAATACCACACGCCAAAGCTTCTTACGGCTGGTCACCCATTTACTCCACCGTCTCTATAAATTTCTAAAGTGCTTTTGATTCCACCTGTTGCCCCACTTCCACCGATTTTTTTAATCTCACCATCTACCACAATGAGATATACTCTAGCTACATTTTCTCTTAAAATTTTTTGTGATAGTGCCTTGCCATTTTCATCTTTTAAATCTTTTAAGTAATTAAAATTAAGCTTTGTGCTATCACTTACAAATTCCACATCAGCGATTTTAAATGCCGTTTTGACTTGCTCTATTTTCATTTTCACTCCTTTATAATCAAAAGTTCGTGGCTTTGTTTGGTGTTGTCTGTATCGCCCCTTTCAATGCGATTTTTACCCATTCTTGTTTCGCCTTGCCCCATTGTGTATTGCCATTTTGGCTCTAAGATTTTAAAATCCTTATAGGCTTCCCTGACAAACTCGCAATCATTATAACTTAAAATAAACTTGCCTTTATGGTTTTTAAGACAAATTGCTAAAAGCTCGTGATTAAAGCTATTGTGATGAATAGGGAAATTTCGCATAGGATAGATTCCTTTAAACATTTTAGAATCTCCCTCTAAAAAATATGGTGGGTCGCAATAGAAAAAATCAGTAGGATATTTTTCAAACACCGCTTCAAAACTCGCCATTTCTACTTTAAGATTATGCGTTTTAAAAGCTCTAATTTTTTCTAAGGCTTTTAAATAGCGATTTTTGTCTTCATAGATTTTGCTCATCCAGCCTAAAAATCCGGGTCCATAACTTAGATTAAAATTAAAATAATAATCTCTTGCAAGGGTTAGAGAATCTAGCTCTATCTTAGGTTTATTGTTAGGGTTTTTATGTCTTTCATTCCAAAATAAACCTAGCTCATTTTTGATTTTTGCGTAATTTTCTTTTGTGGGTTTAAGCTTTACAAGCTCATTATAAAGTGCGTTAGAATCTTTACATAAAATTTGCCAAAAATTCACCAAAATATCAAATATATCAAAAGCTAAAACTTCAATATTAAGCTCTAAAGCTGCTGCTACTTCCACGCTCCCACCGCCGATAAATGGGCTAATAAGTCTTTTTGTATCGCTAGGAATTTGCTCTAAAATTAACCCCACCGCTAAAGACTTTCCCCCACCATAACGCAAAGGGCTTTTTGTATAGCGTTTATAAGTAAGATTTTTGCCTTTGAGATGATGTAAAAAAGTTTCTTTTTTCACCGTGTTGAATAATCCTTATCAAATTTATAAATGTAAAAGTTTAGCATTTTAATTTAAATTGACTTCTTTGTTTTGTAGTTTAAAATTTGCAAGAAAAATTAAAAAATAAGTTTAATTGTGCTAAATTTTTGACTTATGAAAGTTCAAGGAAGAAATAATGCACGGCAAAATAGCGATTTATATGGATTCTACTGGTAGAGGGACGGTTACAAATTCGGCGAAGCTTTTTTTTGAATTTAACCGCCAGTCGTGGAGCGACAAAAGAAGTATGCCTAGTGTGGGTATGCTTGTAGAATTTCGTGCTGAGGGTAAAACGATCACAAGTGTTCGTCCCTCGCGTTATCAAGAATTTAAAGAGGGAGATTTCATCACCGAAAATGACTTTTGGCGGACGGAGAGTGATGAGGCGTTAGAGGACTTACAAGGCTCAAGGCGTAGTGCTTATATTACCGAGCTTTATAGGGGGACAGATTATGATACCATAGAGAAAATTCCGCTTTCTTTTACTATACCGCAAGCGATTCAAAAGTATTTCGCAGGGGAAATTCTTTCTGTGGAGGCTTTAAAACAAAATGTTGATGATGAGGAGGAAATTCCTTGTGTTTTGGATTATTTCATTTTAAAACGCTTTTTGACTAAGTCTTTAGATACGCTTATTTTTATGGATCACTCGACCGATCAAACGCAATTTAGCTCTTTAAAAAGTATCATTATGCACCTAGAAAATTCCTATAATGATATGAAAGATAAACATAAGATGATTAATGTAACGAAAATTTTTAACGAGACTTTTTTATCTTTACAATGCCATTATCAAGCTCTTATTTCTACCATAGATACAAGGAAAAATCGCGCTCAATCTCTAGAAGCTCAAATGAAAACTTTAACTTTAGAAATGAACGCAAGAGCGGCGACTATGGACCCTGCCAAAATGCAAGCTAAACAAGAGCGTTTCGATAAACTTGCTAAAGAGGCGACTTATTACCGCACTTCTTTGAAGCGTTTGGAGGCAATTCGCGATGATTTTTATAAGAAAAATTTTAGCATTTTTGAAAACGCTTTTAAGCTTTCAAGAGAAAAGCTTTTTAATAAAATCGTTACAGGTTTAAACCTTTGTGCGACTATTATGGATATGAAAATTTGGAAGCTGTCTTTAAAATCATCAGGGGTTAAAAATTCTTATTTTACAAGAAGTAATATAGAAAATTCTTTTTGCTCTTTAGCCTTTGCGGAGCATTATTTAAGCAGGCTTAATAAATCTGCATTAAATCCATTTGACCAAAAGCTTTTGGTTTATATAGAAAAAATTACAAAAGAGCAAAGAAAGAAATTTCTTGTCGTAACTTCTGATTTGGACTTGCTTTGTAAGGTTAAGGTGGAGGTTTTTGCGTTAAATCCTTACTATATCGTTAAATATGCTCCAAAAAAGGTCAATTACCAGTCTTTAATGAGAGATAATAATTTTGACATTGTTTATATTGACGAGGCACATATTTGGGATAGTGCGGCGGATATCATTTTGCAAGGAAAGCATTTTGATAAGACGGGAAAGACGAAATTTAAGTTAATATAAGAATTTTAAGCTAAATAAGACTATAATTTCACTCGCCTGAGTAGTTTGTGCTATTTAAAGTGATCCAACACATTATTATTAGTTGCGAGTGTGCGATTTACCGTGTCTGTGGCGTCGTTTGAGTTTCGAAAGAGGCGAGAAGTTGCAGCCTTTAAAAATTGCCTAGCGACTTTTTTGACTTTTTGGGGTCAATCTTTGTAAAACGGCTACTTGGGTTTTAAGGAGAAATGATGAAGATTATGATTTTAGGGGCGGGTGCTAGGGAGTATTCCATAGCTTTAGCCTTGAAAAAAGAGAGAGAAAATTTAGAATTTATTTTTATCCCCGGAAATGGTGCTAGTGCGAAACTTGGTAAAAATATTGACATTAAAGATATGAAGGAATTAGCTCTTTATGCGAAAAATGAGGGCGTAGAGCTTTGTATAGTAGGGAGTGAGAGCTTTTTAGAGCAGGGTGTTGTTGATGAGTTTTTAAAGCTTAAACTTAGCATTTTTGGACCGACAAAAAATGCGGCTATGCTTGAAAGCTCTAAGGCTTTTATGAAGGAATTCTTACAAAGGCACAAAATTAAAACGGCAAGATTTATCAATACAAGTAATTTGGAAAAGGCAAAAGAATTTATTGATAATTTGACGCCGCCCATTGTTGTGAAAGCGGATGGCTTATGTGCTGGTAAGGGTGTGATTATCGCTAAAAGCAGAGAAGAAGCTACGCAAGTCGCTGCTAAAATGTTAAGTGGAGAGAGCTTTGGAGAGGCTGGGCGTAAAATCGTAGTGGAGGAATTTTTAGACGGCTTTGAATTAAGCATTTTTGCTCTTTGTGATGGGGAGGATTTTGTGCTTTTACCTGCCGCACAAGACCATAAAAAATTGTATGATAATGATGAGGGTCCAAATACAGGCGGTATGGGGGCTTACGCTCCAAGCTCTTTGGCAAATAAGGAGCTTTTAGAGCGTGTGAAAGATGAGATTATCAAGCCGACACTTAAGGGTATGAAAGAGGAAAATAACGCCTTTTGTGGAGTGCTTTTTGTAGGACTTATGGTTGTGAAAAATGAGCCTTTTGTTTTGGAATTTAATGTGCGTTTTGGCGATCCTGAGTGTGAAGTTTTAATGCCTTTAATTAATAATCCGCTTGAGCTTTTTATGGCGGCAAGTGAAAAAAGACTTAAAAATTTCAAGCTTGATTTAAAAGATGAGGTGGCTGTGGGAGTCGTTTGTGCGGGGAAAAATTATCCTTTTAAAGCTTCACCAAAAAGCAAGATAGAAATTTTAAAAATACCTGAAAACTCACATATTTCTTATGCTGGTGTAAGTTTAGAAAAAGATGACTTAATCGCTGATGGGGGAAGAATTTTAGTGTGTGTTGGCACGGGTAAAACGATGCAAGAAGCAAAAAAAAGAGCTTATGAGCTTTGTGAAAATGTAAATTACGAGGGAAAGCATTTTAGAAAAGATATAGGTTATCAGGTGGATTAATGGGTGAAAATTTGCAAGATAAATTAGACAGAGAGGGTTTAAAAGTCGCTAGTTTTTTTAAAAGAGCTTTGGCTTATACTATTGATGAATTTTTGCTTTCTTGTATAGTTTTTGTGATTTTTTTTAATGAATTTCAAAAAATGAGCGACCCACTTGAGGCGGTAAGAATTTTAGGGAATTTTTCTTTGGGTTTGTTTGTGCTTCAATTTAGTTATCACGCTATTTTTACGGCACTTTATGGAGCAAGTTTGGGAAAAATGATATGTAAAATTATTGTGATTGATGAGGGAATTTTAGATAAGCCAAATTGGGGACAAAGCTGCCTTAGAGCTTTAATTAGGCAGTTTAGCGGTATGGCTTTTATGCTTGGTTTTGCGTGGGCTTTGGGGAATAATTTGCGTAAAACTTGGCAGGATTATTTGGCTAGGACTGTGGTTGTTGATGTGGCGTAAGTTTTCTTTTATTTTAACTTCTTCCTTAGTTTTAAATGCTGCACAGGTGGATATTTATGCCACAGATGCGAGAAAGGAGGGGGATAGGCTTATTGTAAATCAAGATGTAGTTATATTTTCTGATTTTTATTTCATTACAGCAAATAGAGCGATTTATAATGAAAAAACCTCCGAAGTTGAGCTTTTTGGCGATGTCAATATTCTAAGAGGGCAAAATGAAAGGTCGCATTCAAATTACGCTAAAATAAAACTTGACACAAATGAAGCAAAGTTTGAAAAATTTTTCTTTGCAAATAATCAACTCGAAGTATGGTTTAAAAGCGATAAGAGCTGTTTAGATGATAAGAGTTTTAAGACCACGCTTTCTTCCGTTTCAAGCTGTAATGTGGAAAATCCAGATTGGGAGATTAGATTTAGCGAAGGTAAATTAGATCGAGAAACAAATTTTGTTCATCTTTATAATGCGCGTTTGTATGTTAGAGATGTCCCTGTGTTTTATATGCCTTATTTTGGTTTTAGCACGGATACGCAAAGACGCACGGGACTTTTAGTGCCTAAATTTAGCATAAAGGGTGATGAGGGCTTTTTTTACGAGCAGCCTATTTATTTCACTATGCAGGAAAATTGGGACTTGCAGTTTAATCCTCAAGTAAGAACGGATAGAGGTTATGGACTTTATTCGACTTTGAGATTTATCGATTCTGCTTCTTCTATGGGAGAGTGGAATTTTGGAGCTTTTAGAGAAAATTCGACTTATTTTAAGGAAGAAAATTTAAAAAATCAAACCCATATGGGTGTTGAGCTTAAATATTTAAGAACGGATTTGATTAAATCTTTGCTTGGAGATAATTTTCAAGAAGGATTGTGGGTTGATGCGACTTATCTTAATGATGTGGATTATTTAAATTTGGGAAGACGCGATTATAAAGATGTGAATTCTTTAATCACTTCAAAGATTAATTATTTTCTCGCCGATGAAAATAATTTTTACGGAGCTTATGGAAAATACTATATTGATACTTCTAAAACGCATAATAAAGACACCTTGCAAGAATATCCGTCATTTCAATATCATCGTTTTTTAAATTCCTTGCTTGATGAGAGGATACGCTATTCTTTTGATGCGAGTTTTAATAATTATTATAGACGCGTAGGATCTTACGCAAATAATGTCAATGTAAGCCTACCCTTATCATACCACAATGCCTTTTTTGACGATTTCTTACATTTTGCTTTTACAGAAAGACTAGATGCCTCTTTTGTCAATTACACCCACGACCCACAAAAAAAACACGAGCATTTTTATAGGGCTACACACGAATTTGATTTTTATACCGACCTTTCTAAGGCTTATGATCATTTCTTTCACACTTTAAATTTGGGGGTTAGTTATATTTTGCCTGGGGGTAAATCGGGCGGCATTAGTGAGGATTATTTAAATTTAGAGAAAATCGATGAAAAATTAAGTCCTTATTTGGTGCAATATTTTTACAATGAAAATGGAGAAAAAAAGCTTAAAAATCGCATCGAGATGAGCTATTTAAGCAGACGCGATGAATTTGAAGAGAGTAAAAATCTCATCACTTATTATTATAATGAAAATATTAGTTTTAATAATGAAGCAACCTATTCTCATCTTGATACGCGTTTTAGTAATGTTTTAAGTCAAATTGAATTAGGCTTAAATCCTGAATTAAACTGGGAATTTTCCCACGCTTATCAAAATGATGAGTATGGAAAATACAGCTTCATAGGAACAAGGGCAAATTATTATCTTAACGCAAATTATAATTTTTTTAGTGGAATTTGGCTTGACACTCAAAGAGCGCACGCGAATATGTGGGAGCTAGGTTATACTTATCAGCGTAAGTGTTGGAATTATTCTTTAATGTATAGAGAAAGGATAGATCCAAAGCTTACAAGTGCCGGTATTAGCGCTAGAAATCAAAGCGGATTTTATCTTGTATTTAATTTTTATCCGCTTGGAGGCGTGGGTTATGATTTTGCCTTGCAAGAAAATGAAAACAAAATTTAAGGAAAAAGCGTGTTTAATTTATTTAAAAATTTTAAAAAATTACTATCAAACAATAAAGGAAATATAATGCAATATAGCATAGAAGTGAATCAAAATTTAGAAATTTTTGATGTTGATAAGGTCGCTAAACAAGCAGCCGGCTCTGTTTTAATGCGAGTGGGTAAAAGTGTCGTTTTAGCAGCCGTAGCAAGAGAAGATAAGCAAGTAGAAGAAGACTTTTTGCCCCTTACCGTGCAATACATCGAAAAAGCTTATGCCGTGGGACGCATTCCGGGAGGCTATATCAAAAGAGAAACTAAGCCCGGAGATAATGAAACCCTTACGGCAAGGATTATTGATAGGAGTTTAAGACCGCTTTTTCCTAAGGGTTATGCTTATCCTACGCAAATTGTAGTTATGGTTCTTTCAGCTGATGATGAGGTGGATTTACAGATGATGAGCTTAAATGCGGCAAGCGTGGCTTTATATTTGAGTGGAATTCCTATTAAAGCACCTGTTTGTGGGGTGAGAATCGCTAGGATTAATGATGAGTTTGTATTAAATCCAAGCAATTCTAAACTTAAAGAAAGCACACTAGATCTTTATGTGGCTGGGGTTAAAGATGAGCTTTTGATGATAGAAATGAGAGCTTTGCCAAGTGAGAGTGAAGGTGAGGCTATGGTAGAAACTAGCTTTGCGGAGGCTTTAGCTGGGACTAGCATTTATGAGCAGGTTATGAATGAATTAAGCGAAGATGAAATTTTACAGGCTTTAAGTGTGGCTAAAAAAGCGATACTAAATGGCTCAAATGCCTATGAAGAGGCTTTTTTCAAACATCGCAAAAAAGAAGAATTAGAATTAAAAGAAGAGCTTGAAAATAGGGAGCTTTTTGAATTTATTAAGCAAAATTACACAAATGAAGTTAAATTCGCTATCAATCAAATGGCAAAAAGTGAAAGGGCAAGTGAGCTAGAAAAAATCGTTAAAGAACTTATGAAGCTTGAAAATATCATAGATAAATATAGTCAAGAAGATGTTTTTAACGCTCTTTCTAAGGTCAAAAAAGAGCTTGTGAGAGCGCAAATTTTAAAAGAGAGAAAAAGGGCTGACGGACGCGCCTTAAACGAGGTGAGAGCCATAGAAATTGAAACAAATATTTTACCAAACGCACACGGCTCTTGCCTTTTTACAAGGGGGCAAACGCAAGCCTTAGTTGTAGCGACTTTGGGCGGGGAAAATGATGCGCAAATGGTCGATTTGCTTAATGAGAAAAATCCTATTAGCGAACGCTTTATGGTTAATTACAATTTTCCAGGCTTTTCTGTGGGCGAGGCAAGTCCTATTAAGGCGCCGGGTAGAAGAGAGCTTGGACACGGAAATTTAGCTAAAAGAGCGCTTTATCCAAGTGTCGATGAAAATTATCCTTATGTGGTGCGTTTAGTGAGTGAAATTTTAGAAAGTAATGGCTCTAGCTCTATGGCGAGTGTGTGCGGTGGCTCACTTGCTTTAAGGGCGGCTGGAGTGCCTAGCATTAAGCTTGTGGCAGGTGTGGCTATGGGGCTTGTTTTAGAGGGTGATGAGTATGCTATTTTGACTGATATTATGGGACTTGAGGATCACGATGGAGATATGGATTTTAAAGTCGCTGGAACTAAGGATGGAATTACCGCTCTTCAAATGGATATTAAATTAGGCGGAATTGATGAGAATATTCTCAAAAACGCTCTTTATCAAGCAAGAGAGGCTAGGCTTCACATTTTAGACTTAATGGAGGAGGCAAATTCGCACATTGTCGTTAATGAGGAGGTTTTGCCAAAATTAGAGCTTTTTAGCGTAGAGCCTAGTAAGATTGTTGATATTATAGGACAAGCGGGTAAGACGATTAAAGAGATTATTGAAAAATTTGGCGTTTCTATCGACCTTGACCGCGAAAAGGGTGAGGTTAAAATCGCAGGAAATCAAAGTGAGCAAATCAAAGCCGCAAAAGATTATATTATCAGCATTACAAGCAAGGGTAAGAAATTTTCTAAGGATTTAACGCAATTTAAAGTAGGCGAAGAATTTTTCGAAGCAGAAGTTAAAAAAGTAGCACCTTTTGGGGCTTTCATCGCTTTAAAAGACGGGGTCGATGGTTTGCTTCATAGCTCTAAAATGAAGACTAAATTGAGTGAAAATGATAAGGTTGATGTAAAAATCAGTGAGATTAAAAACGGCAAAATTTCAGTGGATTTACTCTCTTAGAGAGTTTTCTAAGCCATTTCTTAAAATGTCTATTTTGCGGTTTAAATTTTCTATGAAAAAGCCTAGCCACTCTTTATAAGCATTGATGTAGTAAAGATGAAATAGGCTTTCATCTTCTATTTTTGCTTTTAAAACTTCACAAATGAGCTCTCCTTTTTTATAAAAAACAAAGCCTAATTTCCCGTCATTTAAGAACTCGTCCTCTTCTAATTTCCCGTCAAATTCATCAATCATCTTTTTGACTTTTTGTAAGAAGTTAAGCGGGAGAGTTTTTTTACTTTCAAGTATGGTATTTAAAGCGTTTAAAAGCTCTTTTGCTCCCTCTAGCATACCTTGACTTTTTCTAAGATCTGCTTTGACTTTAGTGCTAAATTTGCTTAGGATTTTCTTTGCTTTATTTTGAGTAATGGGCTTTGTAAGACTAAAATTTGGCTTTTTGGTGGTAAGCATTTTAGCACTTTCTTCAAAGCTAAGTTCCTTGCTAAATTTGATGAAAGCTCCGCCCTCTGTTGAATTGATGAAAGTCGCTTTGTCTTGATTTAAAAGAAAAAGCCTTTCTAAATCTTTTCTATAATAATCCCAAGTAATATGCGTTGTAACCTCACCCAAGCCCTTATAAGCCTTGACTTTAAAATACTTTATGTCTGCCTCTGTTTCGAAATTTTCCCCTAAAGCATAGCCTTTGGCGTGTGAATTTCCATTAAAGTCAAGGCTTAAATCCTGTCCTAGCATAATGATATTTTTAAAGCCAAGCTCTAAGGCTAATGCGTAAGCAAAATGGCTCACATTGCCCCCAAGCTCGACAAAGCCAAAGTCTTTAAAGAAATTATATTGACAAACGCCGTCTTTCGTGCCTAGCACCACGCTTAAATTTTTACCCTTAAGGCTTTCTAGGGTTTTGGGGTGAGTGGAGTAGCCATTAATGATGAGGCTTTTAGCTGGAATTTGATGTAAAAAAGTCTTTGCGAAGTCGCTAATATCTGTATTTAAAATATAATCAGGCTCTATGCCTTGCTCTAAGACGATATTTAAAGCCCCGTCCGCACAAAAAAGCACGGCGTTTTCTTGCACCTTTTTTAAAAGGGGAAGTTGTTTGCTTAGGCTTGGACCTGCTGAAATGACAATGGCATTTTCAAATTTGTTTTTTCTCTCCTCAATAAGTCTTGCTATGGGGATATTTTCAAGCATTAAAGGCACATTGGAAAGAAAATTTTCATAAACGCTAAATAAAATATCCTTAGCCCATACTCCAAGTGCGCTTAAGGTCGTAAAAATAACGCTTTCGCAAAGTCTATGCACGGCTTTTGCTTTTTCCAAATAAAAGCGATGATAAAAGTTCCCGTTCATAAAAAGCTCAAAAAGGCTAAGGTATTGATAATAGGGCTTAGTCGAAAAAAGCATAGAAAGATAAAGCTCTAATTTTTCACTACTAGTATCGACAAAAATGACCCTACCTTGCCTAAAATCCTCACTAAAATCAAAGCGTGAAAAAGCCGAAATGAAAAAGTCTAAATTCTCTTCAAAGACGATAATAAGAGGGTATGAGGGGATAAGCCTTTTTAAAAGCTCGCCATCTCCTATGCCAAAAAGGCAGATGAAAGGATAACGCAAACTTTGCGCTCGAATTTCATCAAAAAGCCGCTCTTTTTCACCCTCTTCATACGCAAGACCCCCCCCGTTTTTACTTAATTGGCTTTTTTCACCGCTTTGAAGGTAGGAGATAATTTTGTGGCTTAATTCGCTAAAAACACTAGAATTTATGGCGGATAAATTTTTTTCTAAAAACATCAGTAAGAGATTAAAAAGCCCGTAGAAATACGCTCTAAGCGTTTGTTATAGTCGATGAGACTATCGCCATAGCCGTTAAAATACTGCACATAATAATAAATGCCATTGTTAAACACATCATAGCCAATATCCACTTGCACAGCGCCTTTGTTACGCGAAAAATTGAGATTATTTCTTAGCATAGTATTGATGAAAAAATCATTGCCCAAATAGCCCAAATTAATATCAAAATTTCCCATATAATGTTCCATAGCAGGATTATCATCACTTCCGCCGTCCTCGTTAATTCTATACCAAATTCTAGGAACAATTAAAAATCTTTTGTATAAAAAGGTCGTGGAGGCGTAAAGCCTGTTCCAAGAGCGAGACTGCTCGTGATCGTCATCTCTGCCGTTGCTTTCGTGTAAAAATCCTAGCCTAAGATTATTAAAATAATCGTATCCGTCAAAATGGATAGGAAAATCGACAAAAAATTCAGGCTGATAGCTATTTTCTCTAAAAGGAGAAGAGTGCTTATAAAGCTGCCACCACGAAGTTTGCGTATAGCCTAGATAGTATTTTTCGTCAAGTCCTAATAAATTTTCAAAAAGGCGTTTTTTAATGCTGATTTGAAATTTGACTTCATTTTTAGAGCCGCTTAAGTCGTGATTAGTGTGTGAAAAGGGTAAAAAATAATTCATCTTATAAGAGTTAATGCCAAGTGGATTAAAGGAATTTTCATCTCCTAAATAATTTGCTAAAGCGATTTTAGAAAAATTATCCTTTTGGCGTTTTTGTTCTTTTGGGGCTTGAGTGCTTTTTGTCTCATTTAAAATTTCGGTGGAATTTGGCGTTTGATTTTTAAGAGCTAGTTTTTTATAAATTTGCATAGCTCTTTTGTAATCGCCCTTTTTTTCATATTCTAAAGCCTTACTTAAATCATCTGCAAAGCATAAGAGAAAAAGGCTGAAAATAAGAAAAATTTTTTTCATAAGCATTCGCTTTGATATTTTAAAAATTCATCATAATAATTTAAATTTAAAAAGGCTTCTTCGCTTTCAAAAGGCACAAATTTGCTTGGAACTTTATCAAATAATAGCCCTATTTTTTGCTCATTTTTTTCAAGCATTTCTTTACATAAGGGTGCTAAAGATGAGTGGTAAAAGCCACATAGGCTATGTTTGTAAAGTTTGGTTTGTGGAATAATGATTTTATAATTTTGCTTTAAAAAAGGGGTCAATTTTTCTAATTCTTCCCCAGAAAAACGCACAAAATCCACAGCTAAAATAAACACAAATTCATTTTTAAAATGTCTTAAAATAGAATAAAGTGCAAGCATAGGGGAGTAAATTTGAAAGCTTTTATCATCTTTGATAAGATCTGCTTTAAAGTCGAATTTTTCATCTTTGCTGGAGAGATAGACCCTTTTAAAAAGTGGAGTAAGCTTTTCATAAGCGTTTTGAGCGAGGCTTTTTTGTCCTATTTGAAGTAGGCTTTTGTCCTGTCCCATACGAGAAGACCTACCTCCGCATAAAATCACCGCATTTAAAAGCGAACTCATCTTAATCCTTAATGAAAAATGGCGAATTCTAGCATAAATTTCCAAAATATCTTATAATTTGATTATGAAATATACAGAATTAGTGCAAATTTGCGAATTTTTAAAGCAGTATCGAAGGCTTGATTTTATTAAAAGAATTGATGATAATGTTTTGTGTCTTAGTTTTGATAAAGAGCATTATATTTTTGATTTAAATAAAAGTGAAAGCGGAATTTACACGGCAAATGTAAAGATGAAAAGCTACAATGCTCCCTTTGATTATGCGCTTAAAAAATATTTTAGCAATGCCTTGATTAAAGAATTGAAAGTGCTTGAAAATAACCGCATTTTATGTTTAAAAGTGGAGCTTAACAAAGCTTATAAAAGTTATGAAAGTGTGATTTATTTTGAATTTACAGGTAAAAATACAAATGCGGTTATAACAGATAGAAAAGGCTTGATTTTAGAGGCTTTAAGGCATATAGATAAAAGCTATCGTCAAGTAAAGCCTAATTTAATGCTTTTAGAGCTAAAGCCTTTTAAAATGGATACAAATTTTATTAAAATTGACGATTTTAAGGCGTATTTTGAGGAAAAATTTCACGCCCTATATTCCAAAAAATTTTTGCAAATTCAAGGAGCAAAATTAATTTTTTTGCAGGGTAAAATTGAAAAATTAAAGAATTATTTAAACACCTTAGAAAGTGAAGAAGATTTATTTTTAAAGGCGATGAAGCTCAGTCAAAAAGCGGATATTTTATTTGCAAATTTGAGTTTTTTAAAAGAATATGAGAGGAAATTTACGCTTTTAGATTTTGAGGGAAAAGAAGTGGAATTTGTGCTTGAAAATAGTCCTAAAATGAGTGCTAATGCCTTTTATAAAAATGCCAAAAAACTAAAGCAAAAGGCTAAAAATATCTGCTTGCAAAGAGAAAATTTAGAGGAAAAATTAGAATTTTTATCTGCTTTAAAAAATTTAATTCAAAATTGTCAAAGTCTATTTGAGCTTGAAATTTTACTCCCTAAAAAAAGCAAAAAAGAGCTTACAAAAAAAGATGAAAATGAACTAGGAATTGCAAATTTTTATTATAAAGAATTTAAAATTTGTGTAGGTAAAAATGAAAAGGGTAATATTTATTTACTTAAAAATACCAAAAAAAACGATATGTGGTTACATATCAAAGATGTGCCAAGCTCACACACTTTCATTATACATAATAAACAAAATATTAGCCAAGAAGTGCTAGAATTTGCCGCAAAACTTTGCGTAAGTTTTTCTAAGCTAAATCCAGGGAGTGTTTTGGTCGATTATACAACAAGGAATTTTGTCAAAGTAAGAGAAAAGGCTTTTGTTAATTATACAAATTATAAAACCCTTAGCGTTTTAAAGGAGTGAAAATGCCCGTAAGTCCCATAGGAAATATGAATTACATCAATCAAAATATGGCTTATCCGGCGACTCAAATGAGTAATGAGCTTGCCAAAGAGGGCTTTGCTGCAAATTTGAATTTAAGCGAATTTAGCGAAAAAGAAAAAACAATAGAAAAATTAGAAAAAGTCGCTAAAAGCCACGAGGTCGATGAGGAGATTAAAGAAAAAGCTGACGAGGAAGAAAAGAAGAAAAAACGCGAAGAAAATGAAGAAGAGGACGAGGAAAACGGCGAAGAGCAGGATTTGGAGGAAGCGGAGGAGAGTGGGGATTTAGAAAAATTAGATGAGGAAGAAGCATTGTTTAAAAACGCGCAAAAAATCCCTCACATTGATATTAGTATTTAAAAGGAAAATCTATGTTTGATATGACGAGGATAATATCTGGCTTTGTGATGATAGTGGCTGTTATCATCATCGCTTTGATTGATGTTTTTTGGATTAATTTTGTAGTGTTTGGACTTTTGCTTTATTTTGCTTTTGATGAGGCAAAAAAGCTTTTTAGTGTGCCTAATGCTTCTTTTATCCCTGCCTTTTTAGCCTTTTTACTAGGAAGCTATTATGAAAAAGCCTTGTTTTTTGGACTTTTGCTTGTGATTTTGGTTGTGGGGTATTTATCTTATAAAAAGGCGGAAAATTTAAGATTAAGTCTAATTTATCTTTATCCTACCTTGCCTATTTTAGCACTTTGGCAGGTGTATTTAGACGAGGGTATGATTACGCTTTTTTTACTCATTTTACTTGTTGCATTGTGTGATAGTGGAGCGTATTTTATCGGTAAAATGCTAGGTAAAACTCCTTTTTCACAAACTAGCCCTAATAAAACCTTAGAGGGCGTAGTTGGCGGTGTGCTTTGTGCTGTTGTGGGTGGGGGATTAGTAGGCATTATTATGGGGGAATTTTGGCTGTGGGTTACACTTGGCTTTTTTGTGGCTGTTTTGGCTGTGATAGGAGACCTGATAGAGAGTTATTTTAAAAGAGTGGCAAATTTAAAAGATAGCGGAGATTTAATCCCCGGACACGGAGGCATTTTAGATAGAATTGATGCTGTTATCATCGCTTCTTTTGCTATGGTTGTGTTTTTATGATAGTTTTTGGAAGCACGGGAAGTATAGGAGTCAATGCCCTTAAACTTGCTGTTTTGAAAAATCTACGCATTAGTGCTTTAGCGTGTGGTAGCAATATTAAGCTTTTAAATCAACAAATCGAGCGTTTTAAGCCTGAATTTGTTTGCATAAAAGAGGCAAAAGATAGGCATTTAGTTAAACATAAAAATGTTTTTGTGGGTCAAGAGGGACTTGAGAGAATTTTAGAACTTAGTGATGATTCACTCTTGCTTAATGCTATTGTCGGTTTTGCAGGGCTTAAAAGCACACTAAAAGCTCATAAACTTCATAAAAAAATCGCCCTAGCAAATAAAGAAAGTTTAGTTGTGGCTGGGGAATTTTTAAAGGGAGCAAATCTTATCCCTGTGGATAGCGAACATTCCGCTTTAAATGCTTTGCTTAAAGAGAGGCAAAATATTAAAAAGCTTTATATTTGTGCAAGTGGAGGGGCATTTTTTAAATTAAAAACAAAGGATTTAAAAAGCGTCAAGCCAAGTGATGCTCTAAAGCACCCTAACTGGTCTATGGGTGCTAAAATTACCATAGATAGTGCTACTATGGCAAATAAGCTTTTTGAAATTATCGAGGCTTATCATCTTTTTAACATTAGGGAAATTGACGCTTTTATCGAGCCTAAATCTTTACTTCACGCTCTTTGTGAATTTCAAAATGGTGCTACAAGTGCCTATTTTTCTAAGCCTGATATGAAATTAGCGATTGCGGAGGCTATTTTTGACACGCACGAGCTTGAAATTTTACCTCCGCTTGATTTTGTTAAACTTTCTAGTTTAAAATTTCATAAAATTAATCTTAAAAAATATCCACTTTTTGCTCTTAAAAATGCCCTTTTGAAAAATCCAAATTTAGGGGTCATCATCAATGCGGCAAATGAAGTAATGGTTGAGAAATTTTTAAAACAAAAATGTAAATTTTTAGACATTTCAAAGGGTGTTTTTAAGACTTTGGAGCATTTTGGAGAGCCTAAAATAACGAAGCTTGAAGAAATTTTTGAATATGATAGAAAGGTAAGGGAATATTGTGAAAATTTTAGCTTTATTGTTTAGTTTTGTTGTGAGTATTTTTGCTCTTGATTTTAGCGTAGGAGAAAATGGCACAAGTAGCGAAAATAATAATACTATTTTAATTTTTGGTGGTATGCAAGGCGATGAGCCGGGCGGCTTTCACGCGGCGAGTTTGCTCCTTAGTGATTATAATATCACTAAGGGTAAGATTATCGTAGCGCCCAATTTGGCTTTTGAGAGCATTATTAAGCGAAGTAGGGGAGTAAGTGGAGACTTAAACCGCAAATTTGCAGAGATTAATCCTAAAGACCCAGATTTTGAGACAGTGCAAAGGATAAAAAGCCTTATTTTAAAGCCTGAAGTGAGTATGGTAATTAACCTTCACGATGGCTGGGGTTTTTACCGCCCTACTTATGAAAATGCACTTAAAAATCCTAAGCGTTGGGGAAATTCTAGCGTCATCGATACAAAAGAAATTAATGCTACTGCTTATAATAATTTAGAAAATATAGCACTTCAAACGGTTGAGAGCGTTAATGCTTCTTTGGCTGATCCTAAACATAAATATTTCCTTAAAAATACCAAAACAGAAGAACTAAACGATACGGAAATGCTTAAAGCCTTGACTTATTTTGTCATTTCTAATCAAAAAGCCGCTTTTGCAAATGAGGCAAGTAAGAATTTACCCGTGCATTTAAGAGCTTATTATCATCTTTTAGCGGTGGAAAATTATCTTAAAACAGCTGGACTTGAGTGGGAAAGAAGCTTTGAGCTAAGTCCTGAGGGTGTGTATGGGGCGATTAATAGGGAGATTGAAGTTAAGCTTTTTGATGATAAAATTTTGCTTTATCTTAAAAATCCTAGAAAAAGTATGAATTATATCCCCTTTCCTGTCAATAAGGAGCTAAATTATCAAACAAGCAATGAGCTAACCGCCGTTGTAGCGGAGAATAATCATTTCTTTATCCAGTATGGTAATCGCTTTCAAAGTCGAATTTACCCAGAATATTTAGAATTTAGCGATGCCTTTGAGGAGGTTGATTTTATCATCGATGGTAATGAGACTTCCGTGCCTTTTGCAACTAGAGTTAAAGTTAAAAAAGAATTTATGATCCCAAAAATTCAAAATGTGCGTGTGAATATTATAGGATTTGATCACTCAAAAGATGAAAGCAATATTATCATAACAAAAGATAAGATGAAAGCTCAATACGCCTTAGATGATGCAGGTAAAATTTATAGAGTGGAATTTTATGAATTAAGAGGAGCAAATTTACAGCAGCTCCTTGAATATCAAAAAGGCACTAAGGTCATTAAAATGCTAAAATGCCGGATATTAGCATATTTAAAGAAGCAGCGAGAAAAGATAAATTTTTAGGCTCTGTGCTTGTGGAATTTCAATGAAAAATTGCATTTTAGCGATAGAAAGCTCATGCGATGATAGCTCCATAGCTATCATTAATAAGGATAATTTTAATTGCCTTTTTCATAAAAAAATTTCACAAGAGAACGCACACGCAAATTATGGCGGAGTCGTGCCTGAACTTGCTGCTAGACTTCATAGCGAGGCTTTGCCTAAAATTTTGGAGCAGTGTCAAAACTATTTTAAAAAGCTTTGTGCCATAGCCGTTACAAATGAGCCCGGTCTTAGCGTGAGTTTGGTAGGAGGTATAGCTATGGCTAAAAGCTTGGCTTTAACGCTTGATTTACCACTCATCGCCGTCAATCATCTCAAGGGGCATATTTACTCTCTTTTTTTGAAGCAAAAAGAAGAGTATGATATGGGAATTTTGTTAGTTAGTGGTGGGCATAGTATGGTTTTAAAAGTCGATGAAAAAGGTTTTTTAGAAATCTTAGCAAAAAGTAATGATGATAGCTTTGGCGAGAGTTTTGACAAGGTGGCTAAGATGATGAATCTAGGCTATCCAGGAGGACTTATCATAGAAAATTTAGCAAAAAAAGCAAAGATAAAAAAGCTCCATTTCTCTGTGCCTATGCTTCGCTCAAAAGAGCTTAACTTTTCTTTTTCAGGGCTTAAAAATCAAACAAGACTTGAGCTTACAAAACACCAACATTTAGATGAGGGCATTAAAAGCGAGATAGCTTATGCCTTTGAGGAAGCGGCTTGTTTGCACATTATTGATAAGTGTCGTAAAATTTTTACCAAACATCGTTTTAAAAAATTTGGAGTTGTGGGAGGGGCTAGTGCAAATTTGAATTTAAGGGGGCGTTTGCAAAAGCTTTGCGAGGAATTTGAGTGCGAATTAAAACTTGCTCCGTTTGAATTTTGTGCGGATAATGCTTTAATGATAGCAAGAGCGGCGATAAGTGCCTATGAAAGAGGCGAATTTGTAAATATAAATGAGGATATTTTAAGCCCTAAAAACACAAATTTGACGAGACTTTAGGAGAGAGTGTGAAAAAGGCTTTTACGATTTTAGAACTTGTTTTTGTGATTATAATACTTGGAATTTTAGCAGCTATTGCCCTGCCAAAACTTAGCTCTAGCAAAGATGAAGCGGAAATTAGCAAGGCTTTAAATAATCTTAGAACTTTTATCAATGATGTAAGTATTTATGCTCTTAAAAATGACAAACTTGCAAATACTAAACTTCTTAGCAATGTTAGTGGCGTGGAGGAGGTGGATTTGTCTAGAAATTTGAGTGATGTGGCGTTTAAGGTGGGTGAGGATGAAAGGTGCGTGGAATTTGTCTTCGTGCAAGGAGCTAGTTTTGTTTTAATGGGGCTTTCGACTAATGATAATGTTAAAAATGCCATTAAAGCGGTAGCAAATGGAGCCGATGAGAGCGTTTTGGGTAATGCTGATTTTACAAGCCCCTCTCAAAATAAAGCTTGTGTGGCTTTAAGCAAAAGTGAAAATTTTAAGGCTTTGGCAAATAAAACTTATTTATTACTAGGCACGAGATGATAGTTTTTAAAAGCATTGAAATAGACTCTACTGATGATATAGAGCTTAATATCAAAAGAAAATCTAAGCTGGAATTTAAGCTAAGTTATGATGATGAAAAGGAGATTGAGGCGATTTTAGTGCTGATACAAGGCACGGGAGATGATGCAAATAATTCTTTCTTAAAGATTATTATGCAAAGCCTAGCTAAAAAGTATAATGCTGCTATCATTAGTCCAAATTATTTTGGGATTCATAACCGCCCTCAAACAGGTGCAAAGCCCTATTTTGACGAGCTTGATAAAAAGATTATGTATGAGCTTTGTGAAAGTCTTAATATCGCTTTAGATGAGGAAATTTTTAGCTCAAATCCCCCTGAAAAAATTTTAGAAAAGCTTAATATCCACATAGCCTATAAAAAGTCAAAAGGTGATTTAAAGCAAGATTATGCGGCGATTATACATTGTAGTTTAGACCCTTTAAATGGTGAGTATCAAAACTGGGGCATTATGCCTGCTATGGATATTATTAATGCTATTTTACATCTTAAGAAAAATCCGCCCTTTAAGACAGGGGGGGGGAGTTTGCGTGTCGTGGTATCTGGGGGTTCTTATGGGGGCTATTTGGCGTTAATGTGTGCTAAAATCGCTCCTTGGCTCATTGATGGAGTGATTGATAATTCAGGCTCTGGGCTATTTTCGTGGAGAATGATAGGCTTTGGCAAGGAGCTTGATTTTAAAACATATTGTGGTTGCGGTGCTAGGATAGGCGATGTGCATTTTTTATTGAGCGATAAGACTTTTTGGACTCTTGATGCGCATTCTCTTTATTTTTTCTCACAATCAAGAAGCGATATAAGATATATCCTTAATCCTACGCACTTAGAAACTTTGGCTAAATTTAATCATATTATCTTTGTAAGCTATCATTCTAAAAATGATACTTTTTTAGCCCCTTATACTGAAAAAGTCGAGCTTTTTGAGCTTTTAAAAAAGCTTAAATTTGACGCACATTTGCATTTGATACAAGATGAAAGTGAGGTTGATGGTAAATTTGTTAAAAATTTAGAACACGGATTAGGAATTCCTTTTAAAGCCTTGATTAATAAAGAATTCCCGCCGCTTTTAGAAAAAATCAAAAAGCAAAAGAAAAAGCCTTGCAAAAAAAGTATTAGCTATACTTGCTATGATTTAATTTATCATTTTAGCGAGAAAAATCACAAAATGAAACTAGAAATTGAGCATTATGATAGATAAAAGTTTTTTTATTGATTCTTGTGATGATGTGGAGCTTGGCATTAAAAGAAACTCAAAGCTAGAATACCGCATTAGCTACGATGAGAGTAAGCCTATAAGGGCGATTTTTGTGATAGTAGGAGGCTTTGGCTCTAGTGTGGATACTAGGATGCTTGATTTTACAAGGCGTCAATTTGCCTCGCGTTTTGGCATTTTGGCGATGAATGTTTTTTATCACGGCTTTTGTTGTCGTGTTTCAAATGAAGAGGCTTATAGTGCTGAGTATAGCATAGAAAAAGAAGATGTTGAAAATATCAAAAAAACACTTGCAAAATTAAATTTACCCTATCACTCAAATTTGCCACATAATGCTTATTATTTTTTGCTTGAAGATATGATGAAAAAGCAAAAAGAGGCTGGAATTTACGCGCAAAATGCTCTTTTAAAAGGACTTAGCTATACCATTTTACCGCCAAATGAGGAATATCAAAATTATCTTTTAATGCCAGCACTTGACCATATTAACGCCCTTAAGCATTTATTTAAAACTCTCGGGGGGGGGGGGGGTAACTTACCTATCATTTATGCGGGTGGGTGTTATGGCTCACAAATCGCTTATTTAATCGCTAAAATCGCTCCGCACTATACGCAGGGTGTGATTGATGTCGCTTGTGCTGTTTTACCAAGAGAGCAAATGTTTATGCGAACGGCGGAGGGGGAATTTTATTTTTACACCGAGCATTTAGAAATTTCTTGTCATACAAAAAGTTTTTGGACGAAGAATAATTTTACAAAAGCAGCCTTTGATATAAGAAATCTTTTAAATTATAAACATCTAGAAATTCAAAAAGCTTATGATAAAAATTGCATTTTTGTGAGCTATCACTCTAACAAAGATGAATTTAAAACAGCAAAAGATAAGGAGAAATTATATCAAACTTACGCAAATTTGGGTTTTGATGCGACCTTGCATTTAATCAAAAATGAAAGTGAGATTGATGGAAAGCTTATAAGAAATTTAAGCCACGCAGGAATTTCAAATGAAAGGGTGCTTAAAAAAGAATTGCCACTCATTTTAGACAAGCTTGAGGGAAAAAGCTTTCAAAGAGAGCCGAGAATTTTAAGCTATCCAAGCGATGAAGCGGTGTATCATTTTGAGGATATAGGAGACAAATACGAGCTTAAAATCATTCCTTCTTAAGCCTCCAGCCCACATAAGCACAGAGTAAAGATAACGCAAAAAGTGCATTAAGTTCCAAATTGACAAAGCCTATAAAGCTTAAAGAGGTTGCGCTATATAAAAAGCCTCCCATAGCACTATACATACAAATCATACTCAAAGAG
The DNA here is from genome assembly GCF_900637395.1 of Campylobacter upsaliensis. Classification (NCBI taxonomy): domain Bacteria; kingdom Pseudomonadati; phylum Campylobacterota; class Epsilonproteobacteria; order Campylobacterales; family Campylobacteraceae; genus Campylobacter; species Campylobacter upsaliensis. The sequence goes on along the minus strand of NZ_LR134372.1, from coordinate 1,008,547 downwards.
CCATTTTCAGCCATTTTTTTACAAGGACAAAAATGGTAGAATTTTTCATTGTTAGTTTGGGATTTTTTTTGAAATTTCAAGCCTAAAAGCCCAAAAATAATCAAAAAGGCAAAATAATAAATCAGTAAAATATCCATTAAAAATACCTTAACCAAGTCGGCAAATGCTCTTGCTCATCTTTAAGAAAGGTATGCTCTCCGTGTCCCGGTAAAAGCTTATAATTTTCTTTATAATTTAAAATTTTTTCTAAACTTTGTTTCATTAAAGTGGCATCAGAGTAAGGGAAATCCCACCTCCCTATACTTCTATAAAATAAAAAATCCCCACTAAACATCACGCCCTCTCCAACAATTTCTATCATACAACAGCCCGGCGTATGACCGGGAAGAAAGTGAAATTTAAAAATGCTATCAAAAAGCTCTAGCGGCTCTTCACTTTCAATCAAGACATCGGCTTTATGCTTTTCAAAGCCTTGATTGAAGGGGTCTTCTAAAAAAAAGGCATCGTTTTTATGGATATAAAGAGGGACATTAAATTCTTTTTTTACTGCCGCATTATCCCAAATGTGGTCAAAATGTCCGTGGGTATTTAGTATGGCTAAGGGATTTTTCGTATGTTTTTTCACAAATTCCAAAGCTCCAACTCCCGGATCAATGATAAATTCTCCTCTTTGTGTGCTTAAAATGTAACAATTTGTCTCATAAGCCCCACAAGCTTGTTTATAAATTTGCATTTTTATCCTTTTTTTATTTAAAATTATAGCCTTTTTTCTTTATAAAATTAAATTTGAGTGCGTAAATTTGTTACTTTATGACTAACTTTTGTTTATTATCGGTTGTTTTTTAGCCTTTTTTGCTATCATAAAACATTTTAAGTTTGAAAGGAGAGCTATGAATTCCTTGACTACAAAAATTTTATGGCTTTTTGTAGCAACTTTGGGTGCTGTTTGTTTTGGCTACTTAGCCTTGCAAAATGGAGAAAGTGTTTCAGCGATTTATTTGGTCGTTGCGGCGGTGTGTATCTATATGATAGGATATAGATTTTATGGGCGTTTTGTGGCTTATAAGGTTTTAGAGCTTGATAAAACGCGTGCCACTCCAGCCCTTACACAAAATGACGGACGCGATTTTGTCCCTACAAATAAAGTCGTTCTTTTTGGGCACCATTTTGCAGCGATTGCTGGAGCGGGTCCTTTGGTAGGTCCTATTTTGGCGGCTCAAATGGGCTACTTGCCTTCTATGCTTTGGATTTTAGTCGGTGGTGTTTTAGCGGGTGCTGTGCATGATTTTGTCGTGCTTTTCATCTCTACAAGGCGTAATGGTCGTTCTTTGGGCGAGATGATTAAAGGTGAAATGGGAAATTTTACAGGCGGCGTAGCTATGGTGGCGATTTTTGGCATTATGCTTATTATTATTGCTATTTTGGCTATGGTTGTCGTTAAGGCTTTAGCGGAGTCTCCTTGGGGTTTATTTACCATTGCGATGACGATTCCTATTGCGATTTTTATGGGAATTTATATGAGATTTTTGCGTCCGGGTAGAGTAGGAGAGGCTTCTATTATAGGTTTTGTGCTTTTAATCCTTGCGATTCATTATGGTAGCGTTGTAACTGCTGATGCGTATTGGAAAGAATTTTTCACCCTTGACGCACCGACTTTGGCTATTGTGATGATGATTTATGGCTTTGTAGCGGCGGTTTTGCCTGTGTGGTTTTTACTCGCTCCTAGGGATTATCTTTCGACTTTTTTAAAAATCGGCGTCATAGTTTTGATGGCTGTGGCTATTGTGATAGTCGCTCCGGATTTGCAAATGCCTAAGGCAAATACGCAGTATTTTGACGGAACTGGTCCTGTTTTTGCGGGAGCTATTTTTCCTTTCTTGTTTATTACCATAGCTTGTGGGGCGATTAGTGGTTTTCACGCTTTAATTTCAAGTGGCACGACTCCTAAAATGCTTGAAAATGAAACACACGCTTTAGCGGTGGGTTATGGTTCTATGCTTATGGAAAGTGCCGTGGCTATTATGGCTTTGATTTGTGCTTGCATTTTGCATCCAGGAATTTATTTTGCTATTAATTCTTCAAGTGCTTTAATAGGCACGGATTTAGCTGGTGTTGCGGCGACTATTTCTAGCTGGGGCTTTAGTGTAAGTCCTGAAGAGATTATGAGTCTTACAAAAAGCATAGGTGAGGAAACTATACTTTCAAGAACGGGTGGTGCGCCGACTTTTGCTATCGGTGTGGCTTTGATTTTGCACGAGCTATTTAGTGGGGTGGATTTAATGGCGTTTTGGTATCACTTTGCCATTTTATTTGAAGCTTTGTTTATTTTAACGGCAGTTGATGCTGGCACTAGGGCGTGTCGTTTTATGGTGCAAGATATTTTGGGTAATGTTTATAAGCCTTTAGGAAATATACACAGCATTCCTGCGGGGATTTTTGCGACTGCTTTGAGTGTGGCTGGCTGGGGTTATTTTCTCTATCAAGGGGCGATTGACCCTAAGGGCGGAATTTACACACTTTGGCCTTTATTTGGCGTAAGCAATCAAATGTTAGCAGGTATGGCTTTACTTTTAGTAACAGCGATTTTAGTCAAAATGGGCAAGGCGAAATATACTTGGGTAACCCTAGCACCAGCGACCTTTGTTTTAATCGCCACACTTTACGGGGGCGTTCAAAAAATCCTACCTTATGAAGAGGGTAATAAGGTGCGTAATGCCGTAAGTCATGTCGCCACAGCAAAAATTCAAAATGATAAAATTATCGTTTTGGAGGCTAAATTATCCACTATAACAGACGAGGCAGAAAAAGCGAAAATTCAAAAAGAAATTTCTGTCGCCACTCAGGCTAAATTTGCTAACATCTTAAACGCTATTTTATGTATGTTCTTTATGATTACAACCTTACTTGTCATCATCTCTTGTGCTGGAATTTGCTTTGGTAAGATAAGAATTCCACTCAAAGAAAGCCCTTATATAAAGCTTGATAGTAAGCAAATTGTTTAAAAAAATTAAGTTTTATTACGAAAAAGCCGAGAGGTTTTTTCACCCCTTAGTGGGGCTTTCAAGTTATGATAAGTATTTAGAACATATGAGGGAGAATCACCCAGAAACTCCGCCTAAAAGCAGAGGAGAATTTTTTAAAGAATGCCTTGATAAAAAATATAATCAAGGCGGCTTAAATAAGTGCTGATAAAATTTAGAGCAAAGGTTTTGCTAGACAATCACTCAGCTAAAAAGCCGTGAATTTTTTTAAGCTCTTTGCTTATGGGCTTTTTTCTACCCCTTTTATCCACACTAATGTAAGTTGCAAAAGCGGAAGTTACATTAATGCAAGAGGTGCAGCCTAAGTCATCAACCCTTTGCACGACAACTTCGATTTTAACGCCTATGGAAGTATTACCGACCTTTTCTATCTTGGCATAGCAAGAAAGTATATCGCCTACATACACAGGCTCTTTGAAAATCACCTTATCCATAGAAATAGTTACAACACGCTCAGGAGAAAGCTCTCTAGCTGTAATTGCTCCGGCTAAATCGATTTGCGATAAAATCCACCCGCCAAAAATATTGCCCTCTGGATTAGTATCGCTTGGCATAGCGACTATTTTAAGCTTTGGCTCTCCCATATCTTTCATATGATTACTCCTTGTTTTAAAAAGAAAATTATAATTAAAAAAGTTAATAGGCTTAGGAGAATTAAATGAATGATTTTAAAGAAATCGCAAAACTTGCCAAAAAGCGTAGAGATAAAATCAATGGATTTTATCATTTTTTAGAAAGCGAAGAAAAAAACGAATTTTTGGAGGGACTTTTAAAAAGTAGCGGTTTAGAATATGAAAAAAGTGCCTTGCTAGCTATTTTGCGGCGTTTGGTTGATTTAAAAGAAGAAAATTTGGTAAAAGAATTGGAAAAAAGAGGAGTCAAAGAAGAGAAAATTACAAAGATTAAGCACGCTCTTTATGAAGAGGTGAGAAAATTTTATGAGCGAGAACATAAAGAATTCATAGAAGAAGTAAAGGAAAAAAGGCTTTTAAATGATTTTTATCAAGCCTTAGTTGAAGGCGTTCATAGTGTGGGACTTGTGATAAATGACTTTGAAATTGTTTGGACTAAAGAAATTATAGAAAAAAATAATAAAATGCTAAAATCAAGTTTCGCAAATTTAGAAGATGCGCTTGAATTTTTGCGTAAAAATAAACTTTATCAAGTGGATAATTTTGGTGAAATTTGCGAAAGAAGTTATGGGGTTATTGTTAAAATAGGCTCTTTGTGGCGTTTTGTTCCTTATGCTAGATTTTTTGAAAATGAAATTTTACGCTTAGAATTTGCTTTTGAAAGTATGATTGAAAAATTGCGAGTTTTCGCACAAAATGAAGAAGAATTTGCCTATATAGAGTATTTTGAAAAGCTTAAAAATGCCTTTTGCGAGAAGGAAGATGAGAGAGTTATCGCCGCGTGGCAGGAGGCTGAATTTGCTTGGATGAGGGTTAAATCGCCTTTGCAAGTAGGACATCCGCTTGAGTATTACGAGGATCAATACACGCACGCAGTGGCGTTAGAGTGGGATATTAGACTAAGTGATGCTAGCGAATTCAATGGACAAGAATTTGCACAAAATATTAAGAAAACTTTTTTAAGAATATATGAAAATATTGGCATTGAGGATGAAAATTTAAGAAAAGAAGTGTGCGAAAATATAGACAAAACTCAGCTTTATATTTGTCTGCCGATGATTTATTATGGAGCGGAGTTAAAGGGGCTTTTTTCAGCACAAGTTGTGCCAAACGATGAATTTGTCAGCTCAAAAGCAGGTAAAAAAATCTTTGCTTTTTTAAATTTTGTGTATGAAAATAGCAAAACAAAGCCCTTTATGAAAATGGCAAGTGAAATTTTCGATAAGGAATTTTTAACTTATGGGCGTGATGTTTTATTTTATAATGAAAAGCTTTGGAAAAGAATTTATGAAATTTCAACCATAGGACACGAATACGGACATATCTTTTTTATCGCAAAAGATAGTGAAAAATTGATGAATCAAAGTGGATTTTTCAAAAATATCGAGGAATACAAGGCTACTTGTGGTGGGCTTGTGAATTTTTTCTACCATGAGGAAGAAGAGCTTAAAATGCCCGTTTTTCACGAACTCATTAAAAGAGCTGTGGGACTTATAGCGTGGCAAAAGGTTGAAGAAGTTAAGGCTTATTATACGGAGGGATTGATTCATCTTTGTTTATTGTTTCAAAGCGGAGTTTTGGAATTTAAGCAAGAAAATTTAAAGATAGACTTTAGCACTCAAGCTTACGAAGCATTTAAAAAGCTTTGTTTGCAAACTTACCATGCTTTAGCCAAGCATTATGCACTTAGACTTGATGCTAAAGAATTTTTAGATATTTTTTGTGTTTTAGAAAATGAAGTTTTTTTACCTAAGCATAATGAGTGTAGGGAATTTGTGAAATTTTATTATGCTCTTTATGAAAAAATCGGCAATGAGCTTGATGAAAGTGGAGAATTTGAACGCTACACTAGGAAAAATGATAAAAAAATGAAGATAAAAGCCTAAAAATAGCCTTTTTTCTTGCTATTTTGTTTAAAGTATGCTAGAATTAGGCGTTTTAAAT